>JAKPUX010000217.1 GCA_029554865.1 bacterium | reverse complement strand
ATCAGCCCGGCCTGGATGCTCTTGAGGATGCTCTCCTGAAAGTTCTTCAGCCCGGTGATCTGTTGTTCGAGGACCATGCGCTCGTTGATGTCGCGGGAGATGCCGATCGCCCCGGTGACCTGACCCCCCTCGCGGATGGGGGTCATGTTGGTCGAGAAGTAAAGGGGGGCGCCGCTCTCACCGACAAAACGCGCCTCGAAGGTGCGCGCCGAGCCTTGCAGGGTCTCCTGCAGCATCCGTTCCACCCGGCTGCGGTCGGGAGGATGGACGAGATCAAGCAGCGGGGCAGCGGTGAGGGCCCTTTTCTCCTTGCCGGAGAAAAGGGCGAACTGACGGTTACAGTAGATCAATCCGCCGGAGGGGTTCACGGCGAAGACCATATCCTGCACGCTTTCGATCAGTTCCTGATAGTCAAATTCCATGGCATCGGCCTGCGCTGGAGCGCTTCGTCACGCGGTCAGGGTGGTTGTGGTAAAGATCTCGCTTTCGGGAAATTTTTCATCAATCATGCGCACGAGGCGGCGGCTGCTTGTGACCACAGCATCCAGGTCGAGGCGCTGCTGCTCGTTCAGACCCTCCGGCTGGGCGCGGCGCAGCTCGGCAGTGAGCCGGGCGATGGTGCCGGCGGCGATGCGCAGGTCATCGCTCCAGCGCGCCTCGGGCACTGCCGCTGCAGGGGCGCTCTGCGCCGTTGCGGTGGCTGAGGGTGCAGGGCCCGCCGGACGGGCCGGCGAGGCGGCGGCAAGCAGAGGCCGCAGGCTCCTCTCAAGACGGAGGGCGTTCTCCACAACATTGACCAGCTCACGGTGGCCGAAGGGCTTGGTGAGGACGGCGCGCAGATTGGCGGCGAAGAGGCTGTCAAGCTCCTCGAGATAGTCGGTCCGCGCGGTCAATACGATGACGGGGATGGCGCGCAAAGGGGCATAGGCCGGCTCGGCGGCGATGGTCTCGAGGAACTGCAGCCCGTTGAGGTCGAGGAGCATATAATCGAGGATGACGATGTCCACGCCCCCTGCAGCCATCCTCTCCAGCCCCTCCAGTCCGCTGCGCGCCGACAGGTACTCGAATCCGGCCTTGGTGAAGATACGCTGCCCGATGAGCAGCATGTCCAGATTGTCATCCACCATCAACACAGTGCCTTTTTTCATAATCCTTCCCTGCCTCCTCTTTCCCGGCGCACGGGTCTAACGGTTTCAGCGGATAATGTTCTCGGCATCCTCTTCGTTTTGCGGGAGTCCGGACTGGGCGATGTGGGCCTTGGGCATATAAACGGTAAATACCGAGCCCTTGCCGATCTCGCTTTCAACAGTGATGCGGCCCCCGTGGAGCTCGATGATCTGCTTGACGAGGGCCAGCCCGAGACCGGTGCCGGTACTGGCGCGGACGGCCTCATGTTCGGTGACGCGGAAAAACTTGTCAAAAATCTTGCCAATGGCGTTGCGCGGGATGCCATAGCCCTGATCGTGGACCTCGGCAATCACCTCGTTCTCGTTCTGGCGCACGAGGACATCGATACGGGTGTTTTCGGGACTGTACTTGACCGCGTTGGAAAAAAGGTTGATGAAAACCTGCTCCATCATGCCGCTGTCGGCCCAGATCTCGGCCGGCTCATCGGGGGGATGGACCTCGACATCGATGTTCTTTTTGGCGGCCAGAAAAGAGTTGTTGCCGACCACCATCTGCACGGTCTCGACCAGATCGAGGGCGTTTTTCTTGGGCTGGATACGGCCCGATTCGATGCGTGAAATATCGAGGAACTTGTTGATCAGGTCGCCGAGACGGTTGGACTCCTTGAGGATGATGCCGGCGTACTCCTCCTGCTGTTCCCGGTTCAGCTCCGGGTCGAGCAGCAGTTCGCTAAAACCCGAAATGCTGGTCAGGGGCGAGCGCAGCTCATGGGCGACCATCGAGACCAGCTCGGTCTTCATGCGGTCGATCTCTTTCTGCTGGGTGATGTCGCTGAGGACGGTGACGATGCCGATGAGTTCGTTGTCCTCCTGGAGAACGCGGGCGGCATGGGCCTGGAATATGCGCGGCTTCCACTCCCCCGGAGGTCGGAAGGTGATCTCGACCGGCGGCAGGGTGGTGTTGTTGTTCACGCCGGCATCGGCCAGGAGCTGGAGCATCTTCTCCTCCTGGATAAAGTTCTCGAGGGGCTTTTCCAGGGCATCCTTTTCGCGCAAACCGAGCCAGCGCTCGGCAGAGGCATTGAGAAGGAGCACCTTGCCGCGGGGATCGGTGACCACAACGCCGTCAGCGATATTTTTGATGATGGTCTGGGTCTTGTTGCGTTCGGCGATGATCTGGGCCAGATTCATGTTGTTGAGACGGCGCAGCTCGGTGGTCATATAGTTGAAAAGACGGGCGAGGCGGCCGATCTCGTCGTTGGAGAGCACCTTGATCTCGTGGGAGAAATTGCCGCGGGCGATCTCGGTGGCGCTTTTAGCCAGATCGGAGATCGGCAAGGTGATGTTGCGCGAGAGAAAATAGGCGACGATGCCGGCCAGCAGCAGGGCGAGGACCACGACACTGAAAAAGCCGGGGAAAAGCACCGCGCTTCCGCCGTCGGTCATCCGGAGCCAGTAAAAGCCCATCAGTACCAGCGGCAGCATGGTGGCGGCGAAGGTGTAAAAGAAGACCTTGCGGAACAGTCTGCTTTTAAGCTGCAATGCGATCCAGTTGCTCACAGAAGCACTCTCCCATCACTTGTCCACGACACGATTCCTGCCCTCCGCCTTGGCTCGGTAGAGCCGCTGGTCAGCGACATGGATCAGGCTGTCCGCACTCCGCGCATCATCATTAAAGGTGGCCACGCCGACGCTGACAGTCAGGTGAACCTGACTCTTGCCATTGCTCTGGGGAAAGGGAAAATTTTCCACCAGGCGGCGCACCTTTTCCGCCACAATCCTGGCCTCGGCCTTGTTGGTCTCGGGCAGGATGATGGCGAACTCTTCACCCCCATAGCGGGCCACCACATCGATAGCGCGGGTGTGGCCCTTCATCAGCCGGGCGACGATGCGCAGAACCTCATCGCCGGCAAGATGGCCATGGGCATCATTAAAGCGCTTGAAAAAATCGATATCCAGCATCGCCAGCGAGACCGCAAGCTGGTGCCTCTCGGCGCGGCGGATTTCCTGGGCGAGGTATTGGCGAAAATAGCGATAGTTGTAAACCCCGGTCAGGCCGTCGGTGACCGCCAGGGCGCGCAGCTGCTCCTTCATTTGCTCGAGCTGGCGGATCTTGACCTGAAGCTGGTCGTGCAGGGTCTTGACGCGCAAAAGCGACTTGACGCGGGCCAGCAGTTCCAGCCGGTTGAAGGGCTTGCTGATGAAATCGTCCGCACCGGCTTCGATGCCGCGGATCTTGTCATCCAGCTCGTTGAGCGCGGTGACCATGATCACGGGAATGTACTGGGTGGATGGACTGTGCTTGAGATGCCGGCATGTTTCAAAACCATCCATCCTGGGCATCATGACATCGAGCAAAACCAGATCGGGCTGACGCTCCCTGATCCGCGCCAGGGCCTCCTCGCCGTTGTGGGCCGACATGGTGTCGTAACCGACTGCCGCAAGGTAGTTCTGGATGAGCTGGATGTTGACCGGGAGATCATCGACCACCAGAATAAGGGGTCTTTTGACGGTGTTGAGCGTTTCCAAAGCATCGTCCGGGCGACTGGATCGCCGTTCATTGGGCACAGAGCCATCCTGTGGGCGTCGCTGTGGAAAGCTCCAACCTCCCCTCCGGGAGTTCCACACCACCCCGCACCACGACCTCTCCACCCCGGCTTACCCTGTACAGCGGGCGCGGGGTGGAAACTGGCCGAAAACCGACCAGTTAACATACAATTTCCCTGAGACTATGTCAAGCTTTTTTTCACTATTTGGCTGCTCCACCCCGTCCGGTGGCGTCACGGGGTTGCGGAGCAAAGGAGGAGTAAATGGCGAGGCGCGGCCCTGGCGAGCCTTTCAGCGCCCGGTCAGCTGCCGGGCCCGCCGCCACAGTCCGCTGCAGTCGCGCACCTGGGGGTCAGCGAGAAGGGTGATCTGTGTGCGCACCTCTTCCCCCCACATCATCGCAGCGATCTCCCGCTTGAGCAGCAGGCGGACGCCCTCACGATTGCGGCTGAGATCCTGGGCGGAAAAGTTCACCCCCATCTTCCTCGCTTGCTGCTGAAAATCACGCAGCAGGGATTCAGGGGGCTCGAAGTTGCGGATGAAGCCCTCCCGGTCCCTGGCCAGTTCGGGATGGGCGGCGGAATAAGTCTCGCTGAAGATAGCGAGGGGGTTCTCCCGGGCAGCGAGCAGGCGGCGCAGGGCCGGCGAGTAGTTGAGGGAGTCAGCGGAGAGGTCGACGTCGGGGACGATACTGCCGTTGGCTGTCAGCAGGCGGCCGCCGGGAGTGCGCAGTGTGGCTCCCTCACGGCCCGTACTGCGGCCGCCGTTCTGCGGCCGCGCCTGGCCTGTACGGAAAAGAGAACGGCCGAGGGGGGTGTAAAAACGCGCTGTGGTCAGCAGCATCGCCGAACCGTCCGGAAAGGTGAACTCGCTCTGTACCAGGGCCTTGCCAAAACTGGGCTTGCCGGCGATGAGGGCACGGTCCCAATCCTGCAGCGCCCCGGCGACGATCTCGGCATCACTGGCCGAACCGCCGTTGATGAGCACGATTACCGGCAGGGCGGGCAGTTTGTTCTCCGTGCCGGCGCGGAATTCCATGTTGGCCCCGGGCCCGCGTCCGGTGGTATAGGAGATCATTTTACCTGCGGAGAGAAAACGGTCGGCGATCTTGACCCCCGCCTGCAGATCCCCGCCCATGTTGTCGCGCAGATCAAGAATGAGATAGGAAGGTTTGGCCGCCCGCAGACGCGACCAGGCCTGGTCGAACTCGGCCGGGGTGGTTTGGATGAAGCGCTCGAGCTTGATGAAAGCGACCGAGTCATCCAGCATAAAGGCGCTGCTCACGGTTTGCGGCACGACGGGTCGTTTGCTGATGGCGAAGGGAAGCAGGTCCCGCACGCCATCGCGTTCGATCTCGAGACGCACCACCGGCTCCTGCAGCAGCGCGGGGAGTTCCGTATCCGTGATATATTGGGTCATCTTGCCGCTGATGCGCATGATCTTGTCGCCCGGGCGGATGCCCGCCTCTGCGGCCGGGCCGCCGGGCACCACGGAGGCGACGAGGAGCTTTTCGGGCAGACGATTGTATTTCAGGCCGATGCCCTGATAGCCGAGGAAGGCGCCCTTGTACTCCGTGAATTCGTCGGGGGTGAGATAGATTGAATGGGGGTCGAGGGCTCCGAGGATGCCATCGATGGCCCGGTCGATCAGTTCATCGGGGTTGCGGTCGTCAACGTAAAAGCGCTCGATCTTGTCGAGCACCATGGTCAGGACCATCATCTTGTTGTAGGTGCTCTGCGCGGCATGAATGATGCGGGCCGGGCCGATCCAGAGCACGGCGAGCACGACCAGGCCGCCGAAGGTAAGGGCGGCGATTCTTTTCTTGCGGGAGTAAAGCATGGCTAAATTTAATTATAATATCAGTGAGAAACAAGAAGCAAGAGAATATTCACGGGACCCACCGAAATCTGGTTCCCATCGGAGACCTTGCGCCGCATATCCCAGAAATCTGGCTCCCACCCAACACCTTTCGCCGCATGCCCCCGAAATCTGGCTCCCACCCAACACCTTGCGCCGCATATCCGGTTCCCTGCGTACTATTTCCAGCCTAGTCGCGGCCTGTGCCCTGGCCAATGAGGCCCCTCTATTCATGCGTTTTCTCGCCAGCAGCCCACTGTTTTTCTATTAATTACATCCGGGTTGGACCCAGATTTTATGGGATGCCGATGCATGAGAAAATTCTCTTGACATTTTCATTGTTTAGAAGTAATTTTCCAGGATATAAAACAAGGCAACGCCGCGCATAAGGGTCTCACAGTGAGCCATTCCTGTCCGTTTTTTTGGCATAGAGCTCGCAGAGCCTGCATCGGCTTGTATCATTTATTTATAATATTATCATATTTTTATAGGTATATTTATTGCCGACTCTCAATGCCCATCTAGAGAAAGTTGCAAATAGAGTGCCGGAAAACCCCGCCATGGTTTTCGGCAGCCAAAGAGTTGATTACCGCCGGTTTCACCAGGCTGTGCGCCGTCTGGCCGGAGCTTTGCAGGCCCTGGGGATCGGACGGGGCGATCGCGTCGCGCTGCATCTGCCCAATCTCCCCCATTTCTGCATCAGCTATTACGCCCTCCTTCACCTCGGCGCGGTGGTCGTGCCGCTTTCCATCCTGAGCAAAGAATCCGAACTCGCGGCCATACTTCAGCACAGTGGCTGCCGGGGGATCATTTCCTGGTCCGGCATGCTCGCACCCCTGCAGGGCGCCCTCGAGCAGGCCCGGGAGTGCACCCTGCAGCTCGTGCTGGGCGAACAGATTCCGCGCCATGCCCACTCCCTCACCCGGTTGATCGCCCAGTCGCCAGAACTGACCAGCGCGCCCGCCGCCGGCCCCGATGACCTGGCCGTCATCAACTATATCGCCGGCGGCACCGAGGAGAACCTGGGCGCCGAGTTCACCCAGGCTGCCCTGGTTGCCGGCGCGACCACCAGCTCCGAGATGTTCCGCATTACCGTTGACGACCGGGTGCTGGCGGTGCTTCCCCTCTTTCATCCCCTCGGGCAGAGTCTGGTCATGCACGGGGCTTTTTACGCCGGAGCGACCGTGGTGCTGCAGCCGAGATTCCAGGCCAGTGAAGTAGTAACGGCCCTGCGCGAGCATCAGGTCACCTTCATGGCGGGGGTTCCGGGGATGTTCAAGCTCCTCGCACAGATGGATCCTCCCGATCCTCCCCTCAGCACCCTGCGTTACGCCCTCAGCTACGGGGGACAGCTCCAGGAGGGGGTGCTGGAAACCTTTGAGGAGAAATTTCACGCGCATCTGCTCGAGAGCTACGGTTTTACCGAGGCCGGCCCCCTGGTCACCTCGATGCGCATCAATCGTGATCGCAAGCCCGGATCGGTCGGGCTGCCCATGGTCGGCGTTGAGCTGCAGATTCTCGATGAGGAGGGGCGTCTGCTCCGCCCCAACCAGAGCGGCGAGATCTGGGTCAAGAGCCCGAGCCTGATGCAGGAGTATTACCGCAAGCCGGACCGGACCCAGCAGCGGCTTCGCGACGACTGGTTTTTCTCCGGGGATGTCGGCTATCTCGACGACGAGCACTACCTCTTCGTTCAGGAACGCAAGGAGGATATCATCACCAAGGGGGGCTTTCAGATCTTCTCCTTCGAAGTGGAGGAGGTGCTGCTCGGTCATCCGGCGGTAGCCGAGGCCGCGGTGGTGGGGGTTCCCGATCCCGCACAGGGGCAGGAGGTCAAGGCCTGCGTAGTGCTCAAGGCGGGGGAGCAGGTCTCGCGCGATGAGCTGATCAGCTGGTGCCGCTCCTCCTTGCCGGTCTACAAGAGCCCGAAGATAATCGAGTTCGTTCCCGTCCTGCCCAAGAGCCCGACCGGACGGGTGCTCAAGAATATATTGCGCGCCGAGGCCAGGTCTCCGGCCTCCGCTCATGGCAAACAATAGCTCATTTCATCATACACTGCGATCCCCCGCTTCAGGCGGGGCTTAACAAAAGGAGAATCATCGTGAAAGATTACGGCCCCAACGATATCCGCAACGTCGGCCTCGTCTCACACCAATCAACAGGCAAGAGCACCCTGGTTGAAGGCATGCTCTTCGCAGCCGGCGCCATCACCCGTCTCGGCACCATCGACGACGGCTCCACCACCTCCGATTACCGTCCTGACGAGATCGACCGCAAGATCTCCATCAGCGCGGCCCTGATGACCATCGACTGGAAAAAGAACAAATTCAATCTCCTCGACCTCCCCGGCTATCCCGATTTCATCGGCGAGGTGCACTGCGCCCTGCGCGTCACCGACCTGACTATCGTGCTCGTGAACGGCGTCTCCGGAGTCGAAGTGGGCACCGATCTGGCCTGGGAAATCCTCGAAAAGAACAAGGGGCCGCGCGTTCTCTTCATCAACCGCCTTGACAAGGAACATGCCAATTTCAGCAAGGTCGTTGCCCATGCCCAGGAGGCCTACGGTTTCAGCGCCATCCCGGTCCAGTTCCCGGTCAAGGAAGGCGAGACCTTTGATGCGATCGTCGATCTGCTCACGATGAAAAAGCTGACCTTCCAGGCTGACGGCAGCGGCAAGTATAAAAGCGAGGAGATCCCTGCCGATCTGCAAGGCAAGGCCGAAGAGATGCGCAATGCCCTGATCGAAAAGATCGCCGAGGCCGACGACGCCATCCTGGAAAAGTATCTCAACACCATGGAGCTCTCGCCCGATGAGATCACCCAGGGGCTGCGCGCCGGCATCCGCAACGCCACCATCTTCCCGATCCTCTGCGGCTCCGCCGCGAAAAATATCGGCAGCGCCCCCCTGCTCGACTTTATCTGCGAGTACGGCCCCTCCCCGAGCGATCGCCCGGCAGCCCTCGCCGCCGACAACACCGGAGCCGAGGTCAAGGTTGCCACGGATGACAAGGCCCCCTTCAGCGGTTTCATCTTCAAGACCCTCTCCGAGATGCACGTCGGCGAGCTCTCCCTCATTCGCGTCTACTCCGGCCAGATCAAGGCCGGCGACGAGGTGCTCAACACCTCCAACAACATCACAGAAAAAATCGGCCAGATCTACGAACTCAACGGCCGCAACCGCAAGGAGAAGGGCAACCTCATCGCCGGGGATATCGGCGCCCTGGTCAAGCTGCGCAACACCCACACCAACAACACCCTCTCCGACCGCCGTAAACAGGTGGTCTTTCCGGCGGTGATCTTCCCCGAGCCGGTGGTCCAGGTTGCCGTCACCCCCAAGAGCAAGGGCGATGAAGACAAGATCTCGAGCGGACTGCACACCCTCAACGAGACCGATCCCAGCTTCACCATCGAGGTCAATTCAGAGCTCAAGCAGACCGTGCTTTCGGGCCAGGGCGAGATTCACCTTGCGGTCATCGTCAACCGCCTCAAGGAGCGCTACGGGGTCGAGGTCGAACAGAAAAAGCCCAGAATCCCCTATCGCGAGACCATCACCGGCAAGTCCGATGAGAAGTACCGCCATAAGAAGCAGACCGGCGGCGCCGGCCAGTTTGCCGAGGTCTGGATGCGCATCGAGCCCATGCCCCGCGGGGGCGGATTCGAGTTCGAAAGCCAGATCGTCGGCGGCTCCATCTCCGGCCCCTTCATCCCCTCCATCGAGAAGGGGGTGCGCCAGATCCTCGAAGAGGGGGCGATCGCGGGTTATCGCATCGTCGACGTCAAGGCCATCGTCTACGACGGCAAGGAGCATCCGGTCGATTCGAAGGATATCGCCTTCCAGATCGCCGGCCGCGAGGTCTTCAAGATGTGCGTCCAGTCGGCCAAACCGATCCTGCTCGAGCCTATCTATGATGTCGAGATCAAGTGCCCGGAGGAGAACATGGGCGACATCATGGGCGACCTCAACAGCCGCCGCGGCCGCATCATGGGCATGGAATCGACCGGCCGCTTCCAGGTGGTCAAGGCCAAGATTCCCCTTGCGGAACTGCACGGCTACAGCAGCACCCTCCGCTCCCTGACCCAGGGGCGCGCCAATTATTCACGCAAGTTCTCGCACTATGACCCCATGCCCAAAGAGGTAGAGGCCAAGGTCATCGCCGAGGCGCAGGCCGAAAAGGCCGCCGCGCAGTAAGCGTGATGGGGTGAAACCATCAGGCCCTCCCGCGCCGGCCGGCGCAGGAGGGCCTTTTTTAATGCGAAGGAGAGATCATGAAGAGGTTGTGGGCGCCATGGCGCATGGAGTATATTCAGCAGGAAAAACCGGCGGGCTGCATCTTTTGTGACAAACCCGGGGAGGAGCGCGACCGCGAGAACCTCATCCTCCACCGCGGCCGTCACTGTTTTGTCATCATGAATTTCTATCCCTACAACAACGGCCATCTCATGGTCGTGCCCTTCCGCCATACCGCCGATCTGGCCGGGCTCCAGAAGGAGGAGCAGCTGGAGATGATGGAGCTGCTCGGCCGCTGCACCCGCATCCTGGCCGAGGCGATGAAAAGCCAGGGCTTCAACGTCGGCATGAACCTCGGCCGCATCGCCGGAGCCGGGGTCGATGACCACCTCCACTTCCATATCGTGCCGCGCTGGAATGGCGATACCAACTTTATGCCTGTGGCCGGCAACACCCGTGTGCTGTCACAGGGACTGACGGAATCCTGGGAACTCCTCCGCCGCTTTTTCTAGGCCTTTCCTCTCCGTTCCCGCTCCTTGACCTCTTCCCAGACCAGGTCCATCTCCTCGAGGGTGGCGCCGTCGAGGGTGCGGCCGCGGCTGCGAAAGTCTTCCTCCACCTCCTGGAAGCGCCGCGTGAACTTGTCAATGGTGCCGCGCAGGGCATCCTCGGGATTGATATGGAGAAAGCGCGAGAGGTTGACGATGGAAAAGAGCAGATCCCCGAGTTCATCGCTGATGCGACCGCTCTCGGCCGAGGCCGCGGCCTCCTCGAGTTCGGCGAGCTCCTCGCGGACCTTGTCCCAGACCGGGCCGGCCTCGCGCCAGTCGAATCCCACCGCCGCCGCCTTGCCCTGGATGCGGTAGGCGCGGATCAGGGCGGGCAGCTCGCGGGGCACCCCGCCGATCGCCGAGCGCTTGCCCTCCTTGCGGAGCTTGGACTGCTCCCAGGCCACCGTTTGTTCGGCGGCATTGTTGATGACCGTATCCCCGAAGATGTGGGGATGGCGGCGGATCAGCTTTTCGTTGATCTGCTGGACCACATCCCCGATATCGAAACGCCCCGCCTCCGTGGCCATCTGGGCGTGAAATACCACCTGGAGCAGGAGATCACCGAGTTCCCCGGCCAGGTCGTCGTAGCGCCCCTCGTCGATGGTCTCGATGACCTCGTAGGACTCTTCCAGCAGGTGCTGGCGCAGGGAGGCATGGGTCTGTTCGCGGTCCCAGGGACAGCCCTCTTCTCCCCGCAGCTGCGCCATGATCTCCACCAGCCGTGCAAAACTCCGCATATCCCCCCTGCTTTGCTCCTCTGCCATAATCTCTGCGCATCCTTTCTGATTAAATCCATGCTCCAGCGAGGCAAAATATAGTCATTTTTCCGCTGTCCCGCAATCTTTCTCCGATTATTACCTTGAAATAATCTCGATATTTTAGTAGCTTGATAAAAAGCAACCCTTAAGAGGATGGACGAGATGACCTTTCGCGAACGGCTGCAGGAATCCCGGGTGGTGATCTTCGACGGGGCCATGGGCACGCAAATCCAGGGCATGCATATAACCGACGAAGAGTGGGCGGGTGTGGCGGGCTGCAATGAAATCCTCAACCTCACCGCGCCGGACAAGATCGCCTCCATCCACGCCGCCTACTTCGCCGCCGGGGCGGAGGTCGTCGAGACCAACACCTTCGGAGCCAGCCGCATCGTCCTGGCCGAATACGGCCTCGAGGAAGAGACCCGCGCCATCAACCGCGCCGCAGCGGAGATCGCCCGCCGGGCCGCTGCAGCAGCCGCCGGAGCAAAACCCCGCTTCGTCGCCGGCTCGATCGGCCCCGGCACCCGCCTGATTTCCCTCGGCCAGACCAGCTTCAGCGCTCTGCACGCCTCCTGCCTGGAACAGGCCCTGGGACTGATCGAGGGCGGCGCCGACCTTCTCCTCATCGAGACCTGCCAGGACCTGCTCCAGATCAAGACCGCCCTCATCGCCTGCCGAGATGCCATGACCCGGCTCGGACGCGATCTCCCCCTCGCCGTCTCGGTTACGGTCGAGACCACCGGCACCCTCCTGGTCGGCTCCGAAATCAGCGCCGTCCTGGCCGCCCTCGCACCCTTTGAAATCGACATCCTCGGCCTCAACTGCGCCACCGGCCCCGAGGCGATGCGGCCCTACATCCGCGAGATCTGCCAGCAGTTCCCCGGCGCGGTGCTCTGCCAGCCCAATGCCGGCCTCCCCCAAAACGTGAATGGCGAGATGCTCTACACCCTCGCCCCGGAAGAGTTCGTTCACCACCTCGGCGCGATGGTGCGTGAGGAGGGGGTGCAGCTGGTCGGCGGCTGCTGCGGCACCCACCCCGGATTTATCCGTCTGCTCGCCGCGGAGTTGGCCGAGGTGAGCCCCTCCGCCCGCCGGGCCCAGCCGGCGCCCGCCCTCTCCTCCCTCTTCAGCGGGGTGACCCTGCGCCAGGAACCTGCCCCCTTCTTCGTCGGCGAACGGGCCAACACCAATGGCAGCAAGATCTTTCGCGACTTTCTCCTCGCCGGGGACTGGGACGGCATGGTCTCGGTCGGCATCGAACAGCAGCGCAGCGGGGCCCACGGCATCGACCTCTGCGTCGCCTACACCGGGCGCGACGAGATCGCCGACATGCGCGAAGCGGTCAGCCGCTACGCCGTCAGCGTCCAGCTGCCCCTCTTCATCGACTCCACCGATGTTCGGGTCCTCGAGGAAGCCCTGCAGCGCTGCGGCGGACGGGCGGTGATCAACTCGATCAACCTCGAGGAGGGCGAGGGCAGGGCCGACCGCATCTGCGCCCTGGCCAAACGCTACGGCGCCGCCCTCATCGCCCTCACCATCGACGAGCAGGGCATGGCCCTCGAGGTCGAGCGCAAGCTCGCCGTAGCCCGTCGCCTCTACGACATCGCCGTCGGCCGTCACGGCCTGCGGCCGCAGGATCTCATCTTTGACCCCCTCACCTTCACCCTCGGCAGCGGTGACGCCTCGCTCACCACCGCCGGCCTCTCCACCCTCGAAGGGGTGCGCCGCATCAAGGAGGAGCTGCCGGGAGTCTACACCCTGCTCGGGGTGAGCAACATCTCCTTCGGCCTCGCCGCCCAGGCCCGCGAGATCCTCAATTCGGTCTTTCTCGCCGAGGCGGTCAAGGCGGGGCTCGATCTGGCCATCGTCAACGTCAAAAAGATCATTCCCCTCTACCAGATCGCCCCGGAGGATCTCGAGATCGCCATGAATCTGGTCTATACCCGTGGTGGAGGTGATCCCCTCCTCGCTTTCATCGACCATTTTGATAAAAAGGCGGGCGTGAGCAAGGAGGAGGAAGGGGACGAGAGCCTCCTCCCCCTCGGCGAGCGCATTCAGAACCGCATCATCCAGGGCAACCGTTCCGGCCTCGAACCCATGCTCATGGAAGCCCTTCGCAGCCAGAGCGCCCTCGAGATCATCAACACCCTGCTCATCCCCGCCATGAAGCACGTCGGCGATCTCTTCGGCAGCGGCCGTATGCAGCTCCCCTTCGTCCTCCAGTCGGCCGAGGTGATGAAGTTCGCCGTAGACAAACTCCAGCCCTTCATGGACAAGAGTGCAGAGCAGGCCCGGAACGCCATCGTCCTCGCCACCGTGCGCGGCGACGTTCACGACATCGGCAAGAATCTCGTCGACATCATCCTCACCAACAATGGCTACACCGTCTACAATCTCGGCATCAAGTGCGAGATCGACACCATGATCCAGAAGGCCCTGGAGGTCAAGGCCGACGCCATCGGCATGAGCGGCCTGCTGGTCAAATCGACAGTGGTGATGAAGGAGAACCTCGAGGAGCTCCAGCGCCGCGGTCTGCGCCTGCCGGTGCTGTTGGGCGGGGCCGCCCTCACCCGCAGCTACGTTGAGGAGATCTGCTCGCCCCTCTATGACGCCCCGGTGGTCTACTGCGCCGATGCCTTTGAGGGGCTGACCGCCATGGGCCGGATTCAGGAGAAGAGCCTGACCAAAGCCGCGGCCAGGGAGCCGCGAGCGGCCAGGAGTGCGGCCGCAGACGCGCCGGCGGTGATCAGCGCAGCCATCCGCCGGGATGTCGAAATCCCCGTCCCCCCCTTCTGGGGCGATCGCATCGCCGGGGGGATCGATCTCGAGACCGTCTTCGGTTATCTGACCGAGAATGTTCTCTTCCGCGGCCGCTGGGGCTACCGGCGCGGCAAACTCTCTGCCGAGGAGTACCAGGCCCTGCTTGAAGAACAGGTCAAGCCCGAATTCAGGGCTCTCAAGGAGCGCTGCATCGCCGAAAAACTGCTCGAGCCCAAAGTGGCCTATGGCTACTATCCCTGCAGCAGCCGGGGGGAGGAAGTGATTCTCTACCATCCGGAGAGCAGCCAGGAGTGGCTGCGTTTCGCCTTTCCGCGCGAAAGCAGACCTCCCCATCGCTGCATCGCTGACTATTTCCAGCCCGAGGGCAGCGGGATCCGCGACCTCATCGCCCTGCAGGTGGTCACGGTCGGGGCGCGGGCGAGCGAGGAGGCCAAACGCCTCTATGAGAGCAATGCCTACAAGGAGTATCTCCTCTTTCACGGATTGAGCGTCGAGAGCGCCGAGGCCCTGGCCGAATACTGGCATCAGCTCATCCGCCGGGAACTGGGCATTGCCGATGAGGACGGCGCCAGCATCGAGGATTTTGTCGTGCAAAAATACCGGGGCTCGCGCTACTCCTTCGGCTATCCCGCCTGCCCCGACCTGAGCGAGAACCGCAAGCTCTTCACCATCCTGCGGCCCGAGCGCATCGGGGTGACCATCACCGATGGGGAGTTGATGACGCCGGAGCAAAGCACCTCGGCTTTCATAGTGCACCACCCGCAGGCCAAATATTTCAACGTCGCTTGAGGAAGCTAGAAAACACGGAGAGAGGAAGATGGAACGCTACATCTGCACCAACTGCGGCTTTGTATATGACCCGATCGAGGGCGATCCGGAGCGGGGCATCCCCCCCGGCACCCCTTTCGAGGATCTGCCTGAGGAGTGGGTCTGCCCGGTCTGCTACGTCACCCAGGACCGGTTTGATCCCCTTTGATTTGAAAAAAGGGCAAAAAAAAATGCCGAGCCGTCCATGGCACTGGAATTAGGGGGGTTACCAGTAACCGAGGGGACGCCCGGCAATGTCATTGTCTCTTGACGCTATTAAGATACAAAATTCTCATCTGGAAAACAATAGGGAATACTCTGTATTCGTCAGTCAGGAAATTCCCTACACCCTGATGGCGGGCAAAACTCAACCGCACTCCATTTTACTAAAATTTTAAAAAAAACGCAAGCATTTTAAAGGTCGACCAGGCCGCTTTTAATGGCATAGCGCACCAGGTCCGGCACCGTACGCAGCTCGAGCTTGCTCATGATGCGGGCGCGATGGGTCTCCACCGTCTTGGCGCTGATGTGGAGCAGACTCGCCACCTCCTTGTTCGAGCGGCCCTCGGCAATGAGCTTGAGTACAGTCCGTTCGCGTTCCGAAAGCTCGGTTTCAGCGCGGCTCACCCCGGCCATGCTCTCCTCGTCGCGCAGCCAGTTCCGTACCAGATGGCGCGAGACCGAGGGTGAGAGGTAGATTTCGCCGGAGATGACATGGTTCAGGGCGGCAACCAGCTCCGCCGCGGCCGACTTTTTCAGGATATAGCCATCCGCCCCGTTTTTCATCGCCTGCAGGACATACTCCTCACGGTCGTGCATGCTCAGCACC
Organism: bacterium; assembly: GCA_029554865.1. Lineage (GTDB taxonomy): Bacteria > Zhuqueibacterota > Zhuqueibacteria > Residuimicrobiales > Residuimicrobiaceae > JAKPUX01. Next base: position 357 of record JAKPUX010000217.1, on the reverse strand, counting down.
AGGATCTTTATTTCAGGCTCGAGGCGCTTGAGCTCGAGGATCGCCTCGATGCCGCGCATGTTCGGCATCGCGATGTCGAGCAGCAGCACATCCGGCTTGATCTGCAGGGCGGTAGCGACCGCGGTCATGCCGTCGTCGGCCTCGCCGATGACCTCGAACTGCGGATAGGAGGAGAGCAGCAGCCGCAGCCCGTCGCGGAGCACGGCATGATCATCGGCAATCATGATTCTATGAGTTGTCATCGTTCCTCCCCTCACTCATCGGCAGCCAGGCGGTGATGGTGGCGCCGCTCCCGGGCCGGCTCTCCACCATCAGCTCCCCCCCAAGCAGCTCGATGCGTTCGTTCATCGTCATCAG
>JAKPUX010000213.1 GCA_029554865.1 bacterium | reverse complement strand
AAAGAGAAGTTATTCGGAGTGATGCACGGCCGTCATTGCTTAATTTGCTAAATTCCAATAAAAGCCCCGGTATTCTGTTGAATACCGGGGCTTTTTTTGTGAAGGTGGCGGGAATCGAACCCACGACCCACGGCTTAAAAGGCCGCTGCTCTACCAGCTGAGCTACACCTTCGCCTGCCGCTTTCAAAAAATGGCCATTAATATACCCATATTTCGAAAAATACGCAACAGAAATATCGGCATTTTACCCGCTGCCGGTTCTCGACCGGCCGGGTGGTAACGAGCGGGGGAGGGTGGCCTTTCGCCCGCGGCAGCCCGGGTGGGAACGAGCCGGGGGCGGGTGGCCTTTCGCCCGCGCCAGCCCGGGTAGGAACGAGCCGGGGGAGGGCTTCTGGTGCCCACCCGGCAGGCCGCCGCGGTCACGGCTCCAGGCCAAAACCCTTCATCAAGAACTCATAGCCCAGCCGGGTGACATGCTTGCGCTTGGGGCCGCCGATGCCGTGGCGCTGGTTGGGATAAATCATCAGTGAAAAATCCTTGTCCAGATCCTGCAGCTTGTCGATGAGCTGAAGGATGTTCTGCACGTGCACGTTGTCATCCATGGTGCCGTGGGTGATGAGGAGCTTGCCCTTGAGCTTGTCCGCGTGGGTCATCACCGAGCCGGCGTCATAACCCTCGGGGTTCTCCTCGGGGGTGTCCATGTAGCGCTCGGTGTAGATGCTGTCATACAGACGATAGTCGGTCACCGAGTACTCGGCGACACCGTGTGTGAAATAGTCGGCGCCGGCCGTCATCGCCAGCAGGGTAATGTAGCCGCCATAACTGCCGCCGGTAATGCCGATCTGCGTCGAATCGACGAAAGAGAGCTGCTTCAGCCATTTGACGGCGGCGATATAGTCATGGATCTCCCACTTGCCAAGGTTGCGGTGCATGGCATCCTGCCCCTTGCGGCCGAGCAGGCCCGAACCGCGGTGATCCACATAGAGAACGATGATGCCCTTTTGTGCTGTGTAGAGATCGGAGAGCATCGGAAAGCCATAGCGCACGATGGGAGTGTTGGGCCCGCCGTAGACCTGCAGAAGGACCGGATATTTTTGGGTGATGTCGAGGTTGGGCGGTAGAATCCAGCGCGCAGGGAGGTCATAACCGTCACCGGAGGGGATGGTAAAGATCTCGCTAGTGCCCAGGGCGTACTCATCCAGGGCAGGCAGTTTCTGATCGCCGAGGAGGCGGACCTCCCCCCCCTTTTCATCCCTGAGGATCAGCCGTGTGGGCTGAGCCAGGGTGGCCAGATTATCCGTGAAAAAAGTCCCGCCCGGTGCGACGGTGCAGGTGTGGGAGCCGGCCTCCGCGGTCAGCCTCTTCAGCCCCTTGCCGTTAAGGCTGACGCGAAAGAGATGTTTCTGCAGCCGGTCGGCCTCAGTGCCGTGAAAGTAGATGGTGCGCGTCCCCTCATCCACAAGGAGGATCTCCTTGACCTGCAGGGGCTCGCGGGTGATCTGTTTTATCAGGCGGCCGTCGAGGCTGAAGTGGAAGATCTGGTCCCAATCCTCCTCCTCGCTGACGAGCAGAAAGCCGCTGTTGTCCCTGAGGAAATGGATGGTCTCAAAGAATTCGACCCAGGTGGGCCGTCGTTTTTCATAGACCGGCTTTTTAACGCCGGTCTGCGGATCGGCGCTGTAGAGGATGAGATGATCCTGCCCGCGGTTCATCCACTGGAAGAAGAGGTGGCGGCTGTCCGGGCTCCACATCGGCCAGGCGACGTAGCGGTCGCCGAAGGGATCGGTATCGATCCAGGTGGTGAGGCCGCTGGCGAGGTGGGCGACGCCGAGGCGGACCTCGGGATTGGGATCGCCGGCCTTGGGATAGCGCTGCTTCTCGACCTTACCGTGGGGGCCGTCGGCCTTGACGAGGGTGAATTCGGGCACATTTTCATCATCAAAGCGGAGGAAGGCGATGGCCTGGCTGTTCGGGGCCCACCAGAAGGCGCGATACTGCAATCCGCGGCCGAGGACCTCCTCCATGTAGACCCAGGAGGCGCGGCCGTTGAGAATGGTTTCGGAGCCGTCGAAGGTGAGGCGCTGCTCGAGGCCGCCGGCGAGATCGACCACATAGAGATCGTTGCCGCGGGTGAAGGCCAGCTTGCGGCCGTCGGGAGAGAGGAGGGGATTCATCTCCTCCGCCTTGCTATGGGTGAGCTGCTTGAGGCTCTTGTCCGAAGCTGTGAAGAGATGGAGGTCATTGTCGTGGTTGAGGATGAAGCGGCTGTAGTCGGGGTCGTGCTCGGCGCGGGGATCGATGACGAATCCTTCGGGCAGCGACTTGCCCAGCTCGGCCAGATCGCACCAGAGGTTCTCCTGGCCGGTGGCGGCGTTCACCTTGTAGAGGGCCTGGCCGCCGCCGCGGCCGAAGCTCATGCGGTATTCGAGGTAATTCTCCTTGTCCAGCCAGCCTTCGATGCGGGGCAACATGCCCAGCAGGCGGGGCTCGGCGCGATTGAAGGCCTGCTCATAAGTGAGCTGTTTCTTCTCCTGGGCGGTCAGGAGCAGGGGCAGGAGGAGCAGGGCGATCACAAGAAGGGAAAAACTTTTGTTGCGGTGCATCTTTGACCTCCAGGATTGATTAATCAAAGCGGCGGGCGCTTGAGGTGATGGCTGGTGGCCTGCTGAAAATGGTTGGCCACGGCGATGATCGTCCCTTCATAGAAGAGGCGGCCGGTGATGCTGATGCTGGTCGGGGTGTTGTCCGCAGCAAAACCGGCCGGCACGGTGATGCAGGGATGGCCGCTGAGATTGGTGAGCAGCAGGTTGTCGCCGTCCCAGGAGGGGGCGATATAGCAATCCACCTTCTGCATCAGTTCGCCCATCCGGCGGATCAGTTCGCTGCGGATGCGGTTGGCATTGATGTACTCGACGGCGGGGATGAAGCGCGACTGGCGGAAGTCATTCGGCCAGGCGTTTTTAATCTGGCGGACGAGCAAAGAGTCGCGGTTGCTGCGGGTGAGTTCATCGAAAGCGGCCGCAGCCTCGGCGCTGAGGATGATCGAGAGGGCTTCCACCGGCAGGCCGGGCAGCTCGACGGGGATGAGGTCGGCCCCGAGGGCGGAGAGCTGCGCCAGGGCGAGGGAATCGCTGCGGTGAAAGGGATAGTCGCGGGCAAAGTCCTGGTGCAGGTAGCCGATGCGCACCTTGTCCAGGGGCAGGAGGGGATCATAGCTGAAGGGCGCGTTATAAAGGCTCTGGTCCCGTCCGTCCGGGCCGTTGATGGCAGCCAGGACGATGGCGGCGTCGTTGGCATTTCGGCAGAGCACGCCGATCTTGTCCATCGACCAGCTCAGGGCCATGGCGCCGGTGCGGCTGACACGGCCGTAGGTGGGACGCAGTCCGGTGACGCCGCAGACCGTGGCGGGCGAAACGATCGAGCCCCAGGTCTCGGTGCCGATAGCGAAAGGGAGAAGGCCGGCCGAGACCGCCGAGGCGGAGCCGGCCGAGGAGCCGCTCGAGCCCTGTTCGGGATTCCAGGGATTGCGGGTCATGCCGCCGAACCAGACGTCCCCCCAGGCGAGTTCGCCCATGGTCAGCTTGGCGGTCAGCACCGCGCCGGCTGCATCGAGTTTGCGGATGACCTCGGCGTCGGCCGGGATCATCTGCTCGCGGAAGGGCACGCTGCCCCAGGTAGTTTTATAGTCCGCCGTGCTGAGCAGATCCTTGACCCCGTAGGGAATACCGTGGAGCATGCCGCGATATTTCCCGGCCGCGATCTCGGTATCGGCCCGGGCGGCGTCGCGCAGGGCGCGCTCTTCGGTCAGGGTGATGACGCAGTGGAGCAGGGGGTCGTACTTTTTCAGGCGCTCGAGGTAAAAGAGCGTCAGTTCGATCGAGGTGAGCTGGCGGGTGCGCAGCAGCTCGGCCAGTTCGGGGATGGTGCAGTAGGCCAGATCCGCCGCCTGCGCCGGCTTTTTAAAGCCCTTGGGCCGGGGAATTGCGATGGAGCTTTTTCCCGCCGGCAGGCTAAAGC
>JAKPUX010000204.1 GCA_029554865.1 bacterium | reverse complement strand
CTCAACTGGTTTCCCCTCGGCCTCACCTACGCCTTTCTCTACATGGGGCGCTACAACCTCACCGTCTCCAAGAACGCCCTCGGCGAGCTCATGACCAAGGCCGATTTCGGCGCCATCTTCGGCGCCGGCACCCTGACCTATGCCTTTGCCTTTCTCATCAACGGCCCCCTCACCGACCGCATCGGCGGCAAACGCGCCATGCTCGTCGGCTCGGCCGGAGCAGCCCTGATGAACGTCGCCATGGGGGTGCTCACCTGGCTCCTCCTCACCGGCGGCCTGCAGTTCAACATGGTGCTCTGGTTTTCGCTCCTCTACGCCGCCAACATGTACTTCCAGAGCTTCGGCGCCGTCGCCATCGTCAAGACCAACTCCAACTGGTTCCACATCCGCGAACGCGGCACCTTCGGCGGCATCTTCGGCATCCTCATTTCGCTCGGCCTCTATTTCGCCTTTGACTGGGGCCAGCTCATCGTCAACGCCACCGTGGCCAATCCCAAGGAGCTCTCCCTGGTGCAGCGCGGCCTGCGCAGCCTGCTGGCCGTCGACGGCACCAGCGGCATCGATCAAACCTGGTGGGTCTTTTTTATCCCGGCCATCCTCCTGGGCCTCTTTTTCATCATCGACCTTTTCGTCCTGCGCGAGAAACCCTCCGGCGCGGGATTCACCGACTTTAACACGGGCGACGCCACCAGCGGTGATGCGGATAAAAAGTATTCCACCAAAGAGATCATCATCAAGGTCCTCACCAATCCGATCCTGATTACCATCGCCTTCATCGAGTTCTGCTCCGGGGTGATGCGCAACGGCATCATGCACTGGTATCTGATCTTCACCGCGGATATGGGCTATCCCAAGGACTTTTTCATCAACGCCCATTGGGGACTTTTACTGATGATCGCCGGGGTCCTCGGTGGCATCTTCGCCGGCTTTATCTCCGACAAGGTCTTCGGCTCCCGGCGCGGGCCGGTGGCCGCCCTGCTCTACGGCATCCTCCTGGCCAGCACCCTGGCGATGTGGCCCTTCGTCACCTCGACCCACAATTCGGTCAAGGGGGGCATGCAGCTGGTGATTCAGCCCAAGCAGATCGCCCGCTATGCCGAACAGACCCCCCTCACCCTCGAGGGGATCAAACAAAAGGTGGCGGAGAAATTCACCATCGAAAAAAGCGATGCCTACACCTGGAAGATCAGCCCCAAAGAATCCGCCAGCCTGACCGCCAGCAAGATCGCCGATATCACCCTGGCCAATTACGAGCGTTTTAACAAATACAAGAACAAGAGTGAGGCGATGCACGTCCAGGTTAAGGATATCGGGGTGGTGCGCGGCGCCGGGGCCGACAGCCGCGCCTATATCCTCGGCTTCATCGTCGTCCTGATGTCCCTGGCCGTCATCGGCGTCCACGGCATGCTCTCCGGCACCTCGACCATGGATTTCGGCGGCACCAAGGGGGCGGCCACGGCGGTGGGACTGATCGACGGCTTTGTCTACCTCGGCACCGGGGTGCAGTCCCTCTCCCTCGGCTTCCTCACCAGCCAGAACTGGAGCTGGTGGCCACCCTTCCTGGTGCCCTTCGCCGTCATCGGACTGTTCCTGGCCATCAAAATCTGGCATGCCTTCCCGGACGCCAAACGCAAAGCCCATTAACCCAGCAAAGGAGCCCTCATGCCCCGCAGCCATTTCGACGTTCTCATCCTGCTCGGCCGCCCCGCCTCGGGCAAATCCGAGATCATGGATTTTCTCAACAAGACCGGCCCGGTTGAGCGGGTCGAACGTTTCCATATCGGCGCAATCGACATGATCGATGATTTTCCCATGCTCTGGGTCTGGTTCGAGGAGGACGCCATTCTTGAAAAAATCCTCGACAAACCGCGCGTGCAGAGCGACAAGGAGGGCTATTTCCTCCACCAGTACCAGTGGGACCTGCTCATCGAGCGCATCTCCATGGAGTACAAGAAGCACCAGCGCGGGTTCGCCGACTATCACGCCGAGCACACCGCCCTGATCGAGTTCTCGCGCGGCAGCGAGCACGGCGGCTACCGCTCCGCCTTTCAGCACCTCTCCGATGAGCTGCTCTCCCGCGCCGCCATCCTCTACGTCAATGTCAGCTATGAGGAGTCGCTGCGCAAGAACCGCCGCCGCTTCAATCCCGAGCGCCCGGACAGCATCCTCGAGCATGGCCTGCCCGACAAAAAGCTGGAGCGGCTTTACAAGGAGGTCGACTGGGAGGAGGTGACCGCCGGCCATACCGAGTACCTGCCCATGAAGGGGCACCAGGTGCCGATGGTGGTGCTGGAGAACGAGCCGGAGCTGACCAACGATTTTGCCAAACTGGCTCCGGCCCTCGAGGCCGCGCTGGCTAAATTATGGAGCCTCTACTCCCGCAAATAATGGATCTTCCGGCGTACATCGCCGCCCTGCCGGCGCCGCCGCAGCAGCCCCCGGATTTCTTCAGCTTTGGCCACACGGCGGAAGATCTGGCGGCGCTGCGCTCCGCCCTCAAGAGCCGGGGGATCGCCCATCGCATCGTTCACTGCGGTCAGCCTGATCCTGCGGAAGGCGAGGCCAGTGCAGCCCCCCTGGTGATCTGGCAGGAGCTGGCGCTGCCGGAGCTGCTGCCGCGCCTCGAGGGGCTGCTCAACCGCTGTATCCTGCCCGCCCGGCTGGCGGGGGCGCCAGTGATCCTGCTCTCGCAGCCGCCGCGCGCGGCCTACCGCCAGGCGGTCAGCAGCGCCGGACTGCACCGCGACCGCGAGAAGCTCTGGCAGGGGCTCTATCTCGAGCAGCTCGCCAGCTTCTGGGAGTGCCCGGCGGAGGAACTCCTCTCCCCCGCTCCCCTCTATGCCCTCGACGAGAATCTCGATGCCAGCCAGCGCGCCGCCGTCGCCCATCTGCAGGGGCCGATCCGGGTGCTGGCCCCCGCGGGTTCGGGCAAGACCCGCACCCTGATCAACCGCGTCATCCATCTCCTCAACCAGGGGGTGGAGCCGGGCCGGATCGTCGCCCTCGCCTTTAACAAAAAGGCTGCCGACGAAATGGCGGCGCGGCTGCAGAGCCGGGGCATCGCTGCGGCCAACCGGCTGCATCAGCCCGGCGTGGTGGTGCGCACCTTTCACGGCTTCGGCTATGAAATCATCCGCCGCGCCCTGGGCTGGAGCTATGATGGCGCTGGCGAACAGGAGCAGCTGCGCCTGCTCATGCAGCAGGCGGTCTCCCGCCACCACCGGCTGACCCCGCGGCGCGGCCAGGACGCACTCGAGCCCTTCATCGCCGCCCTCAACCGCGCCAAGATGGAGCTGCTCTCCCTCGACAAAATGAGCGTGGAGACCGAGGAGGAGAGCCTCCCCTTCGCCCCCGTCTTTGAGGCCTTTCTCGCCCTGCAAAAGGCACGGCGGTTTTGCAATTTCGACGACATGATCTACCTCGCCCTGGTGCTGCTGCTAGAGCGCCCGGGGCTGCGCCAGGAGCTGCAGCAGCGCTTCCGCTTCGTCCTGGTCGATGAATTCCAGGACCTCAACGCCGCCCAGATTTTGCTGATGAACCTGCTCGCCCTGCCGCACAACAATCTCTTCGTGGTCGGAGACGACGATCAGATGATCTACGGCTGGCGTGGGGCGGACGTGCGCCACATCCTCGACTTTCCCCGGCGTTACGGCGGGGCGGTCGACTGCACACTCGAGACCAATTATCGCTCCGCGCAGGCCATCGTGCGCCACGCCGCCTGGCTGATCGGCCACAACCGCCATCGCGTCGCCAAGCCGATGCACACGCCCCCCGGGGCCGCGCCAGGGCGGGTCACCTTTCAAAACTGCGCTTCCCTCTGGGAGCAGGCCCGGGAAGCGGTGCAGTGGATCACCGCGCAGCGCGAAGAACGGCAAGGGCAGTGGAGCGATTTCGCCATCCTCTTCCGCTACCACGCCTACAAATATATCTCTGCCATCCTCCTCGATGCCGCCGGGATTCCGCATACCCCCGTCGACGGCCGCAGCCTGGCCCAGACGGCCGCCGGCCGCGACCTCCATGCCTGGCTCGCCCTCATCCTCAAGGGGGATGAGGCTCCCGCCGGAACGCTGGCGCGGGCGCTCAAACGTCCCAACCGGTTCTTTCCCAACCACTTTATCAACACCATCGCCAGCCTGGATGATCTCGCCTATGCCGCGGAGTCGGAGGAGCTGGAGGATTGGCTGCGCAATGCGGCGCACAATTTCCTCGGCGACCTCGCCTATCTGCGCGAGCTGGTGGTGCGCAAGGAGCAGCCCGCCGCCTATCTGAACCACATGACCATGATCATCGGCCTTGCCGATTTCTACCGCCAGCAAAAGCGCCCCTTTATGGCCCTGGATGAGGCGGGGTTCGAGGTGCTCCTGGATGTCCTTATCACGGTGGCGGGTTCCTGTTCGTCACTGCATGCCTTTTACGAATGGCTCGACGGCGCCCAGGCTGAGGGGGCCCGGCCCGCACCGGCGGCCGATCCGGGCGGTGTGCTGCTCTCGACCATCCATGCCGCCAAGGGGCGGGAGTTCCCCTGCGTCATCCTTTACCATTTTAACGGCCCGGGCTCCTGCCCAGAGGAGGAGATCGAGGAGGAGCGCCGCGTCGCCTATGTCGGGGCGACCCGCGCCGGGGAGGAACTGCTCGTCCTCGGCCCCGCCGGCACGCCCGGGCTCTTTATGAGCGAGCTGGCCTTCGACCCCGATCTGGCCGCTTTTTCGGACCGCCGCCTGGCCGACGAGATTGGGCGCCTCGGCCGCAAGCAGCCGCGGGCGAGAAAACAGGAAACGGAGGCGGCGGCGCGGCTGCAGGCGATGGCAGAGGAACTGGCCCGGCGCAGCGCCCTGGGTTTTCATAAATAAAAAGGAATCCATGAACGAATCAACCGAAACACCCGGATCGGCCGCGGAGAAATTCGCCCGCTACGGCGTGGCTGACTCGGACCTCGCGCATGTCATCGTCGAGTT
>JAKPUX010000200.1 GCA_029554865.1 bacterium | reverse complement strand
ACTTATGGGTAGCGGCGGAGGGATTTGAACCCCCGACCTATGGATTATGATTCCACTGCTCTACCAGCTGAGCTACACCGCCATGTTTCAAGTCAAATAATATACAAAAATCAGGAATCCAAATCAATACTTTTATGGAGTGCGCGCTAATTCTTTTCACCTGGGCCAGCTGCAAAACCGTCTGCCTGAGGGAAATCGGGAAGCTTTGCAGTCGTCGGGGTGGGAACGAGATTGGTGGTGTGGATCGGATCAGCCGGGGTGGGAACGAGATTGGTGGTGGCGATCGCAGCGGCCGGGGTGGGAACGAGATTGGTGGTGTGGATCGGATCAGCCGGGGTGGGAACTAGATTGAACGGGTGAGAGCAAGATGGAAAGCGCTCACGACGCCGCAACGGCGGCAGGGCAGCAGCGGGTGCGACGGCACTCCACCCCGACATAAACCGCAGTCGCCAGCCAGACCAGCCCGAATCCCGTCAGCCGCTCAACCGAGAGGGGTTCACGGTATAAAAACGCCCCAAGCAAAAACTGCAGGGTGGGCGAGAGATACTGGATGAAGGCGAGCTGGCTGTAGGGGATGCGCCGGGCGCCCGCGGCGAAAAAGAGCAGGGGCAGGGCGGTGACCGGTCCGGCCAGAATCAGCAGCAGGGTGGTCCAGAGGCCGCCATGGAGAAAGGATCCGGCGCCGCCGCTCTCGAGAAAAATGATATAGCCGAGGGCGAATGGCAACAGCAGGGAGGTCTCCACCGCCAGCCCCTCCAGGCTGTTCAGGGGCGCGATCTTGCGCAGCAGGCCGTAGGTGGCAAAACTGAGGGCGAGCGCCAGGGCGAGCCAGGGCAATCCGCCGCTCTGGAGGGCGAGCCAGGCTACCCCTGCAGCGGCCAGTGACACCGCCGCCCAGTGGGCGGGCCGGAGGCGTTCGCCGAGAAAGAAAACCCCGAAAACGACATTGACGAGGGGATTGATGAAATAGCCGAGGCTGGCGTCAACCACCCGGTTGGTCTGCACGGCCCAGATGTAAAGGCCCCAGTTGACCGACAGGATCGCGGCCGTGGCCAGAAAGATGGCGGCCTGGCGGGGATTGCGACGCAGGGCGGAGAGCAGCCGGCTTTTTTTCAGGATCAGCAGCAGGGCGACGAAGACCAGCGACCAGGCCATGCGGTGGCTGAGAATCTCGAGGGCGGGCACGCCGCCCAGCCATTTCCAGTAGATGGGAAAAAGACCCCACATCACATAGGCGATCAGCGAATAGAGAACGCCCTTGTTCATTCTTCGGTTTCCGGCTCCTCACCGGCGCGCACCCAGGCGAACTTGCGCTGCAGCGTGCTGGAGTAGTATTTCCGCAGCACGTCATAGTCGACCTCGCGCCCCCAGTTGTAAAAAGTGCGCGGATCGATGTAGGATTTCTGGCTGGTGCCGAGGTTCCAGGTGCGGTTTTTGGAGGCGATGGCGATCTGAGTTTTGAGTTTGCCAAGGGCGACCTGTTTTTTCTCCTCGCGCTCCCTGAGCAGGCCAATGCGCCTGGCCTGGACGTCGATCTTGCGCTGAAAGGCCGCCGCCACGCGGGCGCGCTGGTCGCTCTTTTCGGTGGCGCTTTTTCGCGCCTTCATCTGCTGGCGCAGCTCGGCCAGGACGCCCGACTCTTTTTTGATCAGTTCGGTCAGGGCGGTGAGTTCGGCCTGCAGCTGCTGCTCGCGCTTTTTAAAGGTTTCCTTGCGCTGGGCCCAGTTGGCCGGAGCCTTTTTGATGTGGTTGCAGAGCATCGCCGCCTCAAGATTGGCATTGACCACCGCCTCCCACTTGACATATTCAGGGTCCTCCACCACGACACTGGACTGCTCGAGGCTCTCGCGCACCACGGCCGAGGCGTGATGGGTACGGAAGACCTTGGCGGTGAGGCCGGGCAGCACCTCGCCGAGAAAGGCGTTGACGTTGCGGCTGGAGATGTCGGGAAAGAGCTGGGGCTTGTTGTAAGCGGCATTCTTCTTTCTACCGTTGCCGGCCGAGGGGCGCGCTTCGCGCATCAACTCCTCGAGATTCCGGCGCACATTTTCGGGCAGTTCAATCTTTTTGTGCCACAGCACCGAGTCCTTGCCGAGGAAACGAAACTCGGCTGTGCCATTGGGCAGCAGCTTGACGTGCTCGGGCCGCAGGGTGGTGGCGCCGACGGTATCGGCCTCATCCGGGTCCTTCTCATCGCCGACGCGCAGGCAGAGGGCGTCGATGAGGTAGCAGGCGGTGGCAATTTTGCGGCGGCGCGGCTGCTCGGAGGCGAGGGCCTGCTCGATGTAGGCGCGCACCTTGTCGATCTGCTCCTCCAGCTCAATCGCCTTGCTGAATTTCTGCTCCTCGCGCGCCTGCTTGATCGGGGCGCTGTCGTGCAGCCAGATGTACTTGATCTTGCCGGTGAGCTTGTCCGGCCAGCGCGCCACCCAGAGGCTCTCCGGCTGCCAGACGATTTCAGCCCACTCGCCCTCGGGTACCGGGGCGTCGGGACTGAGGTTGAGGGTGATATCCTCTTTTCCCGCTCCCTCCTTCCAGCGTCCGCGCAGGGGGTGTTTTCCCCGTCCCATGAAGATGCCGCCCGGCTCGACGATATAGTTGGCCAGCTCGATGCGCTCCCCATCGGCGGTGGCGTGGCCGTAGATCTCCTTGAGCTCTTCGCGTTTGGCCTTGCGCTGCGCGGCCAGGAGCTTGCGCTCCTCCTTGCTCATCGATTCACGCACCATGCGCTCGCGGGCGACCACTTCGATGACCGTCTGAAAATCGACCTCCCCGGCCTTGAGGACGGGCTCGACTCCCAAGGCCTGGCTGAAATCAGCAAAAAAATTGCGCGCAAAGAGCGCGTCCTCGGCATATTCCGTGCCCAGTTTCTTGACCCAGGCCAGAGCCATCTCCTCCTGCCGCGGTGTCAGGGTGTGGCTTTGATTGCGGAAGTGAATGACGAGCCCCTGATAAGGCGGGGGCTCGGGCACGATGACGCCTTTGTGGATGAGCTGATGCAGCAATTCTTTGTTCCCTGTTTGTGATAAACGCAAGCGGAGCGAAGCGATGGAGTGCGGCTGCCCCGAATTATATTTAGCTAATAAAATAATGTATTCTTTCTTTTATAGCAATAGAAAAAGAGATGCGCGGCGCCAGAGGTCAGGTGGGGACCAGGTTTTTGGGGGTACCCTGCAGAAAAAGGGATTGACACTCTGCTTGAAATTGATTACTTTTCTATTTATAAATGAATTGAAGGAGGCGTTGTGCCGGATGACAAAGGGCTGATTCTGTGGGTTGATGACGAGATCGATCTGCTGCGGCCGCATGTTCTCTTTCTCGAAGAGAAGGGCTATAGCGTCACCACGGTGACCAATGCCGAGGACGCCCTCGAGCTGGTGCGCGGCGCCAACTTTGATCTCATCCTCCTCGACGAGATGCTCAACGGCATGGACGGCCTCTCCGCTCTCAACGAGTTCAAGAACATCCGTCCCGGCCTCCCGGTCATTATGGTGACCAAAAACGAGGAGGAGTCGCTGATGGAACAGGCCATCGGCGGCAAGATCGACGACTATCTCACCAAGCCGGTCAATCCCAGCCAGATCCTGCTGGTCTGCAAAAAAATCCTGCAAAAACGCAAGATCGCCGGCGAGCGCATTTCACGCGACTATACCTCCGAATTCAACCAGATCGCGATGCGCCTGATGGGCGGCATGGAGTGGCAGGACTGGATCGATGTCCACCTCCGCCTCTGCGAATATGACATCGAACTCGACCAGCATCCGGACCTCGGCCTCAAGCAGATCCTCTACGACCAGAAGCGCGAATGCAACGCCGAATTCGGGCGCTTTATCGAAAAGAACTATCTCGCCTGGCTCGGCGCCGCCGGAGCCCCTCCCCTCTCGGTCGATATTGTGCCCAGGTACGTCCTGCCCCACGTGCGCGCCGGCAGGCGCACCCTGCTCATGGTCCTCGACAATCTCCGCCTCGACCAGTGGCTGGTGGTCGAACCCCTGCTGCGGGAATTCTTCAATATCCGGCGGGAGTACTATTTCTCGATCCTGCCTACGGCCACCCCCTATGCGCGCAACGCCATCTTCAGCGGCCTCTTCCCGAGCGAGATTGAAAAACAGCTGCCCGAGCTCTGGACGCAGGGGGACGAGAACGACGACGTCAGCTGCAACCGCTTCGAGAGCCAACTGCTCGAGGAGCAGCTGCGCCGAGCCGGCGTGGAGCTCAAGCCCGGCCCCAAGTACGCCAAGGTCCTCGACATGCAGGAGCACCGCCTTATCGCCCGCAAGATCCAGGAATTCGGCGACCTCCCGCTCTCCTCGATTGTGATCAATTTCGTCGATATCCTCGCCCATTCACGCAGCTCCTCCGAGCTGATCAAGGAGATGATCCCGAACGAATCGGCCTTCCGCTCCCTGACCAAAAGCTGGTTCGAGCACTCCCACATGTATCTGGCCCTGCAGCAGCTCGCCCAGAGCGGCAGCACCGTCATAATCACCTCCGACCATGGCAGCATCCGCGGCCTGCGCGGCGCCAAGGTGATCGGCGACCGGGAGACCTCGACCAGCCTGCGCTACAAGTACGGCCGCAACATCAAGGCCGACGCCAAGAACGCCATGGTGATCAGGGACCCGCGGCAGTACCGGCTGCCGGTGCGCGGGGTCAACACCAATTATCTCATCGCCAAGGAAGATTTCTATTTCGTCTATCCGACCAACTATCATTATTACCTGAACTATTACGCGGACAGCTTTCAGCACGGCGGCATCTCGATGGAGGAGATGGTCCTGCCGGTGATCACCATGGAACCGAAATAGCCCCGGAGGCTTGTGCAGGAATCCCGCTATCAGCTCCTGGAGAGCTGGATCACCCGGAATGCGGACGAGACCCTCGCGCGCGGGGTTATCATCGCTGAAAGCCTCACCCCCGGCGAGATGCTGGTCTTCACCGGCAACCTGGGCTCCGGCAAGACCACCCTCATCCAGGGGATCTGCCGGGGGCTCGGGGTCGAGGAGACCGTGACCAGTCCGACTTTCACCCTGATCAATGAGTATCGCGGCCGGCTGCCGGTCTATCATTTCGATTTCTACCGTCTGCACTCGGCCGTCGAGCTGACCGATCTCGGCCTGGAGGAGTATCTCTACGGCGATGGGATCTGCCTGGTCGAATGGCCGGAGCTGATCGCGGAGTGGCTGCCGGTCCGGCACATCCGGCTGCATCTGGAGCACGGCATTCACGCCGCCGGGCGCATCAACGCCCTGCAGGCGGAGCAGCAGCTTGAGCCGGTGCCGATCACCCCTGACGTCCGATTGATTGAGGTCTACCGCCATGAACCTGCTCGCGATTGAGAGCGCCACCCCGGTCTGCGCCGCCGCTCTGACCCGCGGGGAGACGCTGGTGGTGGAGTACCGCGCGGCGATCCGCAACGCCCACGGCCGCCTGCTCACCCGCGCCATCGACCGGCTTCTCGCTGATGCCGGCTGGCAGCCGGGCGATCTCGAGGCCCTGGCGGTTTCGATCGGTCCGGGCTCTTTCACCGGGCTGCGCATCGGACTGGCCCTGGCCAAGGGGATCGCCCTGGCCCGGGAGATCCCCATCGCCGCGGTGCCGACCCTCGAGGTGCTGGCGGCCCAGGCTCCGGTCGAAAGGGGATTGATCGCCCCGCTGGTGCGCTCCCGGGCGGACGAGTATTATGTCGCCCTCTACGAACGCAGCGATGCCGGTCTGGCCGCCCTGCAGGAGGTGCAGATTCTTCCCTGGGGGGAGATCCCGCGGGCAGTTCCACCCGAGGCGATGCTGATCGGCGGTGCACCGGAGCAGCCCCTGCCCTCCGGCTACCGCTCTGCGCCCGCCGCCTCCGCCCTGCCCGGCGCCTTGACCGTAGCCCGGCTGGGCTGGCAGCGGCTGCAGGAGGGCCGACGCGAGAATCCGGACCTGCTCGAGCCCCTCTATCTGCAGGAATTCATCGTCGGCAAGCCCAAACAGCCGGTCTTTTCCGTGGAGGGGCATGTTCGCTGACCATTTTCTGCCGGGGGTGCTTGAACTCCCGACCCTGGCGAGGCCGCTGCACTACCGCGCCATGCGCGAAGCGGATCTGCCGGCGATCGCCGTCATCGAAAGGCAGCTCTTCAGCTCGCCCTGGAGCGAGGAGCTCTTCCGCGAGGATCTGGATCAGGAGTACGCCCTCTCGCTGGTGCTGACGGACGCGGAGTCCATCGCGGGCTATATGATCACCTTTCTGGTCCTGGACGAGATGCACATCGCCAATGTCGCCATCGCCCCGGCCTACCAGCGGCGGGGCATCGCCTTTGAGGTGCTCAGGCGGCTGCTCACCGCCGGCCGCAGGATGCACTACTTTCTCGCCCACCTCGAGGTGCGCCAGAGCAACCTTGGCGCGATCGCCCTTTACGAGCGGCTCGGTTTTGCAAAGGTCGGGCTGCGCAAGAATTATTACGAAAACGAACACGAGGATGCTGTGCTGATGAGCTGCCTCCTCCAGAGCAATCCCCTGCTCGCCGCCGATTAACG
>JAKPUX010000184.1 GCA_029554865.1 bacterium | reverse complement strand
CCCTGGTTCCGACGAACAGCACCGGGATGGCGACGACGAAGAAGAAAAAGAGCCACAGCTTCCAGCGTCGAAAGATGCGCCAGGCGCGGGGATCGATCAGGGTGAGCAGGAGCAGGGCGGCCGGGAAGAGATAGAGCTGATTGGATTCTCTCAGCAGCAGGGCGGCACCAAGTCCGAGGAGGAGATAGAGGAGAGACCGCTTCATGCGGATCGCTCCAGTTTTTCAAGTTCCATTCTGGCTACACGTGCGACCGCCCAGGCGAACCAGCCCGCGAGGGCGCCGGTAAGGGCATGAGCGCCCAGATAGAGAGCGATGAAAAGGGCGAGATGGACCACCTCCAGCCCGAGCCACTCCCCCACCTGACGCGCTGTCGCCCAGTAAACCTCATAGATCCGGCCGCCAAAAAAGAGCCCCTGGGTCAGAAGGGGATGAAAGACGGTATAGGTGGTCATGCCGGCGCCCGCGAGCAGGCAGCCCGTCCGGCCGAGGCCGAAGGCCAGGACCAGGGACTCGGCAATGGCCGCTTCGATCAGGATGGCAAAAAAGGGCCCGGCGATGACGGTGCCGACCGAAAAAATCTTGATCAGGGCCGCCACCCCGCCCATCATCAGGATGGCGCCGCGGCGCTGCACGAAGGAACGACCGGTCAGGGCGATGACGGCAGCAAGGCAGGCCAGGATAGCCCCGCTGAAGGGCAGGCGGGTTCCCTTGAGGAGGGCGCCGAGGGTGATCTCCATCAGTCCCCAGAGGGCGCCGAAGAGGGCGATGATCACCTGCTCCTCATGAGCCGATCCCTTCACGCTTGCCGTTTCTTGCACCTGCACTCCTTTCACCATGCTGAATTAGCGGGACTGACAAGGCGGCCCCACCCCGCCTGGGCAACCAACCCCGATCAGCACAAATTAACGCTGTTGGGGGCAATAAAGCAAGCGGTATTTACACCGCACTCGTCTCCGAACCCCGCCCTGCGGCAAGATTATCCCGAGTTTCCGCTTGAATTATTGGCGGTAAATTGCTAACATATTCTTTTCCATTGAATACACCATGGGCAAATTCTCCCTGAAGAGCGCAGGAGGAGGCCCGCTGCCGTTTCCTCGACAAAATCTACGGAAAGGAATAGAATGCGCGCCTGCCTGCTCGCCGGCATCGGGGAATTCGCCCTGCAGGAGCTCCCCGATCCGCAGATCAGACATGCCCGGGAGGTCCTCGTCCGCATCCGCATGGTCGGGGTCTGCGGTTCAGACATCCACTATTTCACCTCCGGACGGATCGGGGATGCTGTTATCCACTACCCTTTCATCATCGGCCACGAGGCCGCTGGGGTTGTCGAGGCCGTCGGCCCGGGGGTAAGCCGGCTGCGGCCGGGTCAAAAGATCGCCATCGATCCGGCCCTCTCCTGCGGGCGCTGTGACCAGTGCCTGGCGGGGCGGGAGAACACCTGCCGCCATCTGCTCTTCCGCAGCGCCCCCGGCCAGCTGCCGGGCTGCATGTGCGAGTACGTCGTTCTCGACGAGCGCCAGTGTTTTCCGGTGAGCGATGCCCTGAGCTTTGAGCTGGCGGCGCTCTCCGAGCCCCTGGCGGTGGGGGTTTATGCGGTCGAGCGCTCGCGGATCGACGCCGGGGCTCATGCCGCAGTCCTCGGTGCCGGGCCGATCGGGCTGTCGATTCTCCACCTTCTCGCCGCCCGGAGCCATGGACCGCTCTTCGTCACCGACAAGGTCGAGGCGCGCCTGGACTATGCGCGGCAGCTCGGGCCGCTGTGGGCGGGCAATCCGGATCGGGTGGAGGTCGAGGCGGAGATCGGCCGGCTTGCGCCCAGGCAGCTCGATATGGTCTACGAGTGCACGGGGGATCCTGAGGCACTCCGTCAGGGCATCCGCCTGCTCAAACCGGGCGGCCGCCTGGTCATCGTCGGGATCCCTGATGAAGAGGAGGTTTCCCTGCCCATCCATGAGCTGCGGCGCCGGGAGATTGATATCCTCAACATCCGCCGGCAGGCCGGCGCGACACAAAAGGCGGTCGATCTGCTCGAAAGCGGAGCGCTCAGGATGGCCGATATGGCCACCCACCACTTTCCGCTCGCGGAGGCCGCGGCGGCCTTCAAGCTCACCGCCGCCCGTGCCGATGGCGTCATCAAGGCGATGATCACGTTGTAGTTCAGGACAGAGCTTCTGCAAAGCCTCACTCCACCTTCCAAAGGCCGGTTCACCTAACGATTCCAGGAGATCCCGATGAAACCTCTCCCTCGTTTGCTCCTTACCGCGTTGTTTCTGGCGGGCGCCTTCTCCCCTGCCCTGC
>JAKPUX010000174.1 GCA_029554865.1 bacterium | reverse complement strand
CCCTCTGCGCGCAAATGGTCCCAGCCGCTCTGTTCGGTGATAAAGAGCCACTCGGCCAGGGCATCGGTGAGGATACGGTTGACCTCTTCGGGCATGGTGCGGTCCCGGCTGCGCAGGCCGGCCTCGACATGGGCGATGGGGACGTGCAGTTTGGCCGCGGCGAGGGCGGCGGCGAGGGTGGAGTTGACGTCGCCGACCACCACCACCAGATCGGGCTTGAGATCGAGGAGCAGGCGCTCGATGGCGATCATCACCGCCCCGGTCTGTTCGGCGTGGGTGCCGGAGCCGACGCCGAGGAACTGGTCGGGTTCGGGCATGCCGAGTTCAGTGAAAAAGGCGTGCGACATCTTCTGGTCGTAATGCTGACCGGTGTGGACCAGGATGGGGCGCACATCCCCGCGTTCGAGCATGCGGTGGTGGATGGGAGCAATTTTCATGAAATTGGGCCTGGCCCCGACGACGTTCAGGATGGTGCGCATGTAGTGTTCGGGCCCCGGCCTAGAGATCGCGTTTGTAGTTTTGTTTGTAGAACTCGAGGTACTCCCCGGTCTTGAGCTTTTCCCACCACCACTTGTTCTCCCGGTACCAGCGGATGGTGGAGGTCATCGCCTCCTCGAAGGTGTGGCCGGGCTTCCAGCCCAGGGCGCGGATTTTAGCGGTGTCGACCGAGTAGCGGCGGTCGTGGCCGAGGCGGTCGGGGACCCAGGTCATCAGGCTTTCGGGCTTGCCCAGCTCGCGCAGGATGATGCCGGTGATGTCGAGGTTGGTGCGCTCGTTGCCGGAGCCGATGTTGTAGACCTGGCCGTCGTCGCCGTGGCTGATGAGAAAATCGATGGCGTCGCAGTGGTCCATGACATAGATCCAGTCGCGCACGTTCTTGCCATCGCCGTAAATGGGCAGGCTCTTGTCCTCGAGGGCGTTGGTGACGAAGAGAGGGATGAGTTTTTCCGGGAACTGGCAGGGGCCGTAATTGTTGGAGCAGCGGGTGATGACCACCGGCAGACCGTAGGTGACGAAATAGGAGAAGGCGAGCCGGTCGGCCCCCGCCTTGGAGGCGGAGTAGGGGCTCGAGGGCTCGAGCCGGTCGGATTCCTTGAAGGAGCCGTCGAGGATGCTGCCGTAGACCTCATCGGTGCTGATCTGGATGAATTTTTTTACGCCGTATTTGCGGGCGGCCTCGAGGAGGACGAAGGCGCCGTAGATGTCGGTCTTGATGAAATCATCGGGGGCGCCGATCGAGCGGTCGACGTGGCTCTCGGCGGCGAAATTGACCACGACGTCGGCCGGGGGGACGAGTTCGTCCATGAGCCGGGCGTCGCAGATATCGCCATGAACGAAGCGGTAATTGGGGGCGTTCGCGACATCCTTGAGGTTGTCGAGATTGCCCGCATAGGTCAGTTTGTCGACGTTGACAATCCGGACCTCACTGCCGTACTTGGCGAGGAGGTAGTGGATGAAATTGCTGCCGATAAAACCGGCGCCGCCGGTGACGAGATACTGTTTCATGATCCTGCCTGTCGTCAATAAAGGGGGTTGCTGAATTGGCTTTTTTTTCCTAATTTTCAATGTACAAACCCGGCTGTTAAAAGTCAATCCATTATTTTTTATGAACAGCCGCGTTTGGACCTAATCATAGTACCGCGAAGGGGGCCGCTTTGCGGAAAAAGGAAACCACCCCATGACCGAACCCTGCTTTCGAATGGCACTGGTGCAGTTCAATCCTGTCGTCGGCGATCTGCCGGGCAACCGCAGCAGGATCATCGACTGGATGGCCGAGGCAGCCGAGGCAGGCTGCGATCTGATCGCCTTCCCCGAGCTGGCCCTGACCGGATATCCCCCCGAGGATCTGCTGCTGCGGCGGCAGTTCGTTGCTGACCAGCGCGAGCAGCTCCAGGCTATCGCTGCTGCGAGCGGTGACTGTTTGTGCGTTGTCGGCTGCGTCGACGAGCTGCAGGGGCGGCTCTATAACGCCGCCGCCCTCCTCCATCGCGGCGAGATGATCGGCGCCTATCACAAGGTGCATTTGCCCAATTACAGCGTCTTCGACGAGGAACGCTACTTCGAGGCGGGCCGGCGCCCCCTGGTCCTCGACTTTGGCGCCCTGCGCATCGGGGTGAGCATCTGCGAGGACATCTGGATCGAGGAGAGTGTGGTCGAGGCTGAAGCCCTGCTCGGGGGAGCCGATCTCCTGCTCAATATTTCCGCTTCGCCTTTTCACAGCCACAAGGGGGATGAACGGCTGGAGCTGATGCAGGCGCGGGCGCGCCGCACCGGCAGCATTGTCGCCTATCTCAATCTAATCGGCGGTCAGGACGAGCTGGTTTTCGACGGCCGCAGTCTGGTGGTGGCCGCGGATGGCCGCCTGCTCGCCGCAGGGGGTGGTTTTCAGGAGGATTTCGTCGTCGTCGATCTGCCCCTTGAAGAGTTCGCCACGCTGCGCCGCGCCCGCGCCCGTCTGGTTCCACCCGCTGCCGCTCTCGATCCCCCCCAACTCCTGGCTGTGCCCTGGAGCCCCCGGACCCGTCCGGAAGGCCGCCCGGAACCGCGCGCCATTGTCCCGGTCAAGAATGAGGCCGAGGAGATCTATCAGGCCCTTCTCCTCGGACTGCGCGACTATACCCGCAAAAACGGCTTTGCCAAGGTGACCCTGGGCTTGAGCGGCGGCATCGATTCCGCGCTGGTCACCGTGCTGGCGGTCGACGCCCTCGGCGCCGATCAGGTGGTGGCGGTGACCATGCCCTCCCGCTTTTCATCTTCAGGCAGCGTCACCGACTCTGAAGAGCTGGCGCGCAACCTCGGCATCCGGCTGCATACCCTGCCGATCGCCCCGGCCCTGACGGCCTATGAGGAGATGCTGGCGGAGCTGTTCGCGGGGCGGGCGCCCGACGTCGCCGAGGAGAATCTGCAGGCGCGCATCCGCGGCAATCTGCTCATGGCCCTCTCCAATAAATTCGGCTGGATGGTTTTGGTCACCGGCAACAAAAGCGAGGTCAGCGTCGGCTACTGCACAATTTATGGCGACATGGCCGGCGGTTTTTCCCCCCTCAAGGATGTCTACAAGACGGCAGTCTACGCCCTCTGCGAATACCGCAACAAACTGGCCGGATACGATCTCATCCCGCGGGCCATCATCTCCAAGCCCCCTTCCGCGGAGCTGCGTCCGGATCAGACCGATCAGCAGAGCCTGCCTCCCTATGATCTGCTCGATGCCGTACTCGAGCTGTATGTCGAAAAGGAGATGGGGGCCGCGGAGATCATCGCGCAGGGTTTCGATGGAGAGATGGTGCGCAGGGTGGCGAGGCTGGTTGATTTCGCCGAGTACAAGCGCCGCCAGGGCGCACCGGGCATCAAGATCACCCCGCGCGCCTTCGGCAAGGACCGGCGCATGCCCATCACCAACCATTACCGGGAGCTTTAACCCTGTGGCAGGCGGTAGCCGTGCCAGAATCCGGCGGTATACCAGATCAGGCAGAGCAGCACCAGGGGCAGCATGACCAGATACTTGAGAAAATTGAGGGGACTGTAACGCAGCAGACGCTGGCCGATGGCCAGGATGCGCACCACCGGGATGAGGGGGATGAGGACGGGATAGCGGACGAAAATCCTGCCGGAGACCTGATTCTTCTTGCGGTTCTGCGCCGAGCCGACCCCGAGCTCGTACTGGTTGCGCAGGATTTTCTTCAGGCTGGTGCGGTTGCGGTGCCAGATGACGGCCTTGGGCTCCCAGTAAAGCGCCTGGCCGCGGCCGTGGATTTTGCGGAAATAGATATTATCGCTGCCCTTGACCTGATTGGCGAAGGGGCCGTACTCGTCGTAGATAGCGCGGCTGAAGGAGACGTTGCCGGTGCCGAAATGGTCCTTGGCTGTGGTGGCGTAGGGGGTGAGCAGGTCGCTGCACTCCATGAGATAATCGAGGGTGCCGAAGAGGGACCAGGGGGTGCCGTTTTTGACGATTCCACCCACCACCGGATAGCCCTTGCGGTGGGCAGCGACGAGGTTCTGCAGCCAGCGGCGGTCGACCAGACAGTCGGTGTCGGTGAAGGCAAAGTACTCCCCGAGGGCGATCTCGAGCCCGGCATTGCGCGCGGTGCCGGGATAGGCGCGCTCCTTGAGGGCGATGACGCGGGTTTTGGGAAAGCGGCTCTGCACCAGGGCGGGGGTGTCATCTCCGCTCGAGTCGGCGACAATCACCTCGAAGGGAAAATCGCACTGCTGGTCGAAGACCGAGGCGAGGGCATCAAAGATGTAGTGCTTCTGGTTGTAGGAGGCGATGATCACCGAAACCAGGGGCTTGCTTTCTGTCACCATGCATGGACCTGCGGAACGGGTGAGGCAAAAAAAGAGGGTATTCTGCTGAATACCCTCACCTTATATGTGCACCCACAAGGAATCGAACCTTGAACCTACTGATTAAGAGTCAGTTGCTCTGCCAGTTGAGCTATGGGTGCATTTTTTACCGCAATTGCAGGATATAATGTATCACAAATTCCCCTTTTTATCAAGTAAAAAATTATCTGGGCCGGAGAATTTATCATCAAGTAAGGGAGAGCAGGCGCATGGCGGAGCAGAGCCAAGAGGGCGGATTGAAGCAGGTCATTCTGGCGCGGCGGAGTGTGCGTCGTTTCGACGGCCGGCCGGTAGAGCGGGAGCTGCTGCGGAGCTGTGTCGATGCGGCGCGTCTGGCCCCCTCGGCCGAGAATGTGCAGCCGTGGCGCTTTCTGGTCGTCGACGATCCCACTTTGAAGGCCCGTCTGGCAGAGGGGGCCTTTTCCGGGATTTACCGGGTCACCAGCTGGGCCGAAAGGGCCCCGGTGCTGGTGGTCCTTTTCGCCGAACTCGATATCCTCGCCAACCGGTTGGGGAAGCGGGTGACGGGCATCGACTATTATCTGCTTGATCTCGGCATCGCCGGCGAGCACTTTTGCCTGCAGGCGGCGGAACTGGGGCTGGGCACCTGCTGGATCGGCTGGTTCAGCTCCGACGGGGTGCGCAAGGCCCTCGGAACGCCGCGCCGCTTGCGGCCGGCGGCCCTGTTCGCGGTCGGCTACTCCGCCCATGAGCGTATGCCCGAAAAGAAGCGGCGCGCGCTGGAGGAGATCTGCTGGTTCAACGAGATCGGGTGAGCAGGGAAATGAGGCCGCAGCAGGAGAGAAAAAAGAGCGCAGGAGGAGAGCGGGCGGATGCAGTACATGAGCCCGCCGCCTCTTGGCAGCCGGCCGCCCCGGCTGATGAGAAGTGGCTGCAGTGCTGCCGGGCGGCGCTGCTGGCGTGGTTCGACGCCTCGGCGCGGGTGCTGCCCTGGCGGGAAGACCGCGATCCCTACCGGATCTGGATCTCCGAGATCATGCTTCAGCAAACCCAGGTCCGCCAGGTGCTGCCCTATTATGAGCGTTTTCTCGCCCGCTTTCCCGACATCCCGAGCCTGGCGGCCGCGCCCCTGGATGCGGTGCTCAAGGCCTGGGAGGGCATGGGCTATTATGCAAGGGCGCGCAATCTGCACCGGGCGGCGGGGGAGATCATGGCCCGGTACGGTGGGCGCTTTCCGCAGGAGCGGGAGGCCGTGCTGGGGCTGCCGGGCGTCGGGGTCTATACGGCGGCGGCGATATTGAGCATCGCCTTCGGCCGCCCCGAGGTGGTGGTCGACGGCAATGTGGTGAGGGTGATCGCGCGGCTGACGGCGATGGCGGAGGAGGCCCGGGGGGCAGGCCGGAGGCGGATCGAGGGTATGGCCGCAGCTTTTTTTGATCCCGGCCGGCCGGGTGATTTCAACGAGGCGATGATGGAACTGGGGGCGGTGATTTGCACCCCGAGGGCGCCCGTGTGCGCGCTCTGCCCGGTCGCCGCCTGCTGCGCAGCCCTCAAAGAGGGGGCCCCGGAACGCTATCCGGTCAAATCCCCACGCCGGGCCAAACCGCACCATCAAATCGCCGCCGCCCTGATCTGGCAGGAGGGGCGGCTGCTCATCGCCCGCCGCCCGGAGAAGGGACTGCTGGGAGGATTGTGGGAATTCCCCGGGGGCAAGCAGGAGAACGGGGAGAGTCTGGAGCAGGCTGCGGTCCGCGAGGCGGCCGAGGAGCTGGGGGTGGAGATCGAGGTCGTCAACAGGTTTATCAGCATCGATCACGCCTACACCCATTTCAGCATCACCCTGCATCTTTTCCACTGCCGCTACCTTGGGGGCGAACCGGCCTGCAAGGCCTGCAGCGACTGGCGCTGGATCACACCGGAGCAGCTGCGGGAGTATGCCTTTCCACGCGCCAACCTCCGCGCCATCGAGGCGCTTCTCGAGGAAAAAATCGCCGTACCGAAGATTTGAATTGATGCACGGCTGAAAATGCCTTATATTTAATCAGCAGCAAACCATTGCCCG
This sequence comes from bacterium, assembly GCA_029554865.1. Lineage (GTDB taxonomy): Bacteria > Zhuqueibacterota > Zhuqueibacteria > Residuimicrobiales > Residuimicrobiaceae > JAKPUX01. Next base: position 9,803 of record JAKPUX010000174.1, on the reverse strand, counting down.
GGGATAGCCGTTTTACCGCAGCAGACCAAGGGGAAAATCGTATGGATAATGGCATCATCGAGGAGGCGCCGGTGGAGCGCATCCGTCTCTCCAGCCGCCAAAGTCGGGAGCTGGCGCCGGCCCTCTATCAGGCCCTCGGCCGCCAGGCACCCTCCTTTCTGGAAGCCCAGGGGGATCTCCGACTGCTGCGGGGCTGCAAGCTGGCCCTCTTTTGCTCGGTCCGCTCTCCCGGCAGCATCCTCAGCAAGTCCTTCGATCTGGCCAACGGCCTGCGCCAGAACCTGGTCACAGTGATGAGCGGTTTTCATTCCCCGATAGAGAAGGAGTGGTTCGCGCTGCTCCAGCGCAGCACCACGCCGATGATCAGCTGCCCGGCGCGCTCCCTGGAAAAGCGGCGGCTTTCGCCGGAAGAGCGCTCCCTGATGGCGCAGGGCCGCTATCTGCTGCTCAATTTCGGGATCTCCGAAGGGCGGATCACCCGCGAGACCGCCTTTCAGCGCAACCTCTGCATGGCCGCGGCGGCGGATCTGGTCTTCGTCGCCTATGCGGCCCCCGGCGGAAAGACAGAGTATCTCTGCGAGCAGGTGCGCAAATGGGGCAAACCGGTCTGGACCTTCGCCGACGCCGCGACTGCCCATCTTCAGAAGCTGGGGGTGCGCAGCATCAGGGTCGGTGCTTTCATCAGCGGGCTGGCCAGTCCCGGCGCGTCCGAGCCCTGAGGCTCCTGTACAGCCGGGAGTGATGGTTGGAAGGGATTATTTCGGGGCTTTGAACAGCACATAAAGGCCGGCGGCCAGGAAGAGGACGTTGGCGGACCAGGCGGCCACCAGCGGGGGGAGGATGCCGTTCTGTCCGAAGGATTGGGTGGTCTTGACAATCCCGAAATAGATGAAGCAGACCGCGAGGCTGATTCCGAAGCCGGTTGCGGTGCCGGTGCGCCGCTTGGGTGAAGAGAGCGGGGCGCCGAAGAGGACGATGATGAAATTGGCGAAGGGTATGGCGATCTTGAGATAGAGATCGACCAGCCAGTGGTCGGGGTCGCCGCCGTTGCGCTCCACCTCCTTGATGAAACTGCGCAGTTCCGCGTACGCCATCTCTTCCGGTTTTTTAAGCACCTTGCCGAAATCGGCGGGCGTGAGATTCTCATCCTCCAGGATCAGGCTGGAGAAGGTCCGCACTGTCTCCCCCTCCCCAGAGAAGGTCCGTTCCACCCCCTCATAGAGCACCCACTGATTGTCCTTCCATTCCATGCGGTTGGCATAGATGTGTAGCTCGAGATCCAGCCCCTCGAAGCGGCGGATGTTGATCTTGTGGCCGATATTCTGTACAGTGTCGAACCAGCGCATGCTGATGCGGCGTTCCTGGGCATCCCGGGCATAGACGTTGTTCACCCTTTTGCGCCACACCTCGCGCTGTTTTTCAATGTGCTCGTCGACGATCCCGCTGCGCGCGGCGCTAGCCCGGGGCACTACGGTCTCGCCGAACCAGAATGCGCCGAGGCTGATGAGCAGGCTGAAGATAAGGAGGGGGGCGAGGATGCGGTAGAGGGAGAGTCCGGAGGCGATCTGTGCGATGATCTCGTTCTGTTTGGCCATGGTGCCAACGCTGAAGAGGCTGGCCAGCAGCATGGCGACCGGCAGGGTCAGGGTGATGATATAGGGGATATAATAGAGATAGAGCCTGATGACGATGCCGGCGGGGACCTCCTTGTCGATAAAGGTGTCGAGCTTTTCAATCCCATCGACGATGAGAAAGATGCAGATAAAGGCCAGGAGGGCGAAGACGAGAACGCCGGCGAATTTACGCAGCAGATAGCGGTCGAGTATGGTCATAATGATCGTCAGGTTTCTGTTCAGGTTTTGCCGTTCTCTTCAGGGGCGGCTACGCCGGCGAGGCTGCGGATGCGATTGAAAAAGTTTCTGATGGTCTCCGGATTGAAGAGGGTGGACTCCCGCACCGCATAGAGGACCAGATAGATGCCGGCGATGCCCACGATGATGTTGGCCAGCCACATCGCCATGAAGGGGGAGATAAGCTGCTCGTCGGCCAGCTCCTCGCCGCCGATGAGGGAGGCCCAATAGAGCAGGAAAAAGCTAAAGCTGATGCCGGCGGCCATGGCCATCGAGCCCCGGCGGGCCATCATCCCGAGCGGGGCGCCGACCAGCACGAAGATCAGACAGGCGACGGGGATGGAGTATTTCTTGTGGATCTCCACCAGCAGCTGGTAATTCTTGCGGTCGAGGCCCCGGACAAAACTGAGGTCGGCGGTGATTTCCTGTCTGAGGCGCTGGTTTTCGGCCAGCAGGGGTGAGGCCTGCAGGGGCAGTGCGAGGGGATTTTCCGCATGCGCCCCGGCGGTGAGGAGGCTGTCCGGGGGCGGCAGATAGCGGGCAAAGTGGGCGTGCATCTTTTTGGCCATGCGTGCGGAGGCGGTGGCGATCTCCCGGTTGTTGACCGTCACCTCATCGCGCATCATCGCCGAGCTCTTCTCGCGGTCGCCACGGTATTCCGATTCGCTGCGCTCCATGACCATGTCCGGCACGCTGATGGAGAGCACCTGCTTGGGAAAGCGCAGCTGGCGGTAGGCCTCCATCTCTTCGAGGTTGAGTTCGTACATCACACCGTCGTAGAGGATGATGCTGAGCTGGCCGTTGCGCGGGTTGAGGTAGATCTTGCCGCGGTCGGCGGTGATGAAGGTGCTCGAGTTGGGATTGGAGTTGTCGTCTATATAGACTGAGTCGACATAGGCGGTATCGGGGGTTTCGACAATGTGCTGCACAAGCAGGGTATAGTTGGGCAGGTCGCGGTAGATCACCCCTGCCTCGAGGGAGAGGGTCGGCCGTTTGCGCGCGATATCGGAGGCGAGCAGGCGGGCGCGATGATTAAAGTCGGGCAGGACCTGGTTGTTGAACCAGATCAGAAAGAGGGCCAGTCCGGCCGCGCAGATCAGCACCGGGGTGATCATGCGCAGGACGCTGATGCCGCTGGCTTTCATGGCGACGATTTCGTTGTCGCCGGCGAGGCGGCCGAAGGCCATGAGGGCGGCGACGAGGACGGCCATGGGGACGGCGAGAGCGACGATCCAGGCCATGTTGAGTGCGAAGAATTCGAGGATCAGGGGAAGATCGAGGCCGCGGCTGAGGATGCGCGGCAGCTCGCGAAAGACCAGGTTGAGGATGAAGACCAGGCTGATCACGCAGATGGCAAAGAGAAAGGGGCCGATGTGTTCCTTGATGATGTAGCGCCAGAGTGTGTACATCGCTCAACCTAGATGGAGATGGCATAAAAGTTGGTATGCATATTGCACCGTTATCCCGGCAAGGTGCGGGAAATAGATGAGATAAAGTATTAAAAAAAAACAAGACATGCTATAAAAATCAGGAACTTTTTGCCGGGGGCAGGGTATTTTTTATTGATATTGTAAGAGAAAATATGTACATTTTCACTTATAATCCACCGCAGGCAAATCCCGCACCAGCGGGAACTGTTTTAGAAACAAACTATTAGGGAGAGATTGTATCGCCCTTTCGCTACCGACGTAACACCTAAAAAGGGCCGAATCCGGCCGGTTTTCCCTCTTACTCTACGAGCGCATGGCCAAACGTCGAATCCATTCATCGATGGTCACCCTGCCGCCTGCGGTGGTGCTTTCGATGGTCATTTTCGTCAGCCTGGTGGGACAAGTATGGGCAGATGATGCCCAGCCTGCGCCCTATATCGGCATGCGTCCGCCTGCGCCCGTCTCCCCCCTTGTGCCCATCTTCGAGGAGCAGAACTACCGCGGTCTCAACCTGCAGGGTTTCACTTCGCCGCCCCTGAAGCGGCAGGTCGCCGGCATCCGCCGCGAGAGCAAGGTCGACAGCACTGGCCGCAACATCAATTTCTACGAAAACTACGACAAGATCCCGGTTTCCCTGCCGAATTTCCTCAGCCTGCAGCGCTACGCCGAGATGCGTCGTCAGATCGGCCTGGGCAACCTCTGGCAGCGCAACGCCATTGCCAAGCTGGGCGAGACCGCGAGCGGAGGCGGCGGCGGAGCGCTGCGCATCGACATCCCGGTGGAGATCAAGAGCAAGGCCTTCCAGAAGATCTTCGGCAGCGGCACGGTTGGTCTCGACGTCACCGGCGATATCAGCATCAAGGGGGGGCTGCGCCATGAGAAGCACAGCGAGGTCAAGACCGCCCTCAACCAGAGTCCCGACACCAATTTCAAGATGGAGCAGACCCAGCGCTTCAAGGTGCAGGGGCACATCGGCGACAAGGTGACCATTGGGGTCGACCAGGATTCCGACCGCACCTTTGATTTCGAGAACAGCCTCAAGCTCAAGTATCAGGGCTATGACGACGAGATCATCCAGACCATTGAGGCCGGCAACATCGCCCTCTCCCTGCCCGGCACCCGTTACGTCACCTTCGGCGGCCAGAGCTCCGGCCTCTTCGGCATCAAGACCGCGATGCGGATGGGCAATCTCTCCCTCACCGCCATCGCCAGCCAGGAGAAGGGTGAAAAGAAGCAGCTCTCCCTGAAGGGCGGCGCCTCCGAGGGGGTCAAGGAGATCCAGGATTACGACTATCTCGAAGGCTACTACTACTTCATTGACGATTATTACCGCAAGCAGTTTCCGGTGCGCGGGCCCAACGGCGAGTTTCTTGTCGATCCCTCGCGCCGCATATCCCGCATCGAGGTCTACAAATCCCGCTACGAGTACAGCCGCACCAGCGGCGAGTCCGTCATCAGCGGCTGGGCCTGGGTGCCTGACGCGGCCGATTCGAGCACCCTGGTCATCACCGAGGGGGACACCACCTTCCAGAGTTCGGAGAATTACCGCGGTCCCTTCATCCGCCAGGAAAAAACCGAATACTATTTCGATCCGGAGCTGGGTTATCTGCGCATGAATCAGCCCCTGGACGATTCCGAGGTCCTGGCCGTGGCCTTTCGCGACACCTCGGGCTACACCCGCGGCAGCATCGATTTCGATCCGGACACCGATACAGTCGTGCAACTGCGTTTGCTCAAGCCGATGAGTCCCAGGCCGAGCAACAAGACCTGGGATCTGGCCTGGCGCAATGTCTACATGATCGGCCCCAAGAACATGTCGGATGACGGCTTTGAGCTGCGCATCCTCTTCAAGCCGGCCTCCGGCGATCCCCAGGAGACCATCGCGGTGGATGGCAAGACCGTGACCTATCTGCAGGTCTTCGGGCTCGATCGCGTCAACAAGAACGGCGATCCCACCCCCGACAATATCATCGACCGCAACGACAACATCCTCAGGCTCGGCCAGGGCGAACTCTGGCTGCCCAGCCTGCGGCCTTTCGACCCCGGGGAGGCCGAATTTCAGGCCAAACTCCCCAGGGAGAAGCGCTCTCCCGCTATATACGACACCACCGTGCAGCAGGTCATCAACGGCCAGAGCAAGTTCTATTTCGAGGTCAAATCCAAGACCCGCAGCGCCGAGTATTCCCTCGGCATGAACGTCATTGAGAACTCGGAAGAGGTCATCCTCAACGGCCGCAGGCTCACGCGCGGCACCGACTATATCATCGAGTACTTCACCGGCAGTCTCAAGATGCTCAACCAGGAGGCCTTGCAGCCCTCGGCCAATGTCGAGATCAGCTACGAGAGCAACCAGATCTTCCAGATCGACAAAAAGACCGTCATGGGGGCGCGCGCCGAGTACGGCCTCTGGGATGACAGCTTCATCGGCGCCACCTTGCTCTATCTCAACGAGAGCACCCTCGACCAGAAGGTGCGCGTGGGCAAGGGACCGATGCGCAATCTGGTCTGGGACGTCAACACGGCGATGACGCTCAAGCCCTTCTTCCTGACCCGTGCCGCCAATCTGCTTCCCTTCGTCGATTCCCGCGACCCGACCACCATCAAGTTCGAAGGCGAGCTGGCGCAGGTGATCCCGAATCCCAACACCCGCAACAACGACGACACCGGCGATCACGACGGGGTCGCCTACATCGACGACTTTGAGGCGGCCAAGCGTATCACGCCCCTGGGCATCACCCGTAAAAGCTGGCGGCCCGCTGCGCCGCCGATCGGCAAGGTTGATCCCCGGCTGATCTATCCGACCCTCGAGGCACGCGGCACGATGAAATGGTACGAGCCCTACGGTCAGGTATCGATCAAGGAGATCTGGCCGAACCGGGACATCAACGCCAACGTCGCCCAGACGGTCAATGTGCTGATCATGGACTTTGAGCCCGCCGACAGCCTCGCCGACATCACCCAATCCTGGGGCGGCCTGCAAAAGGGGCTTTCGAGCGGCTACTATGATCAGTCCGAATCCAAGTTTCTCGAGATCTGGGTCAAGGGCACCCAGGGCACCATGCATATCGATATCGGCCAGATCTCTGAGGACTATATCCCCAACAGCAAGTACGACAGCGAAGACAAGATGCGCAACGGTTTTCGCAACAACCTCCTCGATGAAGGGGAGGATATCGGCGTCGACGGCATGGCCAACTCCGATCCGCGGGCAATCGGAGGTGGAGGGGATTTCTGGGACATCAACGGCAACGGCATCCGGGATTTCGGCGAACCCTACAGCAATGACGACTGGGCCTACAGCTCGGGAAGCGCCGATTATGACAAGATCAACGGCACTGAGGGCAACGAGAACGATACCGGCGGCCGCGTTCCCGACAGCGAGGACATGAACGGCAACTACGCCCTCGATGTCAATAACGAGTATTTCTCCTATTCCTTCTCGCTCGAGCGCGATCACCCCGACACAGTCTATATCGCCGGCGCCTCCATCAACAAGGAGACCGGCGAAGACAACGGCTGGCGCCTCTATCGCATCCCCCTGGATGCCGACGCGCCGACCCTGACCAAGCAGGGTTCGCCCGATATCACCCGCATCGAGTATATCCGGGTGTGGGTGGACGGTTTCAAGAGTTCCGGATTGCACCGCGTCTGGTTGGCCGAACTGGATCTGGTCGGCAGCGAGTGGAAAGAGCTCGGCGTCGCTGACGCCCTGAACCCTGAGAACTATCAGTCGGTCGCCGACTCGGTCGTGACGGTCTCGGTCGTCAACACCCACGACAACCCCGACTATATCGCTCCCCCGGGGGTTTCGGGCGAGACCGACCGTATCACCGGCGTCATCGCGCGCGAACAGTCGCTGGTCATGAACGTCGAGAACCTTCTGCCCGGCGACACCGGGGCGATTCAAAAGGTCTTTTACGAAAAGCAGAATTATATCCATTACAATACCCTCAAGATGTACACCTATGGCTACGATCCCTCCGGCACCCATATCACCGACGACTCTTCCTCGATCGAGTTCTTTCTCCAGTTCGGCGCCGACAAGAACAACTATTATGAGGTCAGGCAGCGGGTGTATGACGGCTGGGACAAGCGCAATGACATCGAGATCGACCTGATCGAACTATCGGCGATCAAGCTGATTGCCGATTACTACGACTCGTCGGCAACCCGCAAGGGTTATTATCTCGATATCGGCGGGGGCAAGAGCTATTTTATCAAGGGCATCCCGGCGCTGACCAACGTCAAGATGCTCGTCGCGGGTGTGCGCAACCTCGATCCCCATGATCCCTTCACCGGCCAGGTCTACATGAACGAGCTGCGCCTCTCCAACGTCAAAAAAGACAAGGGCATGGCCTACCGCGCCCGCGTCGAGATGAACTGGGCCGGCCTGCTCAATTTCAACGGCGAACTCGAGAAACAGGACGCCGATTTTCACAATGTAGCCACCCAGTACGGCGAGGGCAACAACAGCCTCAGCGGCAGCTTCAGCACCAGCATGGCTCTGGACAAGCTGCTGCCGGCCAAGCTGGGTCTCTCCATTCCGGTCAGTTACAATTACGGCCGCAGCGAATCGACGCCCAAGTACAAGCCGGGCACCGATGTTGAGGTGACCGATGCCCTGCCCGATTCGATCCTCGAGTCCATCAGGACCATCAGTCAGCGCCAGGGCTACAGCGTCAGCCTCGGCATGAATTCGCGCTCCAAGAATTTCGTCGTCAAGAATATCCTCAACCGCCTCCGTGCCAGCTACAGCGAATCGCGCGACCGCGGCAGCAACTCGACCATGAAGTCGACTTCCAATCGCACCCAGAACGGCGATCTGAGCTGGGATGTTGCCTTCAGCCCGAATAACTATATCCGCCCCTTCAAGTGGCTCGGCGACGCCAAATGGCTGATCAAACTGGCCGATATGAAGCTCTTTTACACCCCGCAGAGCTTCAACAGCCGCATCTCCGGGACGCGCACCAACAGCCTCTCGCTCACCCGCACCGGTGTGGAAACCGACAACGGCACCTTTGCGGTCAACTCCTCGATCGGCGGCTCGATGAAGGTCTTCGAGTCCCTCTCCCTCGACCTCAACCGGACCTATGCCAACGACCTCTACGACATTCCGACGGACTCTTTGCGCATGATGCTGGACCGCGGCCAGCTCGGCTACCTGACCAATATGAACCAGAATTTCAAGATCGGCTATAATCCCAAGATCTTTAACTGGCTGACCAACAATTTCACCTACAGCGCCGGCTTCCGCTACGGATTCAACCGTCAGCAGAAGGTGCAGTCCCGTAACGCCCAGCTTGCCAAGACCCTGGGCGTGAACGGTTCGCTCGATCTCGAGAATCTCTGGGCCTCAATCTACAAGCCGGCCGGGGCCGTCAAGGGTGGCAAGAGGCCGACGCCCGCGGCGCGCAGACCCGCGCCGGGAAAAGAGGGGACCGCCGGCGAGGAGCAGAAAAAAGAGAAGGAAAAGGAGAAGGAGAGAGGGGATGGCTCCGGCTTTTCGGTGATGAGCCTGTTCAGCAAGTTCTTCGGCTTTTTCGAACCCTTCAGTATCACCTATAACCAGCGTGAGAACCTCACCACCTACGGCATCAGCCGGATGCCGGGGATGAGCTTCATGCTCGGGCTGCAGGACAGCCTGGGCGTGCCGATCGAGAGTGCGGTGGGCGCCTCCGGCAGCAGCAGCAGCGTCAACCGCAACACCTCGAGCACCAACGAAAACGTTCATCTCTCGTCGGGATTCTCCATCAGCCGCAATATCAAGGTGAGCCTGAACTACGACAATTCAGCCTCTCTCAACCGCAGCACCACGACGACCGGCCAGCGTTCGAACAGCCGGCTCATCTACGGGGAGGATATTGACATGCCCTTCCCGCAGTGGACCCTGCGCATCAGCGGTCTGGAAAAACTGCCCCTGATCAACAAATACGTGCAGACCATGAGCCTGGACCATGGCTATTCCGGCCAGTTCGACCAGACCTACAACATGGAGAACGGCAAGGAGGTCATCACCAAGGAGGACCGCAATTCCAAGTTTTCGCCTCTGGCGGGCATGAGTCTGAGCTTCAAGAATGGCATGACCATGTCGATGCGCTACACCTCCGGCGAGAACAACTCCCTCTCTTCAGGATACAGCGTGGGCGGAACCAGAACCACGACCAACGATCTCTCGGTCTCAGCCCAGTACCGCAAGCAGAGCAATTTCCGCATTCCCATCCCGGTCTGGCCCTTCAAGAACATGCGGCTGAAAAACAGCGTCAATCTTCAGGTCACGATCTCGTCCAAGAGTAATGTCACGCGCAAGAGCCGCGCGGGCGGGGAGTATGAAATTACCGCCGAAACCAGCCAATGGCTCCTCAAACCGGACCTCCAGTACAGTTTTTCTGAGCGCGTCAATGGCGGCATGTTCCTCGAGCTGGGCAAGACCCACAACAAGCTGATCGGGGACACCTCCTACTATGAATTCGGGCTCAATGCCAATATATCGATCCGCGGCCGTTAGGAAAACACTGTCCCGCGC
>JAKPUX010000166.1 GCA_029554865.1 bacterium | reverse complement strand
GGGCTGGCTGGGTTTCTACGAGGCGCCTCCCGCTGACCATCGTATGGTCATCGCCTCCGGTCCCTTCAAGCTTGTCAAGGGCCAGCCCATGGAAGTGGTCGCCGGTCTGGTCGCCGGCATGGGCAACAACAACCTCAACTCAGTCTCGATCATGAAGTACAACGACAAGGTCGCCCAGTTCGCCTATGACAACAACTTTGTCGTTGGCAATCCTCCTCCCCAGCCGGTGGTGACGGTTTTCGAGGGCGATCAGGAGATCGTGCTGACCTGGGACGAGACCGCCCGCGACTATGCTGATGCAGCCGGCTACGCCTTTGAAGGCTATAATGTCTATCAGGCGCCTGCTGCCTCCGGTGATGCCCAGGGCAAGTGGAAACGCATCGCCACTTTCGACAAGGCCAACTATATCACCAAGGTTTATGATGAAGCCTTCGACAACGAGTCGGATGCCATCGTGACCAAGCCGGTCCAGTTCGGCACGGATAACGGCCTGGCCTATCAGATGATTCTGGAGAAGGACTATTACGCCGGCGGCACCCCCCTGGTCAACGGCAAGAAATATTACTTCGCCGTCACCGGCTACACCGTCAACCTCACCGGCACCCCAAAGGCCCTTGAAAATGTCATCACGGCCATCACCTGCGTACCCCACAAGCCCGAGATGAAGACCGAGCTGCGCGCCGAGACTGCGTCGGCTCTCACCACCACCATCGTTCCCGGCGATGGCGCCAGCGCCGGCGATATCAGCGCTACGGTCAAGGTCGTCGATCCCGCCGCAGTGACGGGCCACGACTACAAGGTTGAATTCAACTATCTGGACAGCGGTGATTACGCCGGTTTCGCCGACAGCTGGAAGCTGGTCGATGTCACCACCGGTAAGGTGCTGATCAACTCCTGGGATACCATCGGCGGCGGCACCGACTATCCGGTCGTCGACGGCCTCGAGGTCAAGGTCATCATTCCGGCGCCCGGCCAGTACGGCCTCAACATGAACAAAGGCACCTATGCTGCCAACGGCGCCGGCTATGCCGGTGTCACCATCGTCAACAATGCCAATCGCACCCTCACCGGTGTCAACAGCGGCATGGAGTCTTTCTTCAAGGGCGGCGGCATCGGCGAGAATTTCCTCGGTTCGACCCTGACTGCGCTCGACTATGTCGACGTCCGGCTGGTCTTCACCCCGGATGAGAGCAAGTGGAGCAAGGCTTATGTCTACCACAATCCGGGCGGCTACGCCTACATGGGCGTCGGCACCTTCCCGGGCTATGCTGAAGACATCAGCAATCCGGCCGCTCCGCGCCGCCTCAATATCGCCTTCCGTGAATCCCCCGGCGCCTCCAACGCCGTGGATATGCACTGGGATCCCAACGCCGCTGATTTCGGCGACGGCCTCGGCGGCCGCGAGTACCTCTTCATCATGAAGAGCACCTATGATGACGGGGCCGGCCTCTACTACGGCGAGGGTAAACCCAGCGCCCGTACCGCCGACGTCCTCTATGCCCTCTGGGCCCACAACCGCGGCTCCTACACCAGCGTGGTCGAGAAGGGTGAGTGGGGCATCACCTGGCTCTGCTACCACCCGGTCAAGGCTGGCGATCATGTCACCTTCACCACGGCCGGCATGAACAAGGTCGCCAGCGACGAAGTGGGCGTGAAAAACATCGACAAAATCAGCGTCTTCCCGAACCCCTACTTCGGCGTCAATTCGGCTGAGCTCGCGAACTTTGAGCAATTCGTCTCTTTCATCAATCTGCCGACTGATGAGTGCACGATTCGCGTGTTCACACTCTCTGGTCAGCTGATCAGGACTATTGTCCACGACAACGGCACCTCCATGGACAAGTGGGAACTCAAGAACGACGATTCGGTGCCCATCGGCAGCGGCGTCTTCATCGTCCATATCGATGTCCCCAATGTCGGACAAAAAATCCTCAAGCTTGCGGTCGTGAACCGGGAAGCCAGATACTCGCACTTTTAGTCTCAATTGATAACTAGGAGAAAGAGAATATGAAATTTAAATATTCTGTTCTGTTCGTTCTCAGCCTGTTTTTGACCATCGGGCTAGTTCTTCAGGCAGAAGCCGGTACCTCCAAGCGTACCGGCACGAATGCCGCTGATGAACTGCTGATCCCGGTCGGTGCGAGAGGCACTGCTCTCGGAGGCGCCAATCTCTCCACAGTCATTGGCACGGAGGCCATTTTCTACAATCCTGCCGGCCTCGGCATGATGGACGGTGCTGCGGAGGTGCTCTTTTCGCACCAGCAATACCTGGCTGACATCGGCGTCAACTATGCCGCCATCGGCGCCCGGACCGGCGTCGGCAACATCGGCCTCAGCCTCAAGTCGTTGAGCTTTGGCGATATCCCCGTCACCACCGAGGATGCTCCGGAAGGAACCGGCGCCACCTTCTCGCCGAACTTTATGACTGTCGGCATCTCGTTCGCCCGTTCCATGACCGACCGCATCACGGCCGGCATCAACCTCAAACTGATCAATGAGTCGATCATGAGCACCAACGCCAACGCCCTCGCCTTCGATCTCGGCGTGCAGTACCGCACTGGCATGGGCGTCAACATCGGCGTCTCGATGAAGAACATCGGCTCCTCGATCAAATACAGCGGCCAGAACCTCGAGAAACTGGTCGGCGTCCCCGGTTCCGAACCGACCGCGGCCGACCGCCGCATGGCCATCCCGGCTGAAAAAGCCGAGCTGCCCTCGGTCTTCGAGATCGGCCTCTCCTACGATTACGTTCCCGTCGAAAAGGTCAACATGTCGTTCATGGGCAATTTCCGCAACCATAACTTCCAGAACGACGAAGTCCTGGCCGGCGCCGAGTTCGATTACGCCAAAACCGTCTTCCTCCGTGGCAGCTACAGCTACCAGCTGAACTCGGAAGAGGATGTCCAGGGCGGCCTCAGCTACATCTACGGCCCCGCCTTCGGCTTCGGTCTGGCCTATCCCCTCACCGCCACGACCAAGATCTGCTTCGACTATGCCTATCGTATGGCCGAGTATTTTGACGCCAATCAGCTCTTCACGCTGACGCTCACTTTCTAAAGAAGCAAATGCCCCACAAGGGATGGCCCGCAAGGGCCATCCCTTTTTTCTTATCCTTTAACCATGGGACCGCCATGAGAAGAATCCTTGCCATCCTTGCCCTGGTGGCCGCCCTGGCTGCGGGGTCCACCGCAGCGGAGAAGAAGCGCATTCTCCAGGCCGATTATGCCACCTTCAAATATGACTCTTCCCAGACCTACTGGGAGTTCTACTATTCCGTCTACCGGAAGGGTGTGACCTACCAGCAGAGCGAACAGGGAGATTTCAGCAGCCAGATCATCATGCGGCTCGTCCTGAACCGCGGTGACTCCCTTTGGGCACAAAAGGCCTGGAAATTCGTCGATACCGTAGCCGACACCCACGCGGCCAACATGGATGCGGTCATGGTGGACCATTTCTACCTGCTGGTTCCCGCCGGTAGCTACTCCGGCATCCTGACGGCGCAGGATCTCAACAATCCCGCCCTCATCGATACCGTGCTTTGGGATGAGCAGATCGATCTCTACGGCTCGCGCGGGCCGGCCCTGAGCGAAATCGAACTGGCCAGCACGATCAGCCAGGCCGGGCCCGAGGAGAGCTCACCCTTCGTGAAAAACAGGCTGGTCGTCATCCCCAACCCTTCCCAGCTCTTTGATGAAAAGGCCGATCAGCTCTTCTTTTACGTCGAGAGCTACAACATGTACTCCGCCTTTCCCGATCCCTTTTACCGCATCCGCTATTATATCTCGGATCTCAAGGGGGTGCCCGTTGCCGGCAGCTTGCCGGTCGATCTCAAGCGCAAGGCCTCCGGTGACCGGCGCATCGAATTCGGCGCCCTTGGCATTGGCAGCCTGCTGAGCGGCAGCTACTTGCTCAATTTCGATTTGCTCGATACCAGCCACACCGTTCTGGCGCACCGCGAGAAGCAGTTCTATCTCTACAAGCCGCAGCCCGTTTTCGCCGGAGGCGCCGCCCTTGATCAGGATCAGCTCTTCCTGACCAGCGATTTCGCGGTCATGGATGAAAAACAGATTGAGCAGGTTTTTGAATACAGCTCCTATCTTTTGCTCAAGGAGCAGCGCGATGCCTTCCGGGATCTCGGTGATCTCAATGCACGCCGGCGCTACCTTTTTTCACTCTGGCGGGAGCGCGACACCTCGCCCGAAACCGCGGTCAATGAATATTATCTCGCCTACATGGAGAGGGTTCGTTTCGCCAACAAGAATTACAGCCGTCCCAAGCGGGAGGGATGGCACACCGACCGCGGCCGCATCCTGCTCCTCTTCGGTCCCCCCACCTCGGTGGACAGCTACCCCAATGAACTCGAGGTCAAGCCCTACGAAATCTGGAACTATGACGACCTCGAGGGCGGGGTCATCTTTGTCTTCGGCGATCTCTTCGGGATCAACGATTTGCAGCTGCTCCACTCCACCAAACGGGGAGAGATCAGAGACGAAAATTACTTGCAGAAACTGGGCAAAAAGGCCGATTCCGATCTCTTCCGCTGATCGCCGCTGTGGTCCTGACTTGCTTCCGGAATGGACTTTATCCGGAAGCATTTTTATTTTCGGGATGGAAATGGAGGGGTTCTCTCGTGAAACCGACTGCGACCGCCATTCTGACGTATCTGTTCATCGCCACCGCCACTATCCGGGTTTCGGCGCAATGGTTCGAAACCACCGCCCCAGAGGGGGGTACCGTCAACTCCTTCGCCTGGTCCTCCGGCAGGCTCTACGCCGGCAACAATGACGGCGTCTTCCTCTCCTCCGATTCCGGCGCCACCTGGATGGCCCTCAATGAGGGACTGACGGACCGGCGCATCTGGTCGGTCGCCGTGCATAACGGAATGCTCTTCGCCGGCACCAACGACAGCGGGGCCTTTCGCAGTTGGGATGACGGCTACACCTGGGTGCGCATGAAGCACGGACTGGGCGACCGGCGCATCCGCGCTCTCGCCAGCGACGGTATGAACCTCTTCGCCGGCACCCTGGGGGGGTCTTCCGCTCGGACGACAACGGCCTCTCCTGGCGGGCCGTCAATCAGGGGCTGACCAATCTGTTCGTCCGCACCCTCCACTGCTGCGAAGGCAGGATCTGGGCCGGAACCCTGGGGGGCGGCATCTACTTCTCCAGCGACAGCGGCTGCACCTGGGAGCAGCGCAATGCTGGACTCGAGAATGTCAATATCATGTCCATCGCCTCGACCGGATCTCATCTCTTTGCGGGGACCTACGGCGGACTCTTTCTTTCCCTGGACGAGGGGCTGCAGTGGCACCAGATCGATCCCACTGGCGCCAATCCCATGCCGCGGACGGGTGAGAAGGAGAATCCTGGTTCCCTTTCCCACGAGCCCAAGACGGTCTACACCCTCGCCGTGCGGGGGCGCCATGTTTTCATCGGCATGATGGAGAATGGGGTCTATTTCACGGACGACGGCGGCCAGAGCTGGATCCCCTTGAATGAGGGATTGAGCCGGCTCTCCCTCTATTCCATTTTCACTTCGCCCTTCCACCTTTTTGTCGGCAAATACGGCGGAGGAGTGGGGCGCTACCCTCTGAGCGGGATTATCAGCTCTATCCGCCTCCCCGGGCGGGCAGCGCCGCGTTCCATCCAGCTTGGGCAGAATTATCCCAACCCCTTCAATCCGAGTACCACCATCACTTTCGAGATTCCGCAACTCGGGGGAGCCATGTCCGCTCTGAACAATGTCCGCCTCACGGTTTACGATCCCGCCGGCCGTGAGGTGGTCCAGCTGCTGGAGGGCTGGCGCGGGCCTGGCACCCATTCAGTCCAATGGGATGCCCGGGGCCTGCCGGCAGGCCTTTATCTCTGCCGTCTCAGCGCCGGC
>JAKPUX010000155.1 GCA_029554865.1 bacterium | reverse complement strand
GCCCCGATCGGCTATATCTCCTCGACCATCGAGTGGGCCGAAAAACGCGGGACCCCTGACGAATGGAAAAAGTACTGGTGCGATCCCGGGACCCGTCTGGTGCATTTTATCGGAAAGGACAATATCGTTTTTCATACCCTTGTCTTTCCGGCGATGCTGATGGGTGTTGGCGACTACATCCTGCCCGACAATGTCCCGGCCAACGAGTTCTATAATTACGAAGGCAAAAAGTTTTCAACCAGCGGGAAGTGGTATGTCGAGCCGGAGCGCTTCTTCTCCCGCTATCCCGCCGATGTGATCCGCTATGTGATCGCGGCCACCATGCCCGAAAACCAGGACTCCGAATTTCGCTGGAAGGATTTCCAGACCCGCAACAACAGCGAGTTGGCCGATACCCTGGGGAACTTCATCAACCGTGCCCTGACCTTTGTGGTGAAAAATTTTGACGGGCGAGTGCCTTCACCGGCAGCCCTGAGCGAACGTGACCGGGCCATGCTCGAGTCCAGGGCCCAGGCCACAAGCCGGGTGGGCGAGGCCATAGCTGCCTGTACCTTCCGCCGCGCGATCGAGGAGCTGATGAGCTTTGCCCGTGAGTGCAACCGCTATTTTGACGAGCGCGCCCCTTGGAAGAGCCGCAAGGACAATCCCGCGGACTGCGCAGCAGCCATGTATGTGACGGTCCAGCTTTCGCTGACCCTGGCCGCCCTGATGCGGCCCTTTATGCCCGACTCGGCCCGGAGAACCTGCACCATGCTGGGTGATGAGGGGCTTGCGACTTTGCTGGACTGGGCGGCTGGCGGGACACATCTTTTGCCGGAAGGCGCAGCCCTGGGGACCCCCGAAGTCCTCTTCCGCAAGATCGAGGACGAGACCATCGCCGAAGAACTGGCCCTCCTGCGCGAGGACGAGCCTGTACCCACAGCCCCGGCGGCATCGCCCACCCCCGAAAAGGCGCCGGCCCAAAGCGGGACAAGTGAGATCGTCTACGATGATTTTGCCAAGGTCCAGCTTGTTGTCGGGGCCGTGCGCACGGCTGCCCGCAAGGAGGGCTCGGACAAGCTCCTCCGGCTTGAGGTCGATCTCGGCGCCCTCGGTGTCCGGACGATCCTTTCGGGAATCGCCGCCCACTACGCCCCCGAAGAGCTGACCGGGCGCCGGGTGGTTGTGGTCGCCAACCTCAAGCCGCGCAAGATGATGGGCGAACTCTCCTCGGGGATGATCCTCTGTGCCGAGACTCCAGAGGGCCGGCTTGAGCTTGTCAGCCCGGACAACAATGCGCCGGCCGGCAGCCCGGTCTCCTGAGGTGAGCATGTACGAGTACATCCGGGGTGTCTATCAGGGGCTGTCTGACGGGCGGGCCGTGGTTGAGGCCGGCGGGATCGGCTGGTCGCTTTCGGTGACTCCGGCGACCATGGCGGCCCTGCCATCGGCCGGTGGCGAGTGCCAGATATACCTTGTCCACATCCAGCGCGAGGATGCCCAGGAACTCTACGGATTTCACAACCGCTTCGAGCGGGACGTTTTCCGGCGCCTGATGACCGTTTCGGGGATCGGGCCAAAACAGTCCCTGCGGATATTAAGCGGGCTTG
>JAKPUX010000118.1 GCA_029554865.1 bacterium | reverse complement strand
CTGCTGTTGATGCGAAACAGGGGGAGGGCCGATGGCCCTCCCCCTGTTTTCATTTTGGCGGCTGATCCCGTTTCACAAAACGAACATTTTCGCTTGACTCATGCCTCAAAATAGGTTAAGTTATTTGAGGGGAGCCCTCTCGAGCCGCTGCGCGCAGGGGGTTCCGCAGCGTCGAGACCAATGCAGGGGGTCAGACATGGAAAAAACCATCTACCTGGGTGACTACAGCAAGGGCCAGGCGCGGGGAATGATCATCCTCTATATTCTGTTGGCCCTCTCCTATGGCCTTCAGGCCATTTCAACATTCCGCGACCAGCGCCCCAATCATCTTCTTTTCTCCGGCCTCTTCCTTCTCTGCTGTGTGGGCACGATCGTCGTGATCTTTATGGTCCGGCACGAAAAAAAGCCGCAGATCATCCTGCAGGAGAACAGGTTGACCATGCGGCTCACCCCCAGATCGGGCTGGCGTAAACTCACCTCCGGAGAGATCGAACGCCTTCACTTCCGACCGGGGCGGGTGGAACTCTATCTGCTGCAGAAGGGCAGCGACCCCCTCAATATCGCAGCCTCTTCCTATGATCAGACCAGACAGCTGAAGGAGGCTCTGCGCGAGTTTGCCGAAGCCAACCACATCGCGCTCACCGAAGCCCCTTTCAATCCGCCGCTCAGACGTGGGTGATCCAGGTCAGCCATTTTAACCACAAGCCCTTGATGAAGCTGATCCGATACTCGATGATCTGTCTCTCGTATATCCGCTCCGCAGGTTCCCAATGATGCGAATCAGTACCTCTGCAAAAGCTCGAGCATCTTCCGGTCCAGTTTGTGACCGCGCCAGTTTTCATAGACGACATCCCTGCGGTCGCTGTCCATGATGCCAAAGCTGCCGCGGAAATTCCAGAGCGCCCAGCCGAGTCCCGCCGTCTTCATCGCCAGCAGGCGGTTTTCCATGAAGGCCAGCGTGACCTCGTGGGGCGTTTTGTTGTAGACGCCCCATTCGCCGACATGAACCGCTACCCCCGACTTTTTCAGATCGATCCACTGTTGTAAAAAACCATTGACCAGAAAATGCTCCTCGAATCCCGCCGGGACCTTGACCAGCAGGAGTGAACCGTCCGGCTGCAGGGCATAGGAGGCCTGGGGCACGCCCCAATCGGAGATGCCGGGGCTGATGGTCACATTCTTCAGCGCCGATCCCGCCGGCATCTCAAAAGTCAGCCCGGTCCAGGTCATCCAGTCGCCGGACTGGACGCGGAAGCATAACTCGCTCGCCCCTCTGGTCAGCGTGAAGGTATAGTCCTGGTCGTAAATATTCTGATAGATATTCCATTCCGGGCGATAGATCACCTCTTTCCACTCTCCTGTTCCGGCCGCCGGGCGAAAATCGTGCCGATACTGCAATACGCTCCCGGCGTAGACCTGAAAATCTGCGCTGGCCGAAACCTGGGAGACGTGCAGGGTGACGGTTGTGCCCGCCGGAAAGTCTCCTGAAATGAGCAGGGGTGTATTCCAGGGACTCTTGCCCGAACCGTAGAAATAGCCGGAAACCAGATGCGGGGGCCAGACCGGCACCGGCCAGGAGTCCGAGCCATCCACCCAATCTGCGTTATAATGGGTGAGAGTGAAGGGATTGTAGAAATGGGGTGAAACCACGACATTCTGTGCGAGGATGGCGTCGTTGCGGCCGTTGCCGAAATCGACGGCGTCGGAAATGATGACGCGCTGCGGGGAGACTTGCCGAACAGCCTGAATGGCGGGCTGCATGGCCTGGGCGTAGGTCTCACCGGAAACATTACCCGGCTCGTTGACGAGGTTGAAGCTGAGGGCCTCGGCAGGAACCGTTTTATAGCGTTCGGCAAACATTCGCCAGTGGGCCGCAAAGGCCTGCCGGGCTTCTGCATTGTCCCAGAGGCTGATATTCTGTCTGGGCGGAAGGGGAGTCGAAGGCGAATTGACACAGTAGCCCGGGGCCCGGTGCAGGTTGATACAGACATGAATGCCATACTTTTGTCCCCAGGCGACCGCCTGGTCGATCTGGGCCAGTTTGGGTTCAAGAAAGACTGACCAGTCACCGGGCCGGGTGTAGATGCGGTAATCGATGGGCAGGCGGACAAAATTAAAGCCCAACTCGGAGATCATCTGAAAATCTTCTTCGTAAAAGCCGTCGTTGCTCCATTCCACGGTGAAAAATCCGAGCAGATTAAAGCCGCGCCAGCCCGATGTAAAGTCGTCGGGAGGTTTGGGCGGCACCATCTCGAAGCGCACCGAGACCGATTCCGCCACCCTTTGTTCGACCACCGCGTCGACATAACCTGCGGCAAAGGCAGTGAAGCGGTAGAGATCCGCCTCCGCCGTTTTAGCCAGGGCCACGCCGGCCGGGCGTCCGCCAGCGCCCTGGTAGAGAATCTGCAGGTTTCCCTGAACGGACGGGCCGATCTTGACCATTTTGATCACCTGCTGCTGAGTCCCACTGGCAGCGCGCAGGAAATAGACCCCGTTGGCCAGGGCGCTGCTCTCCAGGGCGAAGGCATGCCAGCCCGGCGGCAGGTTGAACGCCCGCGCCGTAAGCCGCTGGCCGAGAATATTGAACAGCTCCAGCTCGAGGAGGCCGCCATGCGGGAGGGCGGTGGAAAAGCGGGTGGCGAATGCGAATCCGTTGGGGTAATTGCCGGTCAGGTCAAAATGGAGGGGCAGGGCTGCGGCCCGGGCGATCCCGGTCCAACTCTCCAGCTCGATCCGGTCCACGCCCGCAAGGGTGGTATCGCGGCCAAGGGTCAGATTCTCGACCCGGACGCTGTCCAGTTCCACCTGTGCATAGGTGACCGGATTGATAGCCGAAAATGAGACAGTCCGGCCGCCGGCGCAGAGCACGGCCGGGATGAGAAAAACGATCCAGAAAGATTTCATGATGGCACCCGATGTACCAAGGGTTCACCCATAACTCCTCCTTTGCGCAGGTAATCGATGCGCTGTTTCCGGCAATCTTCACAGCGCGAACTATATCCTAAATTATCCATTCAGTCAGTTAATGTCAAGGGCAAAGCCGGAGAGGCCCGCCTCCCGGTGTGCACCCGTTCCCACGCCACAGGGCAGCCGCTCTCCATGCATCCCGGTCCGGCGGCAAACTTTTTGTTGACTGGCAGGATCGGTTTTACTATGTTTAAAGGTTCTTACTGGTCTTGATCGTCAAGTCCAGTATCCTTGCCGCGAAGAATACAAAGCCCGGTATGCGGTCCCCAGGCGTTCAGAAGGAAACCTGACATGCACAGAGACAACACGGTCCCGAGCTTCATCGCACTTGTTGCACTTTTCATCCTGACGATATCCGGCCCGGCTTTCAGCCAGATCTATCTCGATCCCAATGCTGCGGTGACTGATCGGGTCGAGGATCTCCTCAGCCGCATGACCCTGGCGGAGAAAATCGGCCAGATGACCCAGGCCAACCTCACCAATCTCGCCTCCGATGCCGAGGTCGCCGGCCTCTATCTCGGCTCGATACTCAGCGGCGGCGGCGCTGTGCCGGATCCGAATACCCCGGCGGTCTGGGCGGACACCTACGACCGCCTGCAGGCCCAGGCCCTCTCTACCCGGCTGGCCATCCCCATCCTTTACGGGATAGACGCCGTGCATGGCCACAACAACGTCAAGGGAGCGGTCATCTTTCCGCACAACATCGGCCTGGGGGCGGCCCGCAATCCCGAACTGGTGCGCCGCGCCGCCGAGATCACCGCCCTCGAGGTGGCCGGGACCGGCATCGACTGGACCTTCGCCCCTTGCGTCTCCGCGGTGCGTGACGAGCGCTGGGGCCGCACCTATGAGGGCTTTGGCGAGAGCTCCGAACTGGCGGAGCTCCTGGGGGCTGCCCAGGTGCGCGGCTTTCAGGGTGACTCCCTCGGCCGGCCCGACCGCGTCCTCGCCTGCGCCAAGCACTACCTCGGCGACGGCGGCACCACGGGCGGGGTCAACGAGGGCAACACCGAGTGCGACGAGGCGACATTGCGCCGCCTTTTTCTGCCCGCCTATGCCCGCGCGATCGAGGCTGGCGTTGCCACGATCATGCCCTCCTACAGCAGCTGGAACGGTGAAAAAATGCACAGCCACACCTACCTGCTCACCACCGTGCTCAAGGGCGAACTCGGCTTTCAGGGCTTTGTCGTCTCGGACTGGGACGGCATCACCCGGCTGCCGGGCAGCGATGAACGGGCCAAAATCGTCAAGGTGGTCAACGCCGGCGTCGACATGGGCATGGTGCCGACCAGCTACCGCGATTTCATCCGCCATCTCACCGCTGCGGTTCAGGCCGGTGAGGTCTCGATGGCGCGCATTGATGATGCCGTACGCCGCATCCTCGCTGTCAAATTCCGTATGGGTCTCTTTGAGCATTTTTACACCGATAGGGCGCTCACCGCGGAGATCGGCAGCGCCGCCCATCGCGAGGTCGCCCGTGCCTGCGTGCGCGAGTCCCTGGTCCTGCTCGCCAAAAAGGAGGGTATCCTGCCCCTCTCCCGTTCTGCAGCCCGCATCCACGTCGCCGGCAACGGAGCCGACGACATCGGCAACCAGTGCGGCGGCTGGACGATCAGCTGGCAGGGCAGCAGCGGCGACATCACCGGCGGCACCACCATCCTCGCGGCCCTGCGCGCTGAGGCCCCCGGGGTCCAGTTCACCTACTCCCTCGACGGCTCGGGCGTCGCGGGAGCCGATCTCGGCATCGCCGTCATCGGCGAGACCCCATATGCCGAAGGCCAGGGCGATCGCAGCGACCTCCATCTCCCGGCCAAGGTGATTGAACCGGTGCGCGCCCTCAAGAACGCCGGCTTAAAGACCGTGGTCATCCTGCTCTCTGGACGGCCGATGATCATCGACAACATCCTCCCTTACGCTGACGCGATCATCGCCGCCTGGCTGCCCGGCAGCGAGGGCAGTGGAGTCGCAGACGTGCTCTTCGGGGGCCACCCCTTCACCGGCACACTGCCACATTCATGGCCGCGCGCTATGGCCCAGATCCCCATCAACATCGGCGACGATCCCTACCGCCCGCTCTATCCCTACGGCCACGGCATCACCAGCCTCGCCGATTCCGATCCGGGCACCCCCCCGCATTTTTTCGCCGCCTCGGTCAGCGCCGGCGGCGACACCCTCTTTGCAGGATTCGACAAGGCGATGGCCGATCCGGTTGCAGCCCCCACCGCCGAATGGACCGTCCTGGTCAACTGGGGGGTGACCGGGGTGACCGCGCTCTCCCGTCACCCCAAGGATCCCACCATACTCTGCCTCGCCCTGGCCAAACCCGTTCTCAAACATGATGTCGTCCAGCTTCAGTACACGGGCTCAAATGCGCGCAGCGCCGACAACGGTTTGCTCGCCCCCTTTGAAAGCCAGCCGGTCTACAACTATCGCGATGAGGTCCGCGGCAAGGATCCCGTGCCCGGCCGCGTCCAGGCCGAGGATTACATCCGCATGCAGGGGGTTCAGACCGAGAGCACCAGCGATGTGGGCGGGGGCGAAAACGTCGGCTATATCGACAGCGGCGACTATATGATCTACCAGGTCGAGGTGGCCGAAAGCGGCAGCTATGATCTCGATTTCCGCGTCGCCGCCCAGAGCGGAGCCGGGCAGATCAAGGTGATTGACGCCGTCACCAACAAGCAGCTCGCAACCATCGACCTCCCTGTCACCGGCGGCTGGCAGATCTGGCAGACGGCGACCGTCACGGTCCTCCTCAACAAGGGCCCCGCCACCCTGCGCATGCAGGCCTCGCGCGGAGGATTCAATCTCAACTGGATCGAATTTTATCTGCTCACCGGCGTCGAATCCCGCCCGGTCAACGCTCCCGGACGCTTCCTGCTCGCCGCGAATTATCCCAATCCCTTCAATGCGGCCACCACCATCACCTGCAGCCTCCCTGACGGGAACAAGGGGGGGCGCCTCTCCCTCACCATCAGCGATGCCCGCGGCCGCATCGTGCGCCGCCTCGAAGCCCTCCCCGCCGGGGCCGAACACCGCTTCACCTGGGACGGCCGCGACGAGAGCGGACTCCCCGTGCCGAGCGGACTTTACTTCTATACCGCCCTCTTTGGGGATGCCAAACAGAGCCGCAAGCTGCTCCTGCTGCGCTGA
>JAKPUX010000112.1 GCA_029554865.1 bacterium | reverse complement strand
AGACGGTCATGCCAAAGGCGCGGGCGCGTTTGGCCAACTCCAGCCCGATGCGGCCGCAGCCGATGATGCCCAGGGTTTTATTGAGCAGTTCGGTCCTCTTGAGTTCGCTCTTGAGAAACTGCCCGGCGGCGGTGGTATTGTGGGCCGTGATCAGTTTGTTGGGCATGGCGATCATGAGGGCAAAGGCGAGTTCCGCGACCGCGATGCTTGAGGCGTTGGGGGTGTTGTAGGCCTTGATGCTTTTGGTTTTGGCATAGGCCTTGTCGACGTTGTCCATGCCGACCCCGCCGCGGATGATCAGTTTGAGGTTAGGGGCGCCGTCGATGAACTCCCGGGTGCATTTGGTTTTGCTGCGGATCAGCACGACATCGGCCTCGGGAATGAGATTCTTGTCATCACTCACCTCGCCGTAGGGGGCGAGACGGCCGGGCAGGGTGGCGTCGAATTTGTCACATAAGACGATTTTCATCATCAGCTCCTCTTGTCTGGTTTAATCCAGCAGGTGAATGACCAGGCCACTGCGCAGCTTGGGCTCGAACCAGGTGGATTTGGGCGGCATGATCTTGCCCGCATCGGCCACGGCCATGAGTTGCTCGATCGAGGTCGGGTGCATGGCGAAGGCGACCTTGAAGCGGCCGGAATCGACCAGCCTGACCAGCTCCTCAGCTCCGCGGATACCGCCGATAAAGTCGATGCGCTGGTCGGTGCGCGGATCGCCGATAGCGAGCAGCGGCACGAGCAGGTTCTTCATGAGGATGTTGACATCCAGGTCCTCGATGGCGTCGCTGCTGTCCCAGGTCCCAGGCCTGGGCGCAATCAAATACCAGAGGCCTTCGAGGTACATCCCCATGGCATGCAGGGGCACCTCTGGAGCGGCCGGTCCGGCTGGCGTGACAGTAAATTTGGCCTCGACGGCGGCCAGGAATTCAGAGGGTGTGAGACTGTTGAGGTCGGTGACGACGCGGTTGTAGGGCAGAATTCTCAGATGGGTGTGGGGAAAGATCACGGCGAGGAAATAGTTGTAGGGTTCTTCGCCGGTGTGGTTCGGGTTGGCTGCACGCCGTTCGCGGCAGAGGTTGCTGGCGGCGGCGGAGCGGTGATGGCCGTCGGCCACATAGAGCTTGTCGAGGCCTGCGAAACCGCGCTCAATTCGGGCGATGCGGGCAGTGTCGTCGATGCGCCAGAGAAGATGGCGGACACCCTCCGGGGTGTCAAAGTCGATCAGGGGGGAGGTGGTGATGGTCTCGGCAAGACAGCCATCCAGCATCGGTTCGGCCTCGTACATAAGAAAAACCGGGCCGATCTGGGCGTTCTGGCGGTCCATGAGGGTGGTGCGGTCCTTTTCCTTGCTCGCCCGTGTCAGTTCGTGTTTACGGATGCGGCCGGCATCGTAATCGTCGACCGAGGCCAGACAAAAGTAGCCTGTCTGGGCACGCCCCTGCCACTGCTGCTGGTAGACGTAAATGGAGGGGGCAGGGTCCTGCCGGAGGAGGCCCTCGGCGATGAAACGGCGCAGATTCTCCGCTCCCCTGGCATAGACCTGATCGGAGTAGAGATCGGTGGATAGAGGAAGATCGATTTCGGGTTTGTTAACATGGAGGAAGGAAAGAGGATTGTTATTGGCCATCTCGCGCGCCTCCTCGGAGGAGATGACATCGTAGGGAGGCGCAGCAACCCGGGCGGCGATGTCATCGCGCGGCCTGAATCCGCGCAGAGCCTTGATTTTGATCATAATCCCTCTTGTTTGATGAAATTCAGCGCAGTAATTTACACTTTTAAAGCAAGGATGCAAGCGAATTTTTGGTTTCGCTTTGTGATTTCGTCACAGCGGCATGAGCTGTTTCTGAGCAGGCGGATCTGCACTCTTATGGGACACAAGAGCCACATTACCCATGAGAAAGGTGCGTGGTGTGTATAATAATAGCGCATTTTCGTAAAAAAACATAAAAAAGTTGTTGACATTGATATGTCCATTGATTATACTATGAATAGTGGTAGTTGGCGCCAGTCTTTGGCGCAGGTGGGGTCCGCTCATCCCTGAGCGGAGGCACTCGAACCGGCTCGAGAAGATGAGAATCGTTCTTGATCATGGCCAGGCAGCCTTGAGACGGTCTTTCGGTACTCCAGGGGTTTTCCGCTCTTCCATTCCAACCGGCACACGCTGTCTATTCAAATTCCTACGATGCTGTTCTCTGAAATGAAGAGATGGCCGAATGGCCATTTTACGTTTACAAAGAGGGGAACCGGCACAGGGGGAACGTGCAGGCATCAGCGGCCCAAGGGCCCGGATGGCTCTGGAAAGGCCACTCTCCTCCCCGGAGAGTCCTTTCTGATGAATCAGCCGTAACAAAGCGGCTTCATTCGCACATGCAGATTTGGCCGGTTCCTCTCTTTATATTCTTTACACTGGGGGGGTAGACGTTCTGTCAGAATGGCACCGCACCATGCCCTTCTCAGAACGTCTTTTTTATTATTTCCCGGGGTTTTTCACATCTGCATCATTATTGTTTCTGTTCTCAGCGGGGGACGATAATGCGTGCGTCAATCCATCTTTTATATGAGTTCGGGGATGATGAGGGGGGGCAGACGATCGCTGAATATGCGCTGATCCTGCTGTTGATTATGGTGGCTGCGGCTGCAGTCGTGGCCTTATTCGGCGGGCAGCTCGTCGCTTTTTTCAACCAGATCCTCGCCGTTTTTCCATAACCGGCCTGACCTTGTCTTGTCCGGGGGGCGATGGACCATCCCATTTTGACCAGAAAGGAGGAAACCGCAGCCAGCCTGAAGAGCGTACTATTGTTGACCTTAATCAACCGGACACTAATTCCAGGAGCATAAAATGCAGATCCTCATCAACATCTTCCGCTCCCTTTTCGTCAGAGAAGAGGGACAGACCCTGGCCGAATACGCCCTGATTCTCTTCCTGATCGCCATCGCTGCTGTCGCTGTGCTGGGCGCACTGGGTGTCAGCATCTCCGGTATCTTTCAACAAATCATCGGCGCGCTCTAACACCGCCATTTTTATTACAACCGTCCTTCGGGGGGGACCGGCGTCGGTCATCCAACACCGTAAATGAAGCTTGAGGTTGCGGGATCAGCAGCCGGCTTCAGCCGTGTCCCCTTTGATCCCGGCGCTCTTCGACAGCAGAAGACTAACGGATGCGCGAGCACCCGGTCCCCATCTCCCTGCTATGCAACTGAAAAGGCAGTATTGTTGTGAAAGCGCACATCGCCGTGGTCATTTTGCTGGTCGTGTTGGCGGCCGTCTGGGATTGGCGCAGCCGCCGGATTCCGAACTGGCTCACCCTGCCCGCCCTGGCGTCGGGCCTCCTGTTCCATACCTTCAGCCACGGCGTGCAGGGTTTCACAGCCTCCCTGGGCGGGGCCGCGTGCGCGCTGCTCATCTTCGGCCTGGTCTACCTTTTGGGCGGTATGGGGGCTGGAGATGTCAAACTCATGGCTGCGGCCGGGGCCCTTCTGGCGATGCCGGCTGCGTTGGCGGCGCTTTTTTCCGCTGTCGCCGCCGGCGGTATCATCGCGCTCTGCGCCATGGCATGGCATCGGGCCAGATCGCTCCGCGATCCCTCGGGCCACCCCCTGCCTTTACGTGAAATCAGGCTGCCCTACGGCATCGCCATCGCCGCGGGGACACTTTGGACTGTAGTACGAGGAATCTCCCCATGATTTCTTTTGTCCGCCGCCAGGAGGGGCAGTCCCTGGTCGAATTCGCCCTGGTCATCCCCATTTTCCTACTGCTCCTCTTCGGCATCATCGAATTCGGGCGGATCTGGGAGACTATGAATACCATGACAGGAGCGGCGCGCGAGGGAGCACGCGTAGCAGCTGTCACAGCCCCGGACGTCGGCCGCAGCCGCGCCGCAGCGCTCAGACTGCTCGGCGGGGTCACCCTCACCGGCCTCTCGATCTCGGTCAGCGGCCCCGGCGGCTCCAATGAAGTGACCGTCACCGTCAGCGGCACCTACGTTCCCCTGACCAACGCCATCATTCCCGGCTTGATCGGCCCCATTCCGCTCAGCCGCACCACCACCATGCACTGGGAAGGCTAAACCGGAGATCGCGCGATGTTTCTGCTCAAGCTCAAGTTCATCATCCCCCTGGCGATGGTCACTGCCCTGCTGGCGACCCTGGGGGCTTACTCCTATCTGCAAAACCAGAAACAAACACTCGAGCAGAACCATGCCGCGATGCGGCCGGTCGTGGTCGCCAAAATCGACCTGCCTGCCGGCTCAAAACTGGAGGAGAGCCTTCTTGAGGCCAGGCTTTTCCCGGCCGCGCTCGCGCCAGAGGGCAGCTTCACCCAACCTTCCGAACTCGCCGGGCGCATTGTCAAATCCGAAATCTTCGCCGGCGAGGCCCTCCTTGCCTCACGCCTGGCCCCGCCGGGCTCCAGCGGTGGTGTTTCGGCGGTTATCCCCCCCGGCATGCGTGCCATGACCGTCGCGGTCAACATCGTCAGCGGCGTCAGCGGCTTCATTCTCCCGCATGCGCGCGTCGATGTCCTCGCCACGGTTTCGGCCACCCTCGACAAGGAGGAGTCGAAAACATCCACCATCCTCGAAAATATCGAGGTCCTTGCCGTCGACCAGACCGTCAGCCCCAAGGATGATGATCCGATTACAGTCAAGTCGGTCACCCTGCTGGTCAACCCGGCCCAGGCCGAAAAGCTCGCTCTGGCCAGCACAGAGGGCAAGCTGCAGCTGGTTCTCCGCAATACCGCCGATCAGCAGACCGCGGTGACGGAGGGGGTGAGCCTGAAGGAGCTGATCAACAAGGATGAGCGGCCCACCACACCCGCCGCAGCCGTGCGCAGGGCGGCCGCTGCGCCCGCCGTCCGCGAGGAGCCAGCCATGGCGCCGCCCAAACAGGTCATAGAGGTCTATCGCTCCAGCACCCGATCAGAGGTGGTGCTGGAAGAGGGCAAGGCGACGGAGAAGAAACCCCTGAAGTGAGATTCCGCTGGATCGGAAAGGAGTTCTGCAGAATGGTGAGGAAGAAACGCATCCTGGTATCGTCAAGGATCTGGCATTGGGGAGCGATCGCCCTTCTCCTTGGATTTTTAACCGGGGCTGCGGCGGAATCCGACATGCTCATCCTGGAACCCGGCCACTCCCAGGTCATGGAGTACAGCCGGGGCATTGCCAAGGTCTCGATCGCCGATCCGGAGGTGGCCGATGCCAATGTCATCTCGGCCTCACAGCTGGTGCTGATCGGCAAGTCGGAGGGCTCCACCAGCCTGATTGTCTGGGATGAGCAGGGGCGCTACGAGCAGAGGCGCGTGCTGGTGCGCCGGCCGATGGCCCTCCATCAGGTGATGCTGCAGGTTCGTTTTGTTGAGGTCAACCGCATCGCCTTGCGGGAGCTCGGCCTCGATTTTCTGCTCAAGGATCATAAGGCCGGTGACGAGCGCATCGATGTCGGCAGTTTCGCCGGGCAGGCGGCCTCTGTGAACGACCCCCTTGGGCTCAATGAGGCGGTCGATCTCCTTTTCGCGGTGCCCACACGCAATCTGACCGTGATGATCAAGGCCCTGCAGGAAAAAAATCTCATCACCATCCTGGCCAGACCCAATCTCAGTGCCCGCGAGGGGGCGGAGGCCAGCTTTCTCGCCGGCGGTGAATTCCCGATCCCCATCGTCTCTGGCTCGGTGGGGATGCAGACGGTGACCATTCAGTTCAAGGAGTTCGGGATCAAGCTCAAATTCACTCCCCATGTCATGGATTCGAGCATGATCAACCTCAAGGTGGCCGCCGAGGTGAGCAGCCTCGATTTTGACAACGGCATCACCCTGTCCGGCTTCAAGATCCCCGCCCTGGCCACGCGCAAGGCCGAGACCAATGTGGACCTGAAAGAAAACCACTACCTCGTCATCGGCGGTCTTTTGGCTGATGAAGAGGCGCGAACCCTCTCCCGGGTGCCCCTGCTGGGCGCTGTGCCGCTGCTGGGCCGCCTCTTCAGCAGTGAGAGTTTTAAAAAGAAAGAGAGTGAGCTGATGATCCTGGTCTCGCCCCGGATCACCACCGGAAGCGCTGAGATGCCTGATGAAGGAATCAAGCCATGATGACGGCCAAGGTTGCGATTCGTCTTGTGCGTCAGACGCGGGGGGCCATTCTAGTCCTGGCTGCGGTCTCGATGCTGGCGGTGATGGGTATGGCCGCGCTGGCGATTGACGCGGGCTATCTCTTCACCGCGCGCAATCAGCTGCAGGCTGGGGTGGATGCCTCTGCGCTGGCCGGGGCCGCCGGCCTGATGACCAGCCAGAACCTGGCCATCCAGCAGGCGATGGATTTCGCCGGCCGCAACCGCTGCATCAACCAGCCGGTGGCGGTCGGCGCCGGGGATATCAGCTTTCCCAACTCTAGCCGGATCCGGGTCACATCCTCCCGCCAGCTGCCCCTCTTTTTCGCGTCCGCTTTGGGCATCCCGCGGGTGACGATCTCGGCTACAGCGACTGCGGAGTTGGGCTCGATCATCGGCACCGACCACCTCAGGCCCTTTGCTGTCCCCGATCTGAATTACCGGGTCGGAGAATATGCCCTGCTCAAGGCCGGTTCCCTGGACGCTCCCGGCACCAATCCGGGCTTTTTTTATCCTGTCGATTTTCCGCCGGTCAACCGCGGCACCCCGGAGGTGGGCGGTGCCGCCTATAGTGAGAATATTGAGAGCGGTTGCGACGGCATTGTCGAAATCGGCGATATCATCCAGGTGGAGCCGGGCAACATGGTGGGCCCGACCAAACACGGGGTGGAGGCTCTGCTGCGTTGGGATTCCGGCGCCTATTGGGACAATAATACCAACTCCGTGCAGGGCTCCAGCTATCCCGGTTTTTCGAGTCCGCGTATCTGCATCGTCCCTTTCTATGACGAGCGCTACCCCCCGGATCCGGGCCGCAACACCGTTACAGTGACCGGCCTGGGGGTCTTTTTTATCGAGGGGATGCAGGGCAAGGCTCTCTACGGCCGCTTTATCGAAATGCTGACCCACGGTATCTGGGGCAACGGCAACACCTACCTCTACGGCGTACACCTGGTGGAATGATTGGCAGAAACGGGCGCTATGGCAAAAGAATTCTCATGGATCTACATCAGCGAGAACGATCCCGATACCGTCTTTGATGCCCTGCAGAAACAGGAGGGGGGGCGCCTGATCGGGCAGTGCGGGGAGTGGCTGCAGGGAGAGGCTCTGCTCACCAGGTTGCAGCCGGATATTGCCCTCCTCGACCTCGGCACCGGGGAGGAGGGGCTGGACTACCTGGCGCGATGGAGTGCGCTCTTTCCGCGGATCCGCTTTTTCTGTACGGCAGGCCAGGCCCGGCCTGAACTGATCGTCCGCGCCATGCGCTGCGGGGCAGGTGAATTTCTGCTTCCCGATGCCGATGATGAGGAGATAAGCCGCGCCTTAAAGTCGGTCAGGCCGGGCGTCGACAGCGGCAGGGACAGGCCCGCCCGGGCCAGAACCGTCTGCTGCTTCGGTGTCAAGGGGGGAATGGGCACAACCACCCTGGCGGTAAATCTTGCCGTCGCCGCGGCGAAGAATAATGGCCGCAGGGTGCTGCTCATCGACAGCAAACTCCAGCTCGGCAATGCCGCCCTTTTTCTCGATATCAAACCCCGCATCTCCCTGCTCGAACTGCTCGAAAACCTCGCCACCCTCGAGGTTTCACGCCTCGACGCTATCCTCCCCGGCCACGGCAGCGGCCTGCACTTCATCGCCGGCCCGGAGAACATGGAAGAGGCGGAGAAAATTACCGCTGCCGGTCTGGGGCGCCTCCTCGAACTGCTGCGCCCGGAATATGATCTCATTATCATCGATTGCGACGACCATTTCGACGAAGTCACCATCCGCGTCCTGGATGAGGCGGATCTGATCCTGACCATCGCTCAACTCGACCTCTCAACAGTCTATAATCTCAAACGCACCCTCGCCCTCTTCCGCCGTATGGGATATGCCGAAGAAAAGATCGCCGTGGTCCTCAACCGCTATCCCCAGCGCATCAGCGATGAATTGCAGAGCATTGAGGGGTCGATCGGACGATCCATTTGCTGCCGCCTGCCGCTGCAGGAGAACGGCGCCCTGCTCGAAAGCATCAATGTCGGCGAGCCCATCATTCTCAGCCGGCCCCGCCATCCTTTCAGCCTGCAGATGGCCGAACTTTTAAACCATATCCAGGCGGAGGGGCGGGCAAAAAACACCGCAGCGCCCAGAAACAGCAGGGGGCTGCTCAGGCGCCTGACTGGACGAAAGGAGTGAACCGTGAGCCTGTTGCAACGGCTCAAAGCCGGTGAGGAAGGAGGCAACGGGGCTCGGCCGGCGAAGCCCGCCCCGTCCGCACAGGTATGCAAAGTTGCCGCAGTCTCCAGTGACCTGCAGAGCCAGCACGCCTACCATGAATTCAAGGAACGCATCCACCGCCGCCTGGTCGAAAAGCTCGACCTTGCCAAGCTGGATACCATCCCCCAGGAGACCCTGCGCACCCTGGTGCGTGAGGTCATAGAGAGCCTGCTCAGCGCCGACGAGGAGGTATCCTTCGAACTCAATCGCGAGGGATTGACAGAAGAGATCCTCAACGAGACCTTCGGTTTGGGTCCGCTCGAGCCCCTCCTGCACGATCCGACCATTTCCGACATTCTGGTCAACACCTGCAGCCAGGTCTACGTCGAACGCTTCGGCAAGCTGGAGACCACCAACACCCGATTCAAGGATGACGTCCATCTGCTCAACATCATCGAACGCATCGTCTCCAAGGTAGGGCGGCGGGTGGATGAATCGAGTCCCATGGTGGACGCCCGCCTGCCGGATGGCTCGCGCGTAAATGCCATCATCCCCCCGCTGGCCATCGACGGTCCGATCCTCTCCATCCGCAAGTTCGGTCTGCAGCGGCTGGCCATGGATGATCTGCTGCGGCTGCGCAGCCTCACCCCCGCAATTGCCGAGCTGCTCGCCGCTGCCGTGCGCGCCCGCCTCAACATCCTCGTCAGTGGCGGCACCGGTTCGGGCAAGACCACCCTGCTCAACATCCTCTCGGGCTTCATCCCCAGCGGGGAGCGCATCATCACCGTCGAGGATGCCGCGGAGCTGCAGCTGCAGCAACGGCACACCGTCCGCCTTGAGACCCGCGCCGCCAACATCGAGGGGCGCGGAGCCATCGTGCAGCGCGATCTGGTGCGCAACGCCCTGCGCATGCGGCCGGACCGCATCATCGTCGGCGAGGTGCGCGGCGCGGAGGCCCTGGATATGCTCCAGGCCATGAACACCGGCCACGACGGCTCGCTGACCACCCTGCATGCCAACTCGCCGAGAGACGCCCTGCGCCGCCTCGAAACCATGGTGCTGATGGCAAGCGCCAATCTCGGCGACCGCGCCATGCGCGAGCAGATCAGTTCTGCGATCCACATCATCGTCCAGATCTCCCGCCTCAGCGACGGCTCCCGCAAGGTGGTCAAGGTCGTCGAGATCGTCGGCATGGAGGGGGAGACCATCTCCCTGCAGGACATTTTCCTCTTCGAAAAGCTCGGCATCCGTGAGGATGGCCAGGTGGTCGGGACCTTCCGCACCACCGGCATCCGTCCCAAGTTCATTGAGCAGATCGAGACCGCGGGGATCAGAATGCCGGATGAGATGTTTGAACCGCGCTTCGAAGTGCCGCCGGAGGAGGAACCCGCCCCATGATCCTGCTGATGAGCGCCCTGTTTCTTTTCTTCCTCTTCTTTGTGCTCGCCCTTCTTCTGGTGGTCTATGAGCGCAAGGCGGGGAGCAAGCGCAAGATCGACCGCCGGCTGGCCGCCTATGCCGTCGAGGCCGGGATCAATCCCGCCCGTATGCCCTTTGTCCTGCGCGATGAGCGGTTGAGCGATATCTCGCTCTTCAATCGCCTTCTGTCAGGGCTCGATTTTCCGGCCCGGCTGCGCCTCCTGCTCGAACAGGCGGGCAGCAAATATAATGTCGGCATGGTTCTGCTCACGAGCGCGGCATTGGGAGCATGCGGCCTCCTGCTCTCCTCCGGCGCTCCGGGAGTGCTGCTGCGCGTGGTGGTAACCCTGGGGGCTGCTGCCCTGCCTCTGCTTTATATCCTGGTCCTGCGCACCCGCCGGCTGCGCGCCTTTATCCGCGCTTTTCCCGATACCCTGGATATGATGACCGCCTCGCTGCGGGCAGGACACGCCCTCACCAAGGCCCTGCAGATGGTCGCCATCGAGGCACCGGAGCCCGTTTGCATTGAATTCCGAAAAACCTTCGAGGAGAACAACCTGGGCTTGCCCCTGCGGGACGCCCTCGTCAATCTCACCCAGCGGGTCAACAGCCTCGATCTCAAACTCTTCGTGACCGCCGTTCTTCTCCAGCGCGAGACCGGCGGCAATCTGGCTGAGATACTCGAGAAAATCAGCTACACCATCCGGGAGCGCTTCAAACTGATGGGGCAGATCCGCACCTACACCGCCCAGGGCCGGATGACCCTGTGGGTGCTTGGCAGCCTTCCCCTGGTTGCCTTGCTCGCCCTGCAGGTGATCAATCCGACCTATCTCGAACCGATGCTCTCGGAGCGCTTCGGCCGGACCCTGCTCACCATCGGTTTTGTCCTCCAGGTGGTCGGCTTTCTGGTTATTCGCAGACTCATCGCCATCCGATATCAATAGGGGGGGGCATGCGACTCTATCTCGCCCTGGCGGCGGTATTTATCACGGTCTTTTTCCTCATCCTGCTCATCCTGCGACTGGCCCGCGCCAGGCTGGATCCTACCACCCGCCGCGTGCGCAGCCTGACCGAGGCGCATACTCCGGTCCAGGAGGAGATCACGATCCATGATGCCCTTAAGCAGACCGAGCTTCCGGCTGGTCTTGAAAAGCTACTCATCAGCCTGGGGCGCCTCGGAGGCAGCAACGAGAAGGCGGTCTCGCGCAGCAGGGAGATGCTCATCCAGGCGGGCCTGCATCACGAGTATGGCCCTGTCATACTCATGGGCCTGCGCATTTGCAGCCTCTTCCTCTTTGCGGTCTGCTTTTATCTCTTTGCTTACCGTCACATCAACCAGCCCATGCTCGCTCCGGTCCTGCTGATGCTGACCCTTTTGATCGGGTTCCGCTTTCCGGATTATCTTTTACGCCATCGCATCTCCCGGCGGCGTCAGCAGATCGGCGAGAGCCTCGCCGACGCTCTCGATCTGCTGGTGATCTGTATGGAGGCCGGACTCGGGCTCAATGCTGCTCTGCTGCGCGTCGCCCAGGAGTTGGGCATGCGCGCTCCGATTCTGAGCCAGGAGCTGCTTGTGGTCACCCAGGAGATGCGCACCGGTCTCTCACGCGAGAAGGCCCTGCGTAATCTCAGCACGCGCAACCGGGTCGAGAACCTGCGCATTCTGGTCGGCGCCCTGGTCCTGGCCGACAAGCTGGGCACCAGCCTGGCTGATACCCTGCGCGCTCAGGCTGATTCCCTGCGCACCAGGCTGCGCCAGTCCGCCGAAGAACAGGCCGCCAAGGCCGGCATCAAGATGCTCTTCCCGCTAATCCTCTTCATCTTCCCGGCCCTCTTCATCGTCATCCTCGGGCCGGGCATCATCAGCATCCTCAAGACCTTCGCAGGCATGTCCGGGCCATGATATCCGCCGCTGAGAGGTCAGGGCAAAAGTGAGAGAAAAACATGCCAACCGGTGAGCCGTGCCAATTGTGATCCATCCCTGCGGAGGGAACTGGCCATGCCGTCTCTTTGCAGCGGAGAGCTGGAGCCAGCGCCTGCTCGGCTTCCTCGCCCTGGCGGAGGAGGCGGAGCCCAAGGCGTTGCTCATCCGCCGCTGCAGCGGGATTCATACCCTGTCCATGGACCGCCCCCTCGGCATCGCCTTTCTCGATCAAGCCGGCGGGGTGCTGCGCGTCGAGGAGAGGCTGGCGCCCGGCCGCGTCATCCCCAGGGTCGCCGGCGCGACGGAGGTCCTGGAGTGGGACGGGGGGGGCGGGAGTGCTCCCCCTCTTCAGCCCGGCGACCGCCTCGAACTGACCGTAGATGCCCACCCGCACGCCAGCGCCGCAGCCTGGCAGCAGCTCTTGCACGGCCCAGCCAATTTCTTTCTCGCTCTGTTCTGGCTGGGTCTGGTCATCTCTTCCCTTCACCACTGGTTTGGGGGCGCGAACCCGACAGGGCTTGGCCTCTTTTGCTACAACAGCCTGCTGGTTTATCTCTTCTTCTCACGCCGGGCCAGTGCTGCCCTCTCCCGCAGTGGACTCGACTGGCTGGTGGCCCTGTCGACGGTCCTGCTCTCATTCTCCCTGCGGCCGGCGGTCGATACGGCACCCCGGCTGCAAATCCCCTCCCTTGTGCTGCAGTCTCTGGCCCTCATCGCCGTGGTTTACGCCCTGGCCAGCCTGGGCAGGAGCTTCGGTGTCGTACCCGCCAATCGTTCTGTCAAGACCGGAGGGGCCTACCGGCTCGTCCGCCACCCCCTCTACGCCGCTGAACTCGTTTTCCTCGCCGCCTTCCTTCTCGGCAACCCGAGCCCGGGGAACATCCTCAAGACAGTGCTTATAACGGCGGGGCAGATCTACCGCGCCCTGGCGGAAGAGAAGCTGCTCGGACAGGACACCGGTTACCTGAGCTACAAATCCCGCGTGCGTTTCCGCTTCATCCCCCATCTCTTCTGACATTCTGCTGAATGCGGATTAAAAAAAAGAGCTGCCGGTCAGGGCAGCTCTTTTTTTACCTCTCAGTCAATCCTTTTACCCTCCTTGTCGAGCAGGACCGGAACCCCGTATCCCAAATCGCTCAGAGACTCGAGCCTGCTCTTCGCATCCCCCACCACCAGAAGGGTCATCTCCTCGGGGCGCAGATGCCTTTGCGCCAGTCTCAGGTGTTCCGCCCTGGTCAGATTGCGGATGAAGGCCTCCTGCTGTTCGATGAAATCGTCCGGCAGGTTGTAAAGGGCGATCTGATCGAGGATGCCGACCAGGGCGCGCAGGGTTTCATAACTGCGCGCATTGGCCTTGAGCAGGGCGTTCCTGCTGAATGCCAGATCCTCGTCCTCGACTGCACGTCGGTAGCGCCGGATCTCTTCGGCGATGATGGCCAGGGTTTCGCGTGTTGCATCGGACTGGACGCTGGTCGAGGCGACAAAGGTGCCGCCGGTCTCGCCGCCGTTGAAACGGGAGCGCGCGCCGTAGGTGTAGCCCTTCTCCTCGCGCAGGATCAGATTGAG
This sequence comes from bacterium, assembly GCA_029554865.1. Taxonomy (GTDB): domain Bacteria; phylum Zhuqueibacterota; class Zhuqueibacteria; order Residuimicrobiales; family Residuimicrobiaceae; genus JAKPUX01. Next base: position 571 of record JAKPUX010000112.1, on the reverse strand, counting down.
AATTCCGTTGAAGGAGCCCCCGAGCTTGTAGTTCATCACTGTTGCGGGGAAGAATTCAGGATCGCGCACCGGAAGGGCGAGGTGACCGGCGCGCACCTCGGACTGCTTTGCGCCCGGGAAATCGACGAAATAGAGCTTCGCCTGGGGCGGCCCTGCCAACAGGGCAGGCCTGGGCATATCGACATCGCCGCCCTGCCAGTATTTTTCCAGGCTGCGCAGGCTCTTGCGGGCCTGGCTGGGGGTGATATCCCCCGCGATTGACAGATGGGCCAGCCGGGGGGTGAAGGCGCGCGTGTAATAGCCCTGCAGATCGGCGAGGGTCAGGGCGGCGACACTTGACCTGTTTCCGGAGACCGGCAGGGCGAGGGGGTGTCCTTCGCCGTAGAGGAGTTGGCTGAAGACCTGGTTGGCGATGGCGGCAGGGCTGGATTGGCTGCGCTGAATCTCTTCCAGGGTCTCCTGACGCAGACGGGCGAACTCGGTCTCATCCCAGCGCGGTTCGAGCAGGATCTCCGCGATCAGCTCCGCCACGGCCGGCCAGTGCTCGGCCAGGGCGGTGGCGTTGAGAGTG
>JAKPUX010000107.1 GCA_029554865.1 bacterium | reverse complement strand
ATTGACCCGCTTCGCCAATCGCGGCCACCTCGCGCGGGCCGTGCTCGAAGCCACCGCCTTCCAGACCCGCGAGGTCCTCGATGCCATGATCAAGGACTCGGGGATCGGGCTCGCTGAACTCAAGGTCGACGGCGGCATGGTCGCCAATCAACTCCTCATGCAGTTCCAGGCCGACCTGCTCGACGTGCCCGTGGTGCGCCCAAAGGTCACGGAGACCACCGCTCTGGGTGCGGCCTATATGGCGGGGCTGGCTTGCGGATACTGGCGGGATGAAGAAGAGCTGGAACGGAACTGGCAGGTCGACAAGGTGTGGCGGCCGGAAATGGGGGAGGAGGAACGTGCCCGACTTTACAGCCTGTGGCGGAAGGCGGTGGAACGCACCCTGAACTGGGTTGAACCCGATTCGCCAGCAGCGGAGCCCTGAAGACCGGAGCGGCCTCCAGGGCTCTGATTTGAGGCTAGAGTCCCAGCTCGGTCAGCACGGGATAGGAGGGACGGATGTCGATCGGCACCTTTTTAAGGGCCTCGACCATCCCCTTCATCACCGGGGTCATCACCCGGTACTTTTCCACGAATTCTTTCGCCCCCTCATAGTCGCCGGTGGCCTGGAACATCAATACCTCCTGTGCCAGACTGTAGAGGGCCGGCAGCACCCTGGTTTCATCCAGGGTGAGCTTGCCCTCGCCGTCGAGCAGAAAAGCTCCCCGGTCAAAACAGTAATTCCACTGGATGGCCACCCCCCCGCCGTGGGCCTCGTTGATCCCGAAGCGGATCGAGCGCAGCATTCCGCCCAGATAGCTGGCGTACATGCCGTACTCCATCTCTGCGGGGAAAATCCCCTTTTCCATCATCAGCTTCATGTTGATGATGCCCAATATGTCCGCCTTGCACTCCTCCAGCACTGAATAGAGTTCCTTTAATTTGCGGGCGCCGTCGATCTTTTCTCCGCTCTCCAGGGTGATCATCCCCGGCCCGAGGCCGTGGCTGACCTCATGCATGAGCACATGGTTGAAGTAGGCATCGAAGGAGACGGCGGCAAGAGGC
>JAKPUX010000389.1 GCA_029554865.1 bacterium | reverse complement strand
GATACCATGTCCAAACTTGAACTCACCCGGGAAGAAGAAAAACATCTCCTGGAGATCCTGGAAAGATACTATCCGTCTTTGCGGATCGAAGTGGTCAATACCGACGATAGGGAATTCCGACGGGCGCTGAAACAGCGGGAGACCTTCATGAAAGACCTGATCGGCCGCCTGAAAGTCTCCCTGGCCACATAGGCATCAAGACCTCGGACTCCGTAAAGACAGCTAAACCCACCACACCGGCCGCCAGTCACTCCCTTCCCCGTACCGGGGAAGGGGGTCCCTTAAGATATAAATTGCCTATAATTAAATTGCGTTTTATAATACCCGCCAATACTCTGAAAGGGGAACTCATCATGGGAGAAGCAGTCGCGGAAGACAAGAAGAGTGACGTACGACATCGCTGGAGATTCTTCAGGGCCGGAGGTTTCGATCAGGTGCGGCTGGAATCCGGACAGGATTTGACCGCCCTGGCTCAACTGGACCAGAAGCTCTGGATAGCCCTGAGCTGTCCCGTCACCGGTCTGGAGTTCGACCGGAAGACCCTGGAACTGATCGATACCGATCAAGACGGTCGCATTCGCGCCCCGGAAATCATCGCTGCCGTATCTTGGGCGGCGTCACTGTTGAAAAATCCCGACGATCTCCTCAAGGGATCGGTGGAGCTGCCTCTCGCGGCCATCGATGACCGGTCGGAAGAGGGAAGCAGGCTCTTGAGTTCGGCGAAGCATATCCTCGCCACCCTCGGAAAGGACGGCGCCGCCGTCATAACCCCCACCGACACCGCGGATACGGAAAAGATCTTTGCCCAGACCCGCTTCAACGGCGACGGCATCATCCCACCCGAGGCCGCCGGCGATCCGGAACTGGCACAAATCATCACCACCATCATGGATTGCTGCGGGGCCGACATGGACCGGAGCGGCCAACCGGGCATCGCCCAGGAAAAAGTTGATACGTTCTACACCGACCTGCAGGCATACGCCGCTTGGTATGATGAGGCGGCGGTGGGAAAAGGCATTTGCCCCCTGGGAGAGGATACCGAAGCCGCCTTCGGAGCCCTGAACGCGGTCCGCGTCAAGGTGGATGACTATTTCGCCCGGTGTCGTCTCGCCGCCTTCGACGGCCGGGCACTGAACGCCCTTAATCGCCAGGAAGAGGAATACATCGCCATCGCCAAGCACGATCTCAACGGCGCCGCAGAGGAGGTCGCGGGCTTTCCTTTGACCATGATCGCCGCCGGCAGGCCCCTGCCCCTCCAGGAAGGAGTTAACCCCGCCTGGGAGCCGGCAGTCGCCTCTTTAGCCACCGTAGCGGTGGCGCCGCTCTTGGGGGCAAGGGAGAACCTCACCGAGGCGGATTGGCGCCAACTGCAAGCCGCCTTTGCCGCTTACGAAGAATGGATGTCCCGTAAACCCGCAACGGTAGTGGAAAGTCTGGGCATAGAGCGGGTACGGGAGATCCTTGCCGGCAACGGCAAGGCCGCCATCGAGGAACTGATGGCCAAAGACAGGGCCGTGGAGCCTGAATTCACCGCCATCACCGACTTGGACCGCCTCGTCCGCTACCACCGCGATCTGATTACACTCTTGAAAAATTTCGTCTCATTCTCCGATTTCTATACCCGCAAAGACAAGGCCCTGTTTCAGGCCGGCATCCTCTATCTGGACGGCCGCAGTTGCGAACTATGCATCCGCGTTGACGATATCGCCAAACACGCCTCCTTGGCCACCCTAAGCCAGACTTATCTGGCCTACTGCCACTGCACCCGCAAGACCGAAGATGGCGCCGGCACGGAAATGGACATCGCTGTCGCCTTTACGGATGGGGATGCCGATTGCCTGATGCCGGGACGGAACGGAGTTTTCTACGACCGTCAGGGCCGGGACTGGGATGCCACCATCGTGAAGGTTATCGAGCATCCCATCAGCATCCGCCAAGCCTTCTGGAGCCCCTATAAACGAATCGCCCGGATGATCAACGAGCAGATCGAGAAGATGGCCGCCTCCCGGGACAAAGACATCTCCGACAAAGCCCGGAGCGGTGTGGCCGACGGCGCCAAAAAGATCGATGAGGGGAAGGCGGCGGCACCGGCCAAACCTCCTTTCGATGTCGCCAAGTTCGCCGGTATCTTCGCCGCCATCGGCCTGGCCGTCGGCGCCATCGGCACGGCCCTGGCCGCGGTGATCACCGGATTCATGAAACTGATCTGGTGG
>JAKPUX010000387.1 GCA_029554865.1 bacterium | reverse complement strand
TTTCAATCTTCATGGTGATTCTCCTTCCATTCAATCGCCCCATCCCCCAGCAATTTTCAGGAGGGGGACGGGGCGGTGAGTTTTTAGAACAGGTCAAACCCGCCGGCAGCCGGCGCGGCGGCCGCGGCTGCATGGGATGCGATCGGGATCGGTCCAGCAGTGCCTTGTACTGAAACCGGTGCCGCTTCCGTTCCCGCTGCATTCAAGGAGGGTGCATTCAGGGATGCTGCTCCCCCTGCACCCTGACCGTTGCCGCCGAATCCCTCCAGGACGACCCTGAACTCCTTTAATCGCGCAGGTCTCTTGAGGGAATCGAGGAGTTTCGCCTGTTCGGCGATCTGCTCCGGTGCCATCTCCGTCATGGAGGCGATGCCGTAGCGCTTGTAGCAGTAGCGTTTGTAACCCTCCCGCGGCAGGTCGAGGGTGCCGATTTTCGCGAAAAGGGTCTTCAGTCCGTTACTCATTGCGACGGGCGTTGCCTGCTTCGCCTCATCCTGCGGCGTGGCGGCTGCGGAAGGTTTCCCCGTCTCGCCGGTTTGCCGTGCCTGCTGTGACGGCGCCACAGCCGCGGAAGCTTTCCCCGCCTCATCGCCTTTCTCTGACTGAACCGCCTGGCCTGCCGGCGGCAAAGTGACGGATGCTGCGTCCCTCCCCGTTGACTCCGCCTGCTTCGGTGCCGCTTCAACCTTGCCCCGGTCTCCACGGGCTTCTTCCTGCTGCCGCCCACCAAGCGGCTTCTCCTGGGCGACCGCTGCCGGCGCTGCCTGCCCGTTGTTCTCCAGCCAGGCAAGGAGAGTCTTTCCCGTTTCGACGGTAGGCACGAAATACTGTCCGTCGAACAGGGTCGTCCGGTCCTTGGTGGTCGTGGCGGTGTGCTGCTGATCGAGATCGATAAAGACGGTGAACTCGTACTCCATGCCGTCGCGCTGGATGGGGCTCATGCCCAGCTTCTTGACCTGTTTCTTCCCGTTTTCCTCCACCTGGGCGTATTCCATCTTGCTCCGCATGGTGGCGATGATGTGGCATTTGGACTGGAGCATGGCGTCCACCAGCTCGTTGTGCTTGGGCGTCACCTGCCGCCAGGCGCTCCAGGAGTTGCCCGTCTTGTCGGCGATGTGGCCGTGGAC
>JAKPUX010000102.1 GCA_029554865.1 bacterium | reverse complement strand
ACCATCGAAAAGAACGGCCGCGGGGTGGAGCTTTATACCCCCCTGCATGATTATGTCTACGAAGCCTCCGGCTCCTTTCGCGGTCCGATCGAAGCCCTTGCCGATTTGCGCTCGGAGCTGGGTCAGCATGCTTCCGTCAAGACGAGTCTTATCAAGCTGGTCTACGAGGAGTAACCCGCCGCAGCGCTGGGGCATTTCAGGCGTCCGACCCGGCCCCCGGGCGATGCCGGCGCAGCCCTTTTTTGTTCATCCCGGCTCCAGCCCCGGGAGGGCGGCGGGCCTTGACACCCAGAGCCCCTCAGGATGAGGGGCTCGTTCTTTTTGTTTGCATATTTTGGCAAAAAAGGGTATATTTCTTGGTTATATCCGCAAAATCAATCCCTTTCAGGAGGTTTTCCATTCATGCAACGTGCTCTGATTTTCAAGCTTATTTTCGTGTTGGCCCTGATCGTCGTGGCTGTCCTCTCCATGTTGCCCACCTTTCAGGTCAATAACCTGCTGGACCAGGAGTCCGCGCTGATCTCCAAGCTCGGTAATCTGACCGGGTTGAGCAAGACCGATATTGAGGTCGGCGTCACCAGCGGCGAGCTCGAGGGCCATGTGCGCCGGGCGGTCTCCGAGAGCAGCAGGAATGAAGCCCTGCGCCTCTCCGACGATCTGATCAAGCTTAACAGCAGAATTGCCAAGCTGCAGGGCCGTGCGATCCGCCGCGGCCTCGACCTCCAGGGCGGCACCTATCTGGTCTACGAGATCGACCTGAAGCAATACCTGGCGGAGAACGCCAAGAACAAGGACAATCGGCTCGAGGACATTCTCGCCGCTTCGCAGCGCGATTATGAAAACAAGGGCACCGACTTTTTTGACGCCCTGCAGGAGAATTTCGCCTCCCGGGATCTCAAGCTCAATCGTTATTTCGGTCGCCGCGGCCAGTCCGATGACGAGATCATCACCGACCTGCAAAAGCTCTCCAAGGATGCGGTCGACCGCACCCTGCAGGTGCTGCGCAATCGCGTCGACCAGTTCGGCGTCTCCGAGCCCAGCATCACCCCGCAGGGCAACAGCCGTATCCTCATCGAGCTGCCGGGCATCCAGAACATCGAGCGCGCCAAGAAGGTCATCGGCACCACGGCACTGCTCGAGTTCAAGCTGGTGAAGGATCCCGAGATCGTCTGGTCAGTGCTCAATGATATCGACAAGGCGCTGCGCGCCAAGCGTCAGGGTGTTGACGTGGCCGCGGTCAAGAGCGACACCGCCGTCACCACCGGCGACAAGGCTGCGGAGAAGCAGCTCAGTCTCAACGAACTTTTCGGCGACCAGACCACCAGCGAGTCCGGCGAGGATACCTCGATCGTGGTGGATCAGGCGACCTTTGATGAAAAGCCTTTCACCTCTCTTCTGCGTGGGCTGCCCGGCCGCTATTCCGATGTGGTCAGTGTCCCCGCGCAGAACATCCGTGCGATCCAGCGCGCCCTGCAGCTCCCCGAGGTGCAAGCGGTCATCCCCAGCGATGTCCAGCTGCTCTGGGGCACCCGCGAGATCGCCATGGGCGACCAGGCTTTCCAGCGTCTCTATGTCGTCAAGAAAGAGGCCGAGCTGCTCGGCTCGATGCTGAGCAATGCGGATGTCCAGATCGACGGCGGCTCGCAGAGCCTGAGTGCTGGTCAGGCGGAGGTCCACATGGAGCTCAATCCTGAAGGCACCAAGACCTTTGCCAAGGTGACCGGCATGAATGTCGGCAAGCAGCTGGCGATTGTGCTCGACGGCCGCGTCGAATCGGCCCCGAACATCAAGGAAAAGATTCCCTCCGGCAGCGCCCGCATCGACGGCATGGGCAGCATGGAGGAGGCGCAGGATCTGGCCCTGGTCCTTCGCGCCGGCGCCCTTCCGGCTCCGGTGAAGGTGCTCCAGGAAGATACTGTTGGTCCTTCGCTGGGCCAGGATTCGGTCAGCAAGGGGGCCAGGTCCGCCCTTATCGGCATCCTGCTGGTGATGATATTTGTGGTCATCTATTACAATCTGGTCGGCCTGGTCGCTGATTTCGCGCTTATTCTCAACGCCCTCTTCGTCATGGCGATCATGGCCGGCTTCGGCTTTACCCTCACCCTGCCGGGCATCGCCGGTTTCATCCTCTCTGTGGCCATGGCCATCGATTCCAATGTGCTCATCAATGAGCGTATCCGTGAAGAGCTGCGCGGAGGCAAGACCACGCGCGCGGCGATCGAACAGGGGTACGGCCGCGCGTTGATCACCATTCTCGATTCCAATATTACCACCCTGATCACCGGCGCGGTGCTTTACACCTTTGGCACCGGCTCCGTGAAGGGTTTTGCGGTGACCCTCTGCATCGGTATCCTCGTGAGTATGTTCACTGCGATCTACGTGACGCGGCTGATCCTCGATCTCGCGACTATCCGTTTCGGCGTGAAGAAACTGAGCATTTAATCGGGCCGGCAAGGCCTTTCCTCAAGGAGATTTGGCGAGTATGGAATTTTTCAAGAAAACCAATTTTGATTTCATCGGCATGCGCAAGTACGCCTATGCCTTTTCGATCATAACCTTCGTCATCAGCCTGGTTTATCTGTTCATCCACGGCCCCAACTACGGCATCGATTTCACCGGCGGCACCTCACTGCAGATAAAATTCAACACCCCCACCGAGCCGAGCCAGATCCGCAGCGCCATCAGCGGAGCCGGCTATGGCGATGCCGAGATCAAGAATCTCGGCGACACGGCCAACAACTCCTTCATCGTCCGTATTCCGCAAATGGGGGAGGAGGCCAAGGCGGGCGATATCGTCCTGCAGGAGCTCAAGACCAACCTGGCCGATCATCCCTATGAGATTCTCAGCGTCACCCAGATCGGCCCCAAGATCGGCGGTGAACTGCGCCGGGGCGCCTACTACTCGATCCTGGTCGCCCTCATCGGCATGCTCATCTACATCAGCTGGCGCTTTGAGTTCAAGTTCGCCGTGACGGCGGTGATCTCGATCTTTCATGACGTCATCTTTGTGCTCGGCATCTATACCATTCTCGGGCTGGAGATGTCGCTGACTGCCCTGGCCGCCTTTCTCACCATCGTCGGTTATTCGATCAATGACACCATCGTGGTCTATGACCGCATCCGCGAGAATCTCAAGCTGATGCGCCGCGAATCCATGGCCACGGTGATGAACACAAGCATCAACCAGACCTTGAGCCGCACCCTGCTCACCGGCGTCTCGACCCTGGTCGTGCTGCTGGTGCTGATCTTTATGGGCGGCGAGGTGATCCACGGCTTCTCCCTGGCCCTCTTCTTCGGCACCCTAATCGGCACCTACTCATCGGTCTTCGTCGCCAGTACCCTGGTGCTCGACTGGAATCTTTATCTGGAGCGGAAGAAGGCCCTGAAGACGGCGGCGCGCGCCGCCCGCTAGCGGAAAGCCGCGGCAAGCGAGGAGACCCCTATGGAAGTGACAGAACGGAAAGAGGGCGCGGTCGCCATCCTGACCCTGCAGGGCCCATATGTCGGCGCCGCTGAGGCGGGCGTGATCATGGATACCCTCCATGAACTGCGCGAGCGGGGGGAGAAGTGGATTGTGATCGATCTTTCACGGGTGCAGACCATGAACAGCTCGGGTCTGGGCGCCCTGATCAGCGGACTGAACACCATGCGTCAGGCCGGAGGGGATCTCAAGCTTGCAGGAGTGAATGAAAAGGTGGACAAGCTGCTGGCCATCACCAAACTGCATTCAGTCTTTGAGAGCTTCGCCTCCGTCGAGGAGGCGAAGGCGAGCTTTGCCGGTTTGGCCTGATCCCGATTTAAAGGGCAGTGCAGTGCAAACTCCGGACCGGCCACGGTCCGGAGTTTTTTACTTGTAGAGGAACCTATGTCCGTCACCATCATCCTCGGCGCCCAGTGGGGCGACGAAGGCAAAGGCAAGATCGTCGATCTGCTCAGCGCAAAAGCGGATGTGGTCGCGCGTTATCAGGGCGGCCCTAACGCGGGTCATACAGTTGTCATCGATGAGGAGGAGATCGTCCTCCATCAGATTCCCTCCGGCATCCTTCATCCGCACACCCGCTGCATCATCGGCAACGGGGTGGTCATCGATCCGGTCATTCTGATGGAGGAGGTCGATTTCGTCAAGAGCAAGGGCTTCCAGGTCGACGGACGCCTTTTCATCAGCCACCGCGCCCATTTGATTATGCCCTACCACAAGCTGCTCGATACCACCCGTGAGGCGGCCGAGGGGGCGTCCAAAATCGGCACTACCGGGCGCGGGATCGGACCGGCCTACGTCGACAAATTCGACCGCTGCGGCATCCGCATTGTCGATCTGCTCGATCGCTCCACCCTGGCCGAGAAGCTGCTTAAAAACCTCGAGAGCAAGAACAAGGTGCTGCAGCGCATCTACGACCGCGACAGCATGGATACCGAAAAAATCATTCAGGACTATCTCGAATTCGACCGCCGCATCGATGCTTACGTCAAGGATACCACCCTGCTTATCAACCGCGCCATCGACGCGAGTGAGGAGGTTCTGATCGAGGGGGCGCAGGGGACCATGCTCGACATCGATTTCGGAACCTATCCCTATGTCACCTCTTCCAATCCCACTGCCGGGGGGGCCTGCACCGGCCTGGGCGTCGGCCCGACCCGGATCGACAGGGTGCTCGGGGTGGTCAAGGCCTACACCACCCGCGTCGGCATGGGGCCGATGCCGACCGAGTTCGATACCGAGTTCGGTGACCAGATGCGCCAGCTGGGCGGCGAATACGGCGCCACCACCGGCCGTCCGCGGCGCTGCGGCTGGTTCGATGCCGTGGTCGTGCGCATGGCGGCGATGATCAACGGCCTCACCCATCTGGCCATTACCAAACTTGACGTCCTCGACACCCTCCCCGAGATCAAGATCTGCACCGCCTACCGCTATCAGGGCCGGGTGATGGAACACTATCCGGCGGAGTTGTGGATCCAGGAGCAGCTTGAGCCGGTCTACGAGAGTCATCCCGGCTGGCTGTGCTCCACCCAGGAGGCCCACAGCTTTGATGAACTGCCGGAGAATGCCCGCAGCTATTTGCGCCGCATCAGCGAGCTGACCCGCACCCCGATTTCCCTGATCTCGGTGGGCTCGAAGCGCAGCCAGACCATCTTCATGGAGTGATTCCGCCTCCAGCCGAATATGCCATGAGCCACATCCCGGAGAAGAGAAGGAGCTGACTGTGAGCGCACCCGAGACTGCATTCGCTGCCCTGGAGCCGCTGGACGAGATCGTAACCGTCAATCCATCCACTGGTGAAGAACTGGGGCGGCTGCCCGCCCTGCCGCGCGCCGGGATCGACGCTGCGATAGAACGCAGCCGGCAGGCCCAGGCCGAATGGGCGCAGATTCCGCTTGCCGAGCGCCGGCGCAAGATCAGGGTTTTGATGGAGCTGCTCCTGGAGGAGCGCGCGGCCATCGCCGAACTCATCGCCCTCGAGCAGGGCAAGCCCGTGGCTGAGGCCATGGCCGCGGAGATCGTCCCCTGCCTCGGCGTGCTCCGCGAGCTGCTGCGTATCACGCCCGGTGTTTTAAAGCCGCAGAGACGCCCCCATCAAATGCTGCTCTTTGCCCACAAGCGCAGTGCCCTGCTGCGGGTTCCCTTCGGGGTGGTCGCGGTCATCTCCCCATGGAATTTCCCCTTTTCGGTCCCGCTGCCCGAAATCGCCGCGGCCCTGCTCGCCGGCAACAGCGTGCTCTTCAAACCTGCGCCCCATGCCATCCTCATCGCCGGTAAAATCGCGGAGCTCTGCACACGGGCGGGTTTCCCGGCCGGCCTGATGCAACTGCTTTACCTCCACGACCGCGAGGCCGATTATCTTACCGCCCATGCCGGCATCGACAAGATCCTCTTCACCGGCAGCACCGCCGTTGGACGCAGGGTGATGTGCAATGCCGCACAGAATGTCGTGCCGGTCGTGCTCGAGCTGGGGGGCAAGGACCCCGCAATCATCATGGCGGATGCGGATATCGAACGCGCCGCGAAGGGGATTGTCTGGGGAGCGCTCTTCAACGCCGGACAGGTTTGCGCCTCGATCGAGCGCGTCTATGTCGAGAGGCCGGCCGCGGCGCCCTTCATCGCCGCCTGCCTGCGTGAGATGGAGGGGGTGCGGGTCGGTGATCCCCTCAATCCCGATACTGACATGGGGCCGCTCAGCTCCGAGGCCCATCTGCACAAGGTCCTGTTGCATATCCAGGAGGCGGTGGAGAAGGGGGCCCGGCTCCTCCATGGCGGCACAAGGATCGACCGTGCGGGTTTTTTCATCCAGCCCGCACTCCTGGTCGACGTCGATCACACCATGCTGGTGATGCGCGAGGAGACCTTCGGACCGGTGCTGCCGGTGATGATCTTCGATTCCCTTGATGAGGCGGTGCGGCTGGCCAATGACTCAGCGTACGCTCTCTCTGCCTATGCCTACACTTCCAGCAAGGCGATGGCCGATCGCCTGCTGTGCGATCTCGAGGCCGGCACCGTGGTCATCAATGACAGCACCATGAGCTGGGGCGAACCCACCGCCCCCTGGGTGGGGCACAAGCAGAGCGGGATCGGCCTGACCCATGCCGAGCTCGGGCTGCTCGAACTGACCCGGCCTAAATACGTCAGCTACGACCGGGGACAGCGCGCCCCCAATCTCTGGTGGTATCCCTACGGTCCGGATTCTCTCCGGCTTTTCACCGCCGCCGCCGACCTCCTCTATAACCGGCGTCTGAGCCACAAGCTTGCCGCACTGGCGCCGGTTCTCCTGCAAAAACGTTTTCTGCACTCAACCCACTGGGCTGCCCTCTTGCGCCATCTCAACCGCCTTTTCTAGCGGCCCGGAGCGGCGGCGGTTTTTTCCCCTCCTCCGGCCAGCTTTTGCTTGACTTTCATTCCTTTTGTCCGTATACTTTTTCTGGGAGAGACTATACCAAGGGATGATGATGAGCCGCTGGAAGCAGATAAAAGACCGATTCGCCGCCTGGAGTTACTGGTTGGCGCGCGACTTCTGGCATATCGACCAGCACAGGTTCTCCAGGTGGCGTATCCTGATCACGCATCAGCTTCTGCTGGGCATGGTTGTCGTTCGCACCTTCCTCAAGAACAAGCTCTTCGACACCGCCGGCGCACTGGTCTATACCAGCCTGCTCGCCCTGGTTCCCTTCATAGCCGTATTTTTTTCACTGATGAAGGCGATCGGGTTGCAGGAGACCATCTCCCGCGTGCTGGTCTACGCCTTTCATCCCCTCGGCGAGGAGGCGGTCCAGCTGCTCGTCCCGCAAATCATGGCCTTCGTCAACAACACCAACATCAACACCCTCGGCTACATCGGCTTCGTCTTTCTCCTGCTTTCGCTGCTGCTGATCGTCTCCACCATCGAATACTCGTTCAACTCGATCTGGAAGGTGAAGAGGCAGCGCAAGATGCACCGCCGTTTTATCGAGTATACCAGTTTCATCATCATTGGGCCGATCATCGGGCTGCTGATCATCAGCTGGATCGCCAACCGCTATCAGCTTTGGATCGATTCTACTCCAGACAGCTCTTTTTTAAGTAACATGCTGCGCAATTTCGGCCCCTGGTTTGTCACCCTTTTTATCATCTGGTATCTGCTCAACTTCATCCCCAACACCAGGGTGCGTTTCAAATCGGCCCTCATCGGTGCGATCGTGGGCACGACGATGTGGATGGTAGCCAACTGGACCTTCGCCCAGTTCCTCGACACTGCCTTTATCCAGGGGCCGCAGTCGGTGATGTACGCCCGCTTCGCCGTCCTTCCCCTGCTGCTGCTCTGGCTCTTTGTCGGCTGGTCGATCCTGCTCTTCAGCTCCCAGCTCGCTTACGCCCATCAGAATATGGACAAGCTGATCTGGGACCGCACCCATCCCTATCTCTCGCCGATGTTTTATGAATCCCTGGCCCTGAAGGTGCTGCTGCGCATCACCTCCCAGTACTTCCATCATGGGCGGAGCTCAAGCGAAGAGGAGCTTTCGGATTATTTCAGCATCCCCGAGAGCGTCATCACCACCGTCGCCGGGGAGCTGGTCAATCTTCAGCTGCTCCACAGCCAGAATGGCGGCGAGACCCGCTTCACTCCGGCCAAGCACCCGGCCCAGATCAGGGTGGCGGAAGCCCTGATCGAACTGCGCAATTATGACACCGTCTCCCGCCGTCATACCCGCGTCGATCACCTCGTTCGCAACGTCATGACCCATACGGACGATTCGATGAAGGGAACGTGGAAGGATATGACCCTCCAGGACCTGCTCGAGATGCTTCCGCAGGACTAATCCTGCGCCCATCCCCCTGCGCTGCAGGGCCTGTCCGACGGAATGGAACCCCGCGATACGCCGCCCCGGAACCCGCCTGATCGCCTGACTTTACGCTGTGTGCATCCTCTCCAATCCCGCTTTCGCCTTGCGGCTGAGCCCGCCGGCGCGGGAGATCGATGGGCGTCTTCACTATTGCATAATGTCCAGCAGCTGGAGGGATTATGTTCCACCGTTCCCTGGCAGTTGTTATTGCTGCGGCCCTGAGCGGGGCCGGGCCCGCCCTCGCCCAGATGGTGCTCTCGGAGATCATGTTCAATCCCGCGGGCAATGAACGCTATGATGAGTTTGTCGAGCTCTACAATTTCTCGGCCTCGGATACGATTGAGCTGGAGGGTTGGCTCCTTTCCGACAGCAGCGGCTTCGGCCGCATCCTCGCCGCGCCGGGGGGAGGTTCGCGCCTTGCACCGCGCAGTTATGGCCTCATCCTCGTCCCCGGCTATTATGCCAACAGCACCCTCTACGCCGGCCGCATCCCGGCCGGGGCGCTGCTCCTGACCATCGACAAGGCGCAGTTCGGCAGCTATGGCCTCAACAATTCCCGTCCGGAGCGCGTCTCGCTCCACCGCCCCGATTCGAGCCTCGCCGCTGCCCATGCCTATACGGTGCCCAATGAGGAGGGCTTTTCGGAGGAGAAGCTGAGGCTGGAGGGGGGAGACGGCGCGGACAACTGGGGCGAGAGCACGGTGCTGCACGGCACCCCCGGTTTCGCCAACAGCGTCACCCCGATGCCCGTGGACAGCACCCTGGCCCTGATGGTGATCAACGAGATCATGGCCAATCCGGCCGCAGGTGAGGCGGAGTGGATAGAATGCTATAACCGGGGGGATGAAACGGTGCGACTGACAGGCTGGAGGATCAGCGACTCGGACACCCTCAAGAAGCGCCTGCTGGTCAGGGAGGAGGTGACCATCCCGCCGCAGGGCTATCTTGTCCTGACCGGCGAAGAGAGCCTGCTCTCCGCGCTCCCGGCCCAGGGGTGCACCGGGGTGGTGGTCTCCGACTGGCCGGCCCTGAACAGCGCCGGCGACGGGGTGGTGCTCTTTGACGTCCTGGGGAGGATGATAGATGCGGTCTGGTATACGGAGGAATGGGGGGGAGACCGGGGCATCTCCCTGGAACGGCTGAGCCCCCTGGTCGCCTCTTCGGTGCGCAGCAACTGGGGCTCATGCGCGGACGCCCTCGGGCATACTGCCGGGAGGGCCAACAGCCTGCTCGTCGGCCGGCTGCCGGCGCAGGCACTCATCGCGGTCTCGCCCAATCCCTTCTCCCCGGACGGGGATGGTTTCGAGGACCACCTGGCCATCAGCCTCGAGCTGCCGGAGCGCACCGCCCGGATCAATCTGCGCATTTTCGACAGCCGCGGCCGGCAGGTGCGTTTTCTCTGTAATTACGAGCCGAGCGGCAGCCGCAAGAGCCTGTTCTGGGACGGCCTGGACGATGAGGGGCTGCGCTGCCCCATCGGCATCTACATCCTCTTCCTCGAGGCCTTTGCCGAATCGAGCGAGGCCTATATGCGGATCAAAAAGAGCTGTGTTCTGGCGGGGCGGCTGTAGATCGCCGGCAATCTCGCGCCCACCCAAACCCATGCAAAACCTGCTACTCCCGCGTTCCCTTCAAAGCCCGGCCGTAGGTTTCGAGGGCGCGGATGCGCGCCGCCGCATGCGGCACCATGGGTTCAGGATAGGCCGGGCTCTCCACCTCCGGCACCCAGCGTTTGACATAGGCTTCTTGAGCGTCGAATTTCGCCGCCTGGAGCGCGGGGTTGAAGACGCGGAAGTAAGGTGCGGCGTCGCAGCCGCAGCCGGCCGCCCACTGCCAGTTGCCGTTGTTGGCGGCGAGGTCATAGTCGAGCAGCTTCTTCGCAAAATAGCGCTCGCCCCAGCGCCAGGGCAGGAGGAGGTGCTTGCAGAGAAAGCTGGCCGTGATCATGCGCACGCGGTTGTGCATGAATCCGGTGGCATTGAGTTCGCGCATGCCGGCGTCGACCATGGGATAGCCGGTCTCGCCGGCACACCAGCGGGCGAAATCGCCGCGATCCTCACGCCAGGGCACGGCGGCGTACTGGGCCTTGAAGGGCTGGTCGACGACGTGGGGAAAATGGGCGAGGATCGACATGAAGAATTCGCGCCAGATCAGCTCCTGCAGCCAGGTCTGGTTGAGAGCGCGACCGAGGGCGGCCAGCCGGCGGATCGAGACCGTGCCGAAGCGGAGATGGACTCCCAGACGGGTGGTGCCGGCCACGGCCGGGAGGTCGCGGGTGCGGTCGTAGTTGCGGATGATCGCTTCGTCGACCATGGGAGCGCTCTCCACCGCCATGGGTGTGAAGCCGATCTCTGCCAGGGGCGGGACGCCGCCCTCCACCCCCTGCGCCATGCGTCCGAGCAGCTTTTCGCTCGGGTGGGCCGCGAGATCCTCCGGCGTCAGCCGCGCCAGCCATTTTCTCATGTACGGCGTGTAGACGGTGTAGGGCCGGCCGTCCTCCTTGACCACCTCATCCCCGTCAAAGATCACCTGGTCCTTGTGGCTGTGGAAGGGGATCCCGTGTTCGGCGAGCAGGGCCGCTACTTCACGGTCGCGCGCAAGGGCGGAGGGTTCATAGTCGCGGTTGGTGTGAACGGCGGCGATGGGGAACTCGGCGACCAGCTGGCGCCAGACCTCCAGCGGCCGGCCCTGGCGCACCAGCAGGCCGCTCGAATGCTCAGCCAGGCGCGCGTCGAGGTTCTGCAGCGCCTGATGGATAAAGGCGACGCGGCGGTCCTGCCTCTCCTCCAGATCATCGAGGATCTCCCGGTCGAAGATGAAGAGGGGCAGCACCGGGGCGCCATCCTGGAGGGCATGAAAAAGTCCGGCGTTGTCCTCGAGGCGGAGATCGCGGCGGAACCAGAAAACGGTGACGGAGGGATGAGCCATAAAGGTCCTTTTATGATGGAACAGTCAGCCCCGTAATATAGCACTCCCCTTTTTGCAAATCAACTCGCAAGTTAAAAAGCGGTTGAATTTCATCCGGCAATCCAGTACCTTTTATCCGGAGGGGGAGTGCACATTCACCAGGGAGAAGAGAATTTGGAAACGGGACACGAAGCTGAAAAACCGGCTGCCGCTCTGGAGCGCCGTCTGGGGGTTTGGGCGGCCATTGGCGTAGTCATCGGCGTCACTATCGGCTCGGGCATTTTTCGCAATCCGGCGGTGATCGCGGCGCGGGTGCCCGATCCCGCCCTGATGATTCTGGTCTGGGTGCTCGGCGGGGCCATTACCCTTTGCGGTGCGCTTTCGATTGCGGAGCTGGCGGGGGCGCTCCCGCAGACCGGGGGGCTTTATGCCTATCTGCGCGAGGGCTGGGGCCGTCCAGTCGCCTTTCTTTTCGGCTGGGCGCAGCTCACCCTGATCCGCGCCTCCGCCCTCGGCGCGATCGCAACGGTTTTCGGCGCCTACTGTCTGCGCTCCTTCGGCGTCGATCCCGCGCTCCATCCCCAGCTCTCCAATTATCTTGCGGCGGGCTGCATCATCTTTGCTGCTGTCGTCAATGTGGTGGGCATCCGGCTCGGGGCGGCCATCGTCGGCCTCTCGACCATCGCCAAGTACGGGGCCCTCGCCCTGCTGGTGCTGATCGCCTTTGCGATTGGCCATGCCCACGGCGGCTCCATCGCCCATTTCGCCCCAGGTTCCGGCGGCAGCGTCGACATGGGGCTCTTCGGCCTCGCCCTGATCTCGGTGCTGTGGGCTTATGACGGTTTTGCGGATCTCTCCTTCGCCAGCGGTGAGATCAAGGATCCCCAGCGCAACCTGCCCCGCGCCCTCATCGGAGGGACCCTGGCGGTGATCGCCATCTATCTGCTCGCCAACGCCGCCTATCTCTACGTCATTCCCATGGAGCGTTTTGCCAGTTCACCGCTGATCGCCGCCGACACCATGCTGGCCCTGGTCGGCCAGGCCGGAGTGGCCATCGTCTCGGTCGTGGTGATGATCTCCACCTTCGGGTCGGTCAACGGCAGCCTGGTGACCAATCCGCGGATTTTTTTCGCCATGGCCGACGACCGGATGCTCTTCAAGCCGATCGCCTGGGTCCATCCGCGCTTCAAGACCCCGTACATGGCGATCATTCTCGCCGCGGCCCTGGGGGTGATTTTCGTCCTGACCCGCACCTTCGAGCAGCTCACCGACACCTTTGTGCTGGCGATGTGGCCCTTTTACGGCCTCGGGGTGGCCTCCATTTACCGCCTGCGCCGCACACGTCCCGATCTGCCGAGGCCCTACAAGGTGGTGGGCTATCCGGTGGTGCCGGCCATCTTTCTGGCCGGGGTCCTCTATCTGCTCGGCAACGCCCTGGTGACGGATACCTTCTGGACCTCAATAGTCTTCGTCGTGATCCTGGCGGGTTTGCCGGTCTACTGGCTGTTCTTCAGGAGTAAAAATGGGCCTGCGTAAGGATTTAAGAGTATGGGCGATGGGGTGGCTGGCCCTCCTGGCCATTTTCCCCAATGATCTCTCTGCCCAGCCTGCCACTCGCAAAGAAAAAGTCAAAGCGGCCGCGGGTGTGGTCGAGCGGATCTTCAGCGCTCACGCCGCCGCGCGCCATCTGCCGGGATTGGCCTGGGGGGTAATTTACGACGGCGGGCTGGTGATCTCAGGCGGCTGCGGCCTGGCCGATCTCGGCCAGCAGCGCCCGGCCACACCGCAAAGCCTTTTCCGCGCCGCCTCGATGAGCAAAAGCTTCACTGCCATGGCCATCCTGCAGCTCCGCGACGCCGGCAGACTGCGCCTGGATGATCCGGCCGCCCTCTATCTGCCCGAATTGAAAGCCCTGCGCCCCGTGACCGCCGACGCCCCCGAGATCACCCTTCGCCACCTGCTCACCCACGGGGCCGGCCTGCCCGAGGACAATCCCTGGGGCGACCGGCAGCTGGCGCGCACAGATGCTGAGCTGCTGGCCCTGCTTCCGGAGATCTCAATGGCCAACGCCCCGGGCGTCGCCTATGAGTACAGCAACCTCGGCTTTGCCATCCTCGGCCAGATCGTTCAGCGGGTCTCCGGCATGGATTTCACCGTCTATACCCGCGAATTGATCTTCAAGCCCCTCGGGATGGGCTCCTCCATTTGGGAGTACGCCGGGGCCCCGCCCGAGCGGCTCGTCCGCGGCTATGCCCGCAGCGGCGCTTCCTTCACAGAACTGCCCATGGAACATCACGGGGCCTATGGCGCGATGGGCGGGCTGATCACCTCGGTGGAGGATTTTGCCCGCTATGCCGCTTTCCATCTCTCCGCCTGGCCGCCGCGGGATGAGGCCGATGCGGTTCCGCTCCGGCGCAGCTCCCTGCGCGAGATGCACCATCCCTGGCGGTTTTACAGCCTCTTGCCGGATGCGGATCCCGCCGCTGGCGCACCCTGTCCCGCCGCACAGGCCTACGCCTATGGGCTGCGCTGGCAGTCCGACTGCGGCGGCATGGTTGCGGTCGGCCACAGCGGGGGACTGCCCGGCTTCGGCAGCAACTGGACGATGCTGCCTGATTACGGCATTGCTGTGGTCTCTTTCACCAACCTCACCTATGCGACCACCACCGCCATCAACCGGACGGTGCTGGATACTCTCATCGCCCTGGCCGGCTTGGAGCCGCGGCAGCCCCCGGTATCGGCGATCCTGGAAAAGCGCAAGCATGAACTCGTCGGAATGCTGCCGGAGTGGCAGGGGGCACGGGAGAGCGGGATATTCGCGGAGAATTTCTTTCTGGATAATCCGCCGGCGGAGCTGGCCAGGTTGAGCCGGCAGCTCTTTGCGGAGGCCGGGGAGATCCGCGGGGCCGGGCCGATGCGGCCGCTCAACAATCTGCGTGGCAGCTTCCTCCTCGAGGGGAGCCGGAAGGATATCAGCCTCTTTTTCACCCTCACCCCCGAGCGGGTGCCGACGATTCAGGAGCTGAAGATGACCCTGGTGGAGAAAAGCGGCGGATGAGCGGGATTTCTCAGCCGCGGGCCTTGCGGTTGAGCCGTTCCCACTCCCGGTTGACGTGCTCCTGGATCATGGCGATATCCCCATCGCTGAGCCGGCGGAAACGGTTCTGCATCCTGAGATAATCGTAAACGGGCGCATCGCCGCCGCTGTTGATGGTATAGCGCTCGCCCTCCTCGACTTCGTAGAGGGGAAAGGCCCTGCTCAGGACCGCCATGCGGGAGATCTTGATAGCATCCGCCGGGGCGAATCCCCAGCCGGTCGGGCAGGAAGCGAAGAGGTGGATAAAGCGCAGGCCGCTGCGGATGGATCGGGCCTTGCGGAGTTTGCGTTCGAGGTCCTCGGGAAAGGCGATGTTGGCGGTTGCGGTGTAGGGGATGCGGTGGGCAGCCATGATTTCGACGATGTTCTTCTTCTGCGTCCTTTTCCAGCTGGCGCCCGGGGTGGTCATGGTGCTGGCCCCCCAGGGGGTTGAGGAACTGCGCTGGACGCCGGTGTTCATATAGGCCTCGTTGTCGTAGCAGACATAGACCATGTCGTGCCCGCGTTCCAGCGCTCCTGAAAGCGGGCCCATGCCGATGTCCGCCGTCGCGCCGTCGCCGCCCATGGCCACGAAGTTGATCTTTTTCTGCGGGATCTTGCCTTTTCTCATCATGGCCTTCATGCCTGACTCGCACCTGGAAATCACAGCGGACGGGTTCTCGAATGCGTTGTGAATCCAGGGCACCTTCCAGGAAGTCAGCGGCAGCGGCGAGGAGATGATCTCCATGCATCCGGTCGCCATCGCGACAATGGTGTCCCGGCCCAGGGCCTTCATGACATGGCGTACCGCAAGGGCCTCTGCGCACCCCTGGCAGGCCCGGTGGCCGGAGGTGAAATTTTCCGATTTATCGACGAGTCTCGAAGAAAACACCGAGAATTTATCCATAGTCAAGCTCCTTATCCCCTCAGGCCGTACAGGGTGAATCCATCCGTCTCTCCCTTTTCGGCCTTGGCCTTTCCTTCAAGGATGATGTTTTTGAAGTCGTTGCGGGATACGTCCCTCCCTGCCAGGCCGGCCACGTAGTTCACGATCGTTGGAGCGCCGGGCTTCCCGTACAGGGCCGAGCGCAGCTCGGTTGCAACGGGGCCGCCGGGGCCGCCGAAGCTGATGGCGCGGTCGATGACGATGAGAGATTTCTTGCCCAGGACGGCCTTCCGGAAATCATCGAAGGGGAACGGTCTCCACAGGCGGATCTTGACGACCCCCACCTTCTCGCCCTCTTCCCGCAGCGCATCCACCACCTCCATGGCCGTCTCGCCGTAGGAGCCCATGGTCACGATGCAGTAGTCCGCGTCGTCCGCACGGTACGTCTCAACGGGCTTGTAGTATCTTCCGGTGAGATCCCCCCACTCCTGCCATGCTTTGACGATCGTGGGGTAGGAGTTCCGCACCCCGTGCTCCCTGCTCATCTGGGCCTCGGTGTATATCTCGGGCATGGCGAAGCAGCCCATGGACACCGGATTGTCCGGATGGAGGGCGTTTTTCATCCTTACGTCCGGGAGATATTTCCGGATGGTTTCGTTGTCCTCGTAGATGACCGGCTCGATCATGTGCGTCAGGATGAACCCGTCGAGATTGATGGCGAGCGGAAGCATGATGTCCGGGTCCTCGGAAATCCTGAACCCGCAGAACACGTTGTCATAGCACTCCTGCCCGTTCTCCACGAAGATGTGGATCCACCCGGCGTCCCTTACCATCATGGTGTCCGTGTGGTCGTTCCAGATGGACAGCGGGCCGGACAGCGACCGGTTGGCAAGGGCCATGACCATGGGAAGCCTCATGGAGGCCGCGATGTAGAAGATCTCGGCCATGAGCGCAAGGCCCTGCGAGCTCGTGGAGGTGAAAGTCCTGGCGCCGACCGCCGAGGAGCCGCAGCACACGCTCATTGCGGAGTGCTCGCTCTCGACCGGCACATACTCGGCGTCGAGCTCGCCGTTCGCCACGATCTCCGAGAGATGCTCGACGATATGGGTCTGCGGGGTGATGGGATAGGCGGCAATGACATCGACATTGGCCTGCGCCACCGCATCCGCCATTGCGATCGATACTTCGATTCCTTTTCTCTGGGTGGCCATTGTCATCCCTCCTCACTGATCATGGTGATGCAGCCCACCGGGCATTCCTTTGCGCAGATTCCGCACCCCTTGCAGTAGGTGAGGTCCGCCTCGAAGTGGCCGTCGGGGGCCTTCACAATGCACGAATCCGGACAGAACAGCCAGCACACGCCGCACTTGATGCATTGTCTCGCCTCGACAACAGGCCGCTCGGAGCGCCATGATCCCGTCTCGTACTGCCTGGCATTGCCGATCTCGGTGACGACGCTGCCGGCCTCGAGTTCCTGCCACGTTATTTTCTCCATTGGTTTCGCCATGGTTCTTATTCTCCTATGGAAACCTCGTGGTATGCCCGTTCCATAGCCTTGAGGTTTCTCTCTCCGAGTTTCTTTCCGAATCTTTCCAGAAGAGGCTCCTTGATGTCCTCGATCCCGAGCAGACCCGTCGCCCTCACGAATCCGCCCAGCATGGTGGTGTTCACGATCGGCCTCCCCAGCTCTTCCGTGGCGATTTTGTTCGCATCCACCGTGACCACCTTGATGTTGCGTCCCGAAACCTGGGTGATTTCCTCGGGCTTCTTTCGGGTGTTCAGGATCAGGATCCCGCCTTCGCCCATTCCCTCGGTGGGGTCGAGCAGAGAAAGGAGCCCCGGGTCCAGAACGATCACGACATCGGGTTTGTATACCTTTGCTCTGATATTGATCTTGCGATCATCCACCCTGCAGAAAGCGACAACCGGCGCACCCCTGCGCTCAGGACCGAAGCTGGGGAATGCTTGAGCGAAATTGCCTTTGTTGATTGCTGCAATGGCTATGAGCTCCGCCGAGGTGACAGCTCCCTGCCCGCCTCTTCCATGCAACCTGATCTCTAGCATATGTACTCCTTGCGCAAAACTGAATGGTGATTCATATCACTCCTGTTCGCTGACTGTCAAGAAAAGACAGCTCTTTTTTTCCAGCCGCAGCTCTCTTTATCACCCGCCGGTCCAGTCGTTCCTCGGATATAGTATTCTTTATGGATAAGCTCTCATGTATGGTACGCAGGATATGAACAAGACAAGATCCACGATACCAGTTTACAGCCCTGTTTGATGCACAACAGAAAGAAACGATTCAATGGAAGAACACAGACCCGCATCCCTCATCGGGATCGATAATTGCTCCTGTACCGACACACCAAAACCTGAATGCACCATGGCCCGCTACTTGTCAACCCCATTCGTCGGGCTTCTGGAAAAATGCATCTTCAGGCCGTTCAGGTATACTGGGAGTTTATTTATAATGCCATATTTTTGTCAATCTTCTGTTTGCGGCAGCCGGTTCATATTTCTTTGTTGCGGCAAATCGGATTCATAATCACTCGTGATCATGTATGCTATTGGCATATTGTTATATTTTTATCGTCTCGTCTTTTCCCGGCAGCCGCCCTCCATCGGACGTGACGAGCCGTCTTCCGGACCCCCCGGTCAGGCGCGGCACTCATGTTCCGAAGACGCCCGGGAAGGCATTGCCTGGCGGTCGGGACGGAATGTCCCGGCCCGTGTTTCCCGGTGGCCCAAGTGCGCGCTATTGTATTCAGGCGGAAAAGAGGGGATCGATGAGGCTGCGCTTCTCGATAATGAAATCATGGAACTTTTCCATAAGCGGCATGAACTTTCTTTTTTTATTATACACGATGTAAAAGTCCCTCTTCGTGTTCAGGTCCTTGATGCTGAGCGCGACCAGGCTCCCGTTTTTCACCTCTGTCCTGATGACATTTCTCGAGAGTA
>JAKPUX010000087.1 GCA_029554865.1 bacterium | reverse complement strand
CCGGATGCCGCGCAGGATGGAAATGCTGTCCTCCACGCTCGGTTCCTGCACCATCACGGGCTGAAAGCGCCGCTCGAGGGCGGGGTCTTTTTCGATGTATTTGCGGTATTCATCGATGGTAGTGGCTCCGATGCAGTGCAGGGTACCCCTTGCCAGGGCGGGTTTCAGCATATTGGAGGCGTCCATCGATCCCTCCGCCGCGCCGGCCCCCACCACGGTGTGGATTTCATCGATAAAGAGGATGATGCGGCCTTCCGACTTTTCCACCTCGGACAGCACCGCTTTGAGGCGTTCCTCAAACTCGCCGCGGAACTTCGCCCCGGCCACCAGGGCGGCCATGTCCAGTTCCAGTATTTCCTTGTCTTTCAGGTTTTCCGGAACGTCCCGCGCGACCACGCGGCGAGCCAGGCCTTCCACGATGGCGGTCTTGCCCACGCCGGGTTCGCCGATCAGGATGGGGTTGTTTTTGCGGCGGCGGGAAAGGATTTGCACGCTGCGGCGGATTTCCTCGTCCCTGCCGATCACCGGGTCAAGTTTTTCCTGGCGCGCCAGGCGGATCAGATTGCGGGTGTATTTTTCCAGAGACTGGTATTTCGCCTCCGGGTCCTGGTCCGTAACCCGCTGATTGCCGCGCAGTTCCTTGAGCGCGAGCAGCAGCCTGTCCGCGTCCGCTCCGGCTTCGCGCAGCAAGCGGGCTGCTTCCTTCCCCTTGCGCAGGGTGGCCAGAAGTATGTGCTCCAGGCTGATGTATTCGTCCTGCAGCCGCTCCGCCTCGCGCTCGCTCTGGTGCAGGATATCCAACACCTCTTTGGAGAGATAGATCTGCGCGCCGCTCACCCGGGGCAGTTTTTTAAGCTCATCCTCCACTTTGGAGGATACCGTAGCGGGAACCACCTCCAGCTTTTGCAGCGCGGGCAAGACCAGGGAATCCTGCTGCTGCAGCATCGCCGCCAGCAAGTGCAGGTCTCTGATCTCCTGATGTCCGTATGATTGAGCCAGTGCCTGCATGGCCTGCAGGGTCTCCTGGCTGCGGATCGTAAATCTTTGTG
>JAKPUX010000078.1 GCA_029554865.1 bacterium | reverse complement strand
GCCTCTTTTTCTGATGGTGGTGCCGGCGCTGGTCCCCCTCGTCGTTCACGAAGAGGCCTATTATGCCGGCTTTAAATTTCTTCCCCTGCTGAGCCTCGGCTTCATCGGGCGCACGCTTTTTTACATGTTCCTCGCTCCCTTCTACTACTTCCGCAAGACCAGGCTCCTGCCGCGGGTGCTGTTTTTCTCATCCCTGCTGCAGCTGCTGCTTTCGGTGTGGTTTGTGAAGAGGTGGGGACTTGCGGGTGCAGTCTGGATCAATTTTATCATGAAGTGGGTGGTGGCGGGATTCGCATTCAATGAATGCCGGAAGATCTTTAAATTCAAATTCAACCGGATCAAGCTGATCTGGCTGCCCCTGGTCTATACATTGACTTTCATCCTCGCCGGCCGGGCGGCCGGTCCGGACGATGCCCTGCTGGTTTATTTCGGGGAAGCCCTGGTCAGCCTCGCCCTGGTTGTGTTTGTCTACCGGCGCGAGCTGCTCCTCCTCCTGGAGCAGTGGCGGAGGAAAAACCGGCTCTCCACGGCCGGCTGAAGCGGGCGCGTTTACCCACGCCTGCCGGCTCAACAACATCATCACCTCCAGGGCAGCTCCCTCTCCGTGCGGCAAATCGGACAGCTTGATCCCCGGCGGAGGGCTCAGCAGATCCTTGGCAGCAGCTCTCCGGCTGGCAGGTCGACCACGCGCCATCCCCCCAGTATCGTCCTCATCGCCACCAGTCCCGCTTCCCCCTTTCGCACCTCGCCGATCACGGCCGCCTCACGGCCGAGGGGATGGCTTTTCAGCGCCTCGAGGGCTCTCTCCGCTGCATCGGCGGCCACGGCGGCCACCAGCTTGCCTTCATTGGCGATGTAAAGGGGATCGAGGCCGAGCAGCTCGCAGGCGGCCGCCACCTCGGGCCGCACCGGCAGGGCCGTCTCATCCAGCCTGATCTCCACGCCCGCGCTGCGGGCGAACTCATTGCAGAGGGCGGCCAATCCGCCGCGGGTCGGATCGCGCATGGCGTGCACTCCGCCGCCGCAGGCCTCGAGCAGGCGGGCCGTCAGTTCGTGGAGGGGGGCGGTGTCACTCTGCAGGGGGGTGGAAAAGCCGAGGTGGCTGCGCTGCGAAAGGACGGCGATGCCGTGGTCGCCGAGGGTGCCGCTGAGGATGAGCCGGTCGCCCGGCTCGATCCGGCACGAGCCCGGCGCGGGATTATGGCTGATCACCCCGATGCCGCTGGTGTTGATGAAGAGCCTGTCGGCCTTGCCGCGTTCGACTACCTTGGTATCCCCCGTCACAATCCGCACCTGCGCCGCGGCTGCCGCCGCAGCCATGGCGCCGACGATGATCTCGAGGTCACTGCAGGCCAGCCCTTCCTCGATGATAAAGCCGGCACTGAGCCAAAGGGGGCGGCTGCCGCACATGCAGAGATCGTTGATGGTGCCGTTGACCGCGAGATCGCCGATGTTGCCGCCCGGAAAGAAGAGGGGATCGACGACAAAGCTGTCAGTGGCGAAGGCGAGGCGGCCGCCAGGCTCAGGCAGGATGGCGCCGTCATCGAGGGCATTGAGCTGGGGATTGGAAAACCGGCGCCTGAAGAGGTCGTGGATGAGCTCGTTCATCATCCGGCCCCCGCTGCCGTGACCGAGCTGGATTCTCTCATTGTTCATGCTGCACCTTCCGATCCAGGGCTTTTGTCATCCCTTCCTTCCGGCATGCGCTGATAAGAAAAGTAGGCGGCGCAGGCCCCCTCTGCCGAGACCATCGGGGCGCCGAGGGGGTGGCCGGGGGTGCACTCGCGGCCGAAGGCCGGGCATTCCGGAGGTTTTTTCAGTCCCTGCAGGACCAGCCCGCTGATGCATATTCCCGGCTCGGTGCTGGTCTCCGCCGGTGGTCCGAATTTTAACTGGGCATTCCAGGCGCTGTACTCCGGCTTCAGGGTGAGGCCGCTGGCCGGAATGAGGCCGATGCCGCGCCATTCGCGGCCCCGGCTCATGAAGACGTTCCAGATGGCAT
Source organism: bacterium (assembly GCA_029554865.1). GTDB lineage: Bacteria > Zhuqueibacterota > Zhuqueibacteria > Residuimicrobiales > Residuimicrobiaceae > JAKPUX01. Next base: position 10,700 of record JAKPUX010000078.1, on the reverse strand, counting down.
CCTGCGCCTGGAGATTGCCCTCATGATGCACCACCCGTTCGTAGGCATTCTCGACCCGGGCCTCGCCCGCCTCCAGCATCTGCACCACCCGCAAAATGCCGCGCAGCAGATCGATGGCCTCAAAGCCGGTAATGACGATGGGCACATCAAATCGGGCGGCGAGTTCTTCATAGGGCTGCCCGCCCAGGACGGCGCAGGCGTGGCCCGCGGCGAGATAGCCCTGCACCCGGTTGCCCGGATCCTCGAGCAGATAGCGGATGGCGGCGGGGACCAGAACATGGGCGGAGAGCAGCGAGAAATTGGCGACGCCCTGGCTGCGGGCGCGCATGACGGCCTGGGCGCTGCCCGGGGCGGTGGTCTCGAAGCCGATGGCGAAAAAGACCACTTCGCGATCCGGATTGGTATGCGCCAGCTCCAGGGCGTCCAGGGCGGAGTAGACCATGCGCACATCCCCGCCCGCAGCGCGCGCCGCGAAGAGGGTGGAGGCTGTTCCGGGCACGCGCATCATGTCCCCAAAGGTGGCCAGGATCACCTCCGGCCGCGCAGCCAGCGCGATCGCATGATCGATAAGGGGCGCCGGGGTCACGCAGACCGGGCAGCCCGGTCCGTGCACCAGCTCCAGCCCGCGCGGCAGCAGCTGGTCGAGGCCGAGGCGGAGGATGGCGTGGGTCTGGCCGCCGCAGGTCTCCATGATGACCCAGGGCCGGCTCTGCACGCGGTGAGTCTCCTCAATGAGCCGGGCGGCGATGGCGGGATCGCGAAAGGGGGCGAGGTTCACGGGCTCTCCTCTCCAGCCCGGCCGCCCGTGAGCACCTCCCGCCAGAGCTGCTGGAAGCGGGCCACCTCGCTCTCATCGATGATCTCGAGGGCAAAGCCAGCGTGCACCATGACGTGGTCCCCCGCGCGCACACCCGGCACATGGGCAAGGCAGACCTCCCTGGCGATCCCCCCGAAATCGACCTCTCCCATCTCGAGGCCTTCACGCTGATATAGGCGTATCACCCTGCCGGGGGCGGCGATGCACATAGGTTTTTCCTCTCTGGATGATTCGATTCAGCAAGGGCTTCAGCTCTTGCGCAGCTGCGCGGCTGCGACCGCCGCCTGACCGAGTGCCAGCCCCCCGTCGTTGACCGGGACCAATCGATTGGTATAAATCTCGAATCCCTCCGCCTCGAGTAGATGATGCAGGCGGGCATGCAAAAGATTGTTCTGGAACACCCCTCCGCTCAACACAACCCGGTCGACACCGCTGCGGGCGCGCACATCGATAGCGGCGAGGCAAAAGATGTCAGCCAGGGTGAGGTGAAAGCGGAGGGCGCGTTGGGAGAGGGCGCAGCCCTCCATGGTCTTTCTGACCAGGCGCTGGATGTAGTGTCCGAGCCGCAGCGGGCCGCGGGGCTGAAAGTCGGGCCCGAGGAGTTCTTCCAGAGGCGGGCGAGGGCCGCTCTCCGGCCCGGCGGCCATCTCCACGGCCATAGCCGCTTCCGCCTCGAAGGTGTTGATGAAACAGAGTCCGAAGATCGCGGAGATGGCATCGAAGAGACGGCCGCAGCTCGAGGTGAGGGGGGAATTGATGCCCTTTTCGATGGCCTCGAGGAGCAGCTCCAGCTCTTCCCGCGGCCGGTAATGGACCACCTCGAGGTCGAGGTCGAGGCATTCACGTCCATAAGCGGCATGAAGATAGCTGAGGGCCATGCGCCAGGGTTCGCGGGCGGCTGCGGCCCCGCCCGGCAGGGGTAGCGGCTCGAGCCAGGCCTCGCGGGTGAAGGAGGAGGCGTCGCCAAGGAGCACCTCTCCGCCCCAGATGGTGTTGTCGCTGCCATAGCCCGTCCCGTCGAGGATGATGCCGATGCAAGGCCCCTCGAGTCGGTGTTCGGCCAGGACCGAGGCCAGATGGGCATGGTGGTGCTGCACGGCGAATCGCTTTGCGGCCGGCTGTGCGAGCGCCCATTGGGTCGAGAGGTAATCGGGGTGAAGGTCGTGGGCGAGGAGCTGCGGCTCGAGGCGCAGCAGCCGCTGGAGGTGGCCGATGGCGTGGCGGAAAAAGTCCAGGGCCAGGGGATTGTCTAGATCGCCGATGTGCTGGCTGAGAAAGAGCTCGCTGCCCCGCCCGAGGGCGATGGTGTTCTTGAGCTCGCCTCCGACCGCGAGGACGGGCTCGGGCAGGGCTTCCCGCAGCAGGATGGGGTCGGGAACATAGCCGCGGCTGCGGCGTATGACCATGGTTTTGCCGGCAGCCACACGGGCGATGGAGTCGTCGCTGCGCTGCAGGATCTCGCGGTCATGGAGCAGAAAGGCGTCGGCGACCCCACCCAGGCGCGCGACCGCCTCTTCATTGCCGATGGCGATGGGCTCCTCGCTGAGGTTGCCGCTGGTCATGATCAGCACCGGCAGGGGGCCGGCCAGGAGCAGATGATGGAGGGGGGTGTAGGGGAGCATGAAGCCGTGATATTTTTGGCCGGGTGCGACCCCCCAGGGCAGGGGCTGCGGCCGCTCCGGGCCGCCGGCGCTGCTTTCGTCCGGCTCCGCCATCCTCAGGAGCATGATCGGCCGCGGTGTGCTTTTGAGCAGGGCCTGCTCTTCAGTGTTCACCTCGCACCAGCATCGGATAGTGGCGAGGTCGCGGGCCATGAGGGCGAAGGGCTTGCGGCCGCGCCCCTTGCGCCGGCGCAGGGTCTCCACTGCCTCCCCGTTCCGCGCATCGGCGCAAAGGTGAAAGCCGCCGATCCCGCGCACCGCCACAATCCGGCCCTCCTGCAGCAGGCGCCAGACCGCAGCGATGGGATCGGGAACCGAAAGTTCTTCGCCTCCTGAACCGGCCAGCCAGAGGCGCGGGCCGCAGTTCGGGCAGGCGGTGGGCTGGGCGTGGAAGCGGCGGTCGCCGGGATCATCGTATTCGGCCCGGCAGGCGGGACACATCACAAAGTCGGCCATCGAGGTGCGGCTGCGGTCGTAGGGGAGGCTGCGCACGATGCTGTAGCGCGGGCCGCAGCGGGTGCAGTTGAGAAAGGGGTAACGGCAGCGGCGCTCCGCCGGATTGTTCATCTCCGCCAGGCAGTCTGGGCAGACCGCCAGATCGGGGGAGATGAAGGAGGCTTCTGCGGGGCCCTTTGTGCTGAACTGGATCGTGAAATCCGCCTCTCCCCCGAGGGGAAGAGGGCTCACGCTGTGGCGCACCACCCGGGCGTAGGGGGGATGCTCACTCAGCAGCCGGGCGAGAAACTGATCGAGCACGAAGGAGCTGCCTTCAGCCTCGATCAGGACCCCGCCGCTTTCATTGCGGACAAAGCCGGTGAGGCCGCACTCCCGGGCAATGCGCAGGGTGAAGGGCCTGAATCCCACCCCCTGAACGATGCCCTCGAGGCGGATGCGGCGGCGTTCGATCCTGTTCCTCTCCTCATTCAAGCGGATTGCCCCCCGCATCGGGAACCGCGGCAGCGGGGCGCCTCGTGAGCCGCTCCAGCCAGGCGTACCAGTCGGCCATCCCCTCGCCGCTGCGGCTGGAAAGATGGAGGATTTCGATTTCCGGATTGATCATGCGGGCATGGCGTGCGGCCCGCTCGAGGTCAAAATCGGAAAGGCCGAGCAGGTCGGTCTTGGTGATCACCAGCAGGGCGGCGCGGCGGAAGATGGCCGGGTATTTGAGGGGCTTGTCGTCCCCCTCGGCCGTGCTCAGCAGCACCACCTTTTTGTCCTCGCCGAGATCATAACTGGAAGGGCAGACCAGGTTGCCGACATTCTCGATGATGAGCAGGCCGCAGCCCTCCAGTTCCATCTCCGCCAGCACCCGGCTCACCATGCGGGCGTCGAGGTGGCAGGCGCCGCCGGTGACGATGGGCCGGACCAGCGCTCCGCCGGCGGCGGCCAGACGCCGGGCGTCGTTGTCGGTCTGGACATCCCCGGCGATGAGGGCGATGCGCAGGCGGCCGCCGAAATGGGCCAGGGTCTTTTCCAGCAGGGAGGTCTTGCCCGATCCGGGCGAACTGACCAGATTGAGGGAGGGGAGGTTCAGACGGGCCAGCCGGGCGCGGATTTCAGCCGCCAGGCGGTCGTTATCGGATAGCACCTTTTCGCCGATGGGGATGATCTCGCTCATACCTTCTCCGTGACCAGATACTGGATGAAAAATTCATCCCCGCCCATGATTTGCAGCTCCTCCGAGCCGCAGCGGGGACAACGGGTGTGCATCAGGCGGCTGTCGAAGAGGTGCAGGCAGTGGCGGCAGCAGGTGGTCAGTTCCGCGCTGTGGATGACCAGCTCGGTCCCCTCCAGCTGCGTGCCCTCGCGCAGTGAGTCGTAGGCGAACTGCAGCGCGTCCGGCATGATCCCGCTCATCGGACCGATTTGCAGGACGATCTGGCTGATGCGTTCGAGCTTCCGCGCCTCCTTTTCAGCCAGAACCCTGCGCATCAAAGCGGCTGCAACCGAGATCTCGTGCATGGCCTTCCCCTTTCACTGGAAATTACAAAGAGTATGACAGGAAAGCAAGCGGGAATTGCGCTTTGAGTGTACAACCCTGATCGGGCCGGGGAAAGGCCTTGCAATTATTGAAAAAATGGTGCAAATTGGCAGCACAGGGTGGAACGGCCGCCCGGCTGCCTCGTCCGGTGCCGTGCGCCGCACTGTCCGGCCAAATCACGGAGAGAAGATGCTCCTCTTGTGCTTCTTGATATTCTTCCTTTCAGGAGCGAGTTCAGCCATGTCCCAAACTTGTACCCCTGACATAGTCGTCAGCGGCTATGCGGAAACCCTGAGCGGCACGACCATGGGCTATGAATCCCCCCTCCCCTGGCTGCGCGAGGCTCTGATCTGCCGCGCCGGTGACGGCACCTCCTCCATGGCCTGGCGGAGTGAGCCCCTCATTCTGCCGGCGGGAACGAGGCGGGTGCGCCTGGTCTGGCTCGCGGGCCTGGGCTGCAACCTGGGCGAGTACTCCTTCACCCTCGCACTTGCAGATCGTCCCCTCGCCGAATTCACCACAAAGGACGAGGCGGAGTGGCAGATCCAAGGCGCTGGAGGGGCGATCCTTGCCTTTCGCACCATCGGCAGCGACCGGCACCGGGATCGTTTCGGACTGATGACCCTCGATCTGCCCGCGGCCGGCCTGAAGAATGGCCAAGCCCTCGGGCTGCGCATCACCGGCTCCGCCGCCGGCAGCAGCGGCTGGGTGATGACCTTCACCGGCCCGATCCGGCAGGAATTCTTTCTCCTCCCGGCCGGGGTGCTGATGCGCGACGGAACCCAGCCGGTCGCAGTCGAGCTGCTCTATCTCGGCGACAAGGGGGAGGCTGTCATCCGGGCTGAAGGCCAGCCCGACCACAAGCTGCTCCTGCTTTTCGGGCGCAACAGCTGCCCGCTCTTTTATCCCGCCGTCCATAAGGAGACCCCCCGCTCGGTGAGCGTGGAAATCGACGGCCGCTCCCTCACCCGCACCTTCGTGCAGAAACCGGTGCGGCCGCGGACGATCTATCTGGTCCAGCACAGCCATACCGACATCGGCTATACCCGCCCCCAGGCCGAGATCCTCGCCGAACACCTCCGCTATATCGATTACGCCCTCGATTTCTGCGACCAGACCGATCACCTGCCGGATGACGCCCGCTTCCGCTGGACCTGCGAGACTTCCTGGGCGGTGCGCGAGTATCTCAGGAGCCGCCCCAAAGCCCAGATCGAGCGGCTGCTCAGACGCGTGCGGGAGGGGCGCATCGAGGTCACCGCTCAGCTTCTCAACTGGTCGGAACTACCCGACGAGAACGCCCTGCTCCATGCCCTCGAGCCCCTGCGCGAATTTCAGGCGCTGGGACTGCCGGTCTGCACAGCCATGCAGAACGACGTCAACGGCTTCGCCTGGTGCCTGACCGATTACCTGAACGCGCTCGGCATCCGTTATGTCACCTCGGGCATCAACGACGCCCGCGCCCTCAAACCCTTTGCGGTTCCCACCGCCTTCTGGTGGGAGTCGCCGGCGGGGAAGAGAGTGCTCGCCTTCCGCGCCGACCATTACATGACCGGCAATATGCTCGGCCTGTTCTCCGGAGACGAAGGGAATTTTGTCGATTCCCTCACCATCTATCTGAACGGCCTCGAGGAACGGGGCTATCCCCACGATGCCCTCTCTCTCCAGTTCAGCGGCTACTTCACTGACAATGCTCCGCCATCGACCATGGCCTCGTCGGTCATCGAGGCCTGGAACAACAAGTATTTGTGGCCGCGCCTGCGCAGCGCCACCGCCCGCGAGTTTCTCGACCACATCGCCGCCCGCGCAGGCGATTCCCCGCCGGTGCTGCGCGCCGCCTGGCCGGACTGGTGGACCGACGGCTTCGGCTCCGCCCAGCGCGAAACCGCAGCCGGGCGGGAGGCCCAGGCCGGGATGATCGCCAATCAGGGGCTGTTCGCCATCGCCCGGCTGGCGGGCATCGAACTGCCGGCTTCCGTGCCCGGCCGCATCGCAGGGGTGATGGATCAGCTTAACTTCTGGCACGAACACACCATGGGCGCCGCCGAGAGCATCTCCGATCCCCTCGCCGCCAACAGCCAGGAACAGTGGGCTGAAAAGGCCGCTTATGTCTGGAACGGCGCCATGCAGAGCCGCCTCCTGCGCGAGTCGGCCCTCGGCTTCCTCCAGGGCATCCTCGCGCCTGATCGGGTGCCAACTTTGGTGGTCTTCAACACCCTCAACTGGGAGCGTTCCGGGCTTCACACCGTTTACATCGACAATCAGCTCCTGCCGAAAGATAAGGCCTTCCGTCTGGTGGATGAACAGGGGCGTGAAACGGCCGCGCAGCTCGCCGCCAGCCGCCCCGAGGGCAATTACTGGGCAGTCTGGATCGACAAGGTTCCGCCCTTCGGCTGGCGGACCCTGCGCATCGAGGTGAGCCAGAAGGCGCGTCCGGTTTCTCAACCCTGCCTGCCCGCTGCCGGCCTGCTTGAAAACCATTTTTACCGTCTGGAGGTGGATGAAACCACAGGGGGGGTGCGCAGCCTCTTCGACCGGGAACTGGGGCTGGAGCTGCTCGATCCCGGACGGCGTCACCAGCTGGGCGAGGTGATCTATGAACGCCTCCACGACCGCCGGGCCATGGAGGAACTGAGGCTGGGTGAGTTCACCCGCACTCCCCTGCAGCAGATACGCATCGAGCCGGGCATCGACGGTCCAATCTGGCAGAGCCTCTTTATCAGCGGCAGTGGTGCGGGATTTTCCGGCCTGCGCTGCGAGCTGCGCCTCCTCCGGGAGGTCAGGCGCATCGAACTCCACTTCAGCGGGCGCAAGCTGGCCGAGACCGGGCCGGAGGGGCTTTACGTCGCTTTCCCCTTCGCCCTGCCCGGCGGAGACCTCTATTTCGAGGCCCAGGGCGGGCTGGTCTCGCCCGGCGTCAATCAGATCGAAGGCACGGCCAACGACTGGAATGCTGTGCAGAACTACGCCGCCCTGCGCGCCGAAGGGGCCCAGATTGTGCTGGTGAGCGGCGAAGCCCCGCTCATGCAGTTCGGCGGCATCAACACCGGCCGCTACCGGCGCGGGGCCGTCCCGGAGAGCGGACAGATCTACTCTTGGGTGCTGAACAACTACTGGACCACCAATTTTTGCGCCAGCCAGGAGGGGGAGCTTGCGTGGTCCTATGCCCTCACCTCGGGGCAGGAGGGCTCCAACAGCGCCGCCACCCGTTTCGGCTGGGGGAGCCGCGTGCCCATGATCTCCCGGGTTCTGCCCGCTTCGGCTGCGGGCCGCTCCGGCGTATCGCCCCGCTCGCTGTGGCCCTTTGCCGCCGAAGGTAGCGGTGAGCTGCTCCTGGTCGCCGCCCGGCTGGAGGGGGAGGGGGTGCTTTTCCATTTGCGTGAGGTTGAGGGGCGGCCGGCGACCCTGAGCCTCAACCCGGCTTTCAGCAGCGGGCGGATCGTGCTCTGCGATCCCCTCGGCCGGTCCCTCGAAGAGGTGGAGAGCATCAGCTTTGCGCCCTTTGAGGTGCGCTTTGTGCGCGTAATTACATCCTTGAAAAGGAGTTGAGATGGCTTCATCTGCACGGCGCCGGCTGACCCTGGCCGCTATTCTGTCCCTCTCCGCGCTGCTTCCGGCCGTGCAGGCGGCCGCGCCTGCCGGGGGAACTCTCCCCTACAAGGACCCGGCTCTGGCTGTGGAGGTGCGCGTCCGGGATCTGCTCGGCCGCATGACCCCGGAGGAGAAGCTCTGGCAGCTCTTCATGGCTCCCGGCGACCTCGAACACGACCGGCACAAGCTGGACAAGGGCATTTTCGGGCTGCAGTTTCACACCACTCCGGCCGGGAGCGCCGCCGCTGCGCAGATTCTCCGCTACGGCCCCTCGGGATCGGCGGCGGCCATGGCGGAGATGATCAATTCGGCCCAGCGCTTTTTCGTGGAGGAGACCCGTCTCGGCATCCCGATCATCCCCTTCGACGAGGCCCTGCACGGCCTGGTGCGCGACGGCGCCACCGCCTTTCCCCAGGCGATCGGACTGGCCGCCACCTGGGATCCGGAGCTGATCGGGAGCGTCGCCGCCGCCATTGCCCGGGAGTGCCGCTCCCGCGGTATCCGCCAGGTGCTGTCGCCGGTGGTCAATGTCGCCACCGACGTGCGCTGGGGCCGCGTCGAGGAGAGCTACGGCGAGGATCCCCTGCTCTCTGCAGAAATGGGCCTCGCCTTTGTGCGCGCGTTCGAAGCCTCCGGCATCATCACCACCCCCAAGCATTTCGTCGCCAACCACGGCGAAGGCGGGCGCGACAGCTATCCGGTCCATTACAGCGAGCGGCTGCTCGAGGAACTCTATCTGCCGCCCTTTGCCGCCTGCATCGGCCGGGGCGGCTCGCGCTCCCTGATGATCTCCTACAACAGCCTCGATGGGCGTCCCTGTACGGCCAATGACTGGCTGCTCAACCGCAAACTCAAGGGGGAGTGGGGTTTCCGCGGATTTGTCATCTCCGACGCCGGCGCCGTCGGCGGCATGAATGACCTGCACGGGGTCAGCGCCGATTATGAGGCCTCAGTCAAGTCGGCCTTTGAAAACGGCCTCGACGTCCTCTTCCAGTCGACCATCGACCATTTTGAGCTCTTTTTCACCCGGGCCCTGCGCGGCGGCTATATCGACAGCCTGATCATCGACCGGGCGGCGGCCCGTGTGCTGCGCGCCAAATTCGAGCTGGGGCTCTTTGAGGATCCCTATGTCGATCCGGCCGAGGCCGGGCGCGTCAACGGGACCACCCGCCACCGGGAGCTGGCCCGCCAGGCGGCGAGGGAGAGCATCGTGCTCCTCAAAAACCGGGCGCAAACCCTGCCGCTCTCGCGCGCGATCAGATCCATTTCGGTCATCGGCCCGGAGGCGGCGGAGGCCCGGCTTGGCGGCTACAGCGGTCCGGGAATCCGGCCGGTCTCCATTCTGGAGGGGATCCGCGCCCGCGCCGGGGAACTCATCAAGGTGAATTATGCCCGGGGCTGCAGCCGTGAAGAGACGGAGGTCACGGTCATCCCGGAACGCTGGCTGCGCCGCTCCCCATCGCCGGAAAAAAACGAGGCCGCATGGCGCGGAGCCCCGCGCTCGCCGTCTCTCGAGGCCGGCGGGGGGGAGGCCGGCCTGGTCGGCCGTTACTGGGCCAATCCCGATTTCGACGGCGCACCTCTATTCGAGCGTTTCGACGCCCGCATTGATTTCAACTGGAGCCTCTTTTCCCCCCATCCCGGGCTGCAGCGGGAGTGGTTCAGTGCCGCCTGGTCGGGGAAGCTGGTGGCCCCGGCTGACGGCCGGCTGCGCATCGGCCTGGAGGGCAATGACGGCTTCCGGCTCTGGATCGGCGACTCGCTGCTGATCGACAACGGGGAGAAGGGCTCCTACCGCCGGGTCATGGCTCCCTGGCCGGTGCGCAAGAACCTCGCCTATCCTCTCCGGATTGAGTTCTGCGAGCGCAAGGGGGGCGGACGGCTCCGGCTGCTGTGGGATTACCGGGAGAGGGATGAAGCGGGCGATGGCATGGAGGAGGCGGTGGCCGCTGCGCGCGCAAGCGAGGTGGCGGTGATCTGCGCCGGCATCGTCGAGGGGGAGGGGCTCGACCGCGCCTCCCTGCGCCTGCCCGGCCGTCAGGAAGAGCTCATCCGCGCCGTGGCCGCCACCGGCGTGCCGGTCATCGTGCTGCTCACAGCCGGCAGCGCCGTGACCATGAACTCCTGGCTCGATGAGGTGGAAGCGGTGGCGGCCCTCTGGTATCCCGGCGAGGAGGGGGGCCATGCCGCCGCCGAGATGCTCTTCGGCGATTACAATCCCGCCGGCCGCCTGCCCGTCACTTTTCCCCTGGCAGAGGGGCAGCTGCCCCTGGTCTACCATCACAAGCCCACCGGACGGCTGGACTATTACCATGACCTGCCCGGCGAGCCCCTTTTCCCCTTCGGCCATGGACTGAGCTATACCCGCTTCTTTTACCACAGCCTGGAACTCGACTGCCCGGCGCAGGACTCGCTGCTGGTCCGCTTCGAGCTGCGCAACAGCGGTCCCCGCGGCGGCGATGAGGTGGTCCAGCTCTATACACGACGGCCGCGCTCAGATCTGGCGCGGCCGCTCATGGCGCTTAAAAAGTTTGCCAGGATTCATCTCGAGCCGGGCGAGAGCCGGCAGGTAGTGCTGACCCTGGGCAGGGGCGAACTGGAGGAACTTGATCAGGCCTTGCGGCCGGTGGTCGAGCCGGGCCGGATCGAGATC
>JAKPUX010000069.1 GCA_029554865.1 bacterium | reverse complement strand
ACTGTTTTTTTTGGAAAATTTGGTTAATTTAAGGGTGAATTATGCATCAACCTATGTGATAACATCATGAGACACTGCATCTCTTCCCTCGTCCCGGCCCTTCTTCTCCTCCTCCTGGCCGCCCCCTCCGCCCTTCCGGCGGAAAGCGGCGGTTTCGGCGTGGGCGTGATCCTGGGCGCCCCGACCGGCCTCAGCTGCAAGGCATGGATCGGCCCCCATCGGGCCATCGATGGAGCCGCCTCCTGGACCACCTCGGGAGGTGAGCATTCGCTCTACCTCCACAGTGACTTGCTCCGGCAGAACCATCATGCCCTCCATCTGGATCCGGTCTGGCTCGACTGGCATTACGGCGTCGGCATCGCCATCCGGTTCAAGGAGGAGACCGAAATGGGCCTGCGCATCCCGGTCGGGCTCGATTACAGCCTCACCTCCATTCCCATGGAACTCTTCGTCGAGATTGTCCCGGTCATGCTCCTGACCCCGGACAGCTCTTTTGATATCGATGGCGGAATCGGCTTGCGTATTTTCTTTTAAACCTTCTTTCGAGAGGATGTTATGAACAATGTACTGCCCCTGACGGACCCGTTTTCGGGGCGCCATATCGGCCCCCATCCCGGTGAACGGGATGAAATGCTCAAAACCATCGGCGTCCCTTCCCTCGACGCCCTCATCGACCAGACCGTGCCGGCGAACATCCGCCTCGACAAGCCCTTCGACACCCAGCAGCCGGTGAGCGAATATCAACTCCTCCAGGATCTGGCCAGAACTGCAGCCAAAAACCAGCTCTTGCGCTCCTACATTGGCCTCGGTTTCAATGATACCATCACCCCCCCGGTGATCCAGCGCAACATCTTTGAAAATCCGGGCTGGTACACCCAGTACACCCCCTATCAGGCCGAAATCTCGCAGGGGCGTCTGGAAGCCCTGCTCATCTTCCAGAACATGGTCAGCGACCTCACCGGCATGGAGATCGCCAACGCCTCCCTGCTCGACGAGGCGACCGCCGCAGCCGAGGCGATGAGCATGCTCCATCGCGTCAACAGCAAAAAGAGCCGCGACCCCCATAACAACGTCTTCCTGGTCTCGGACAAGTGCCTGCCGCAGACCATCGACGTTCTCAAAACCCGCTCCGCCCCCCTGGGCATCGAACTCCGCGTTGCCGATCTCCACTCCGCAGCGCTCGACGAGCGCGTCTACGGCCTGCTCATCCAGTACCCCGACGTCGACGGCAAGGCCGAGGAGTGGAACGGCTTTATCGAAAAGGCCCACGCCGCCGGAGCCATGGTCGCCGTTGCGGCCGACCTGCTCGCCCTCGCCCTCCTCACCCCGCCGGGGGAAATGGGAGCCGACATCGTCCTCGGCTCGAGCCAGCGCTTCGGCGTGCCCATGGGCTTCGGCGGACCGCACGCCGCTTATTTCGCCACCCGCAGCGAGTTCATGCGCCAGATGCCGGGCCGCATCATCGGAGTCTCGATCGACCGCCACGGCAAGCGCTCCTACCGCATGACCCTGCAAACCCGCGAACAGCACATCCGCCGCGAAAAAGCGACCTCCAACATCTGCACCGCCCAGGCCCTGCTGGCGATCATGGCCGGCATGTACGGGGTCTGGCACGGCCCCGAGGGGATCAAGGCCATCGCCGGCCGCATCCACCTCCTCACCCGCGCCCTCGCCGCCGCGCTCGCCGAACTGGACTATGATCAGAGCAATCCCGTCTATTTCGACACCCTCCTGGTCCACGCCGGCGGCGCCAGGGAACGGATCCGCGAACTGGCCCTGAAGAACGGGATCAATTTCCGCTATGCCGGCGAAGAGCAGATCGGCATCGCCCTCGACGAGACCGTCCAGCCTGCCGACGTTGAGGAGATCGTCGCCATCTTCGCCGCCGCCCGCGGCCAGCAGGCCCCGCTCATCAACTGGGAGAAGGAGGCCGCCCTTCCCGCCGATACTATCACCGGCAGCCTCAAGCGCGTCACCGCCTATCTCACCCATCCCGTCTTCAGCGCCTACCGCTCCGAACACAAGATGGTCCGTTTCCTCAAGCGCCTCGAGAACAAGGACCTCTCCCTGACTACCTCAATGATTCCCCTCGGCTCCTGTACGATGAAGCTCAATGGCACGGCCGAGATGCTGCCGCTGACCTGGCCCGGCTTCTCGAAGCTGCATCCCTTTGTGCCCGCCGACCAGGCCCGGGGCTATCTGGAGCTTGTTCACGAACTGGAGCGCGATCTCTGCAAGATCACCGGCTTCGCCGCCGCCTCCTTCGAGCCCAACTCCGGGGCCCAGGGCGAGTACACCGGCCTGATGGTGATTCGCGCCTGGCATCATGACCACGGCCAGGCCCATCGCGACGTCACCCTCATTCCCGCCTCCGCGCACGGCACCAATCCCGCCAGCGCAGTCATGGCCGGCACCCGGGTCGTGGTCGTCGCCTGCGACGACAAGGGCAACATCGACCTCAACGACCTCCAGGCCAAGGCCGAGCAGTACAGGGAAAACCTCTCGGCCCTGATGGTCACCTATCCCTCCACTCATGGGGTTTTTGAGGAAAAAATCGTCGAAATCTGCAAGATCATCCATGCCAACGGCGGCCAGGTCTACATGGACGGGGCCAATATGAACGCCCAGGTGGGGCTGACCAATCCGGCCGCCATCGGCGCGGATGTCTGCCACCTCAACCTGCACAAGACCTTCGCCATTCCCCATGGCGGTGGCGGCCCGGGCATGGGTCCAATCTGTGTGGCCGAACATCTTGCCCCCTATCTGCCGGGCCATCCCCTGGTCGAGGTCGGCGGCGGCAAGGCTATCCCGGCGGTCAGCGCCACCCCCTATGGCAGCGCCAGCATCCTGCTTATCTCCTATGCCTATATCAAGCTGATGGGCAGCGCCGGTCTGACCGAGGCGACCAAATACGCCATCCTCAATGCCAACTATATCGCCGCCCGGCTTGGCAAGGAGTACAAGGTGCTCTATACCGGCGATCGCGGCCGCGTCGCTCATGAGATGATCTTCGACCTGGCCGAGTTCAAGGCCCAGGGCATCGAAGCCGAGGACATCGCCAAGAGGCTGATGGATTATAACTTTCACGCCCCGACGGTCGCTTTTCCGGTCCATAACTCGATCATGGTCGAACCCACCGAGAGCGAGGACAAGGGCGAACTCGATCGCTTCTGTGACGCCCTCAGCGCCATCCGCCGCGAGATTCAGGCGGTTCTGGACGGCGTGGCGGACCCCGCCGACAATGTGCTCAAGAAAGCCCCGCACACCGCTGCCGAGGTCTGCGCCGACGGCTGGAGCCATCCCTACTCGCGCGAAGAGGCGGCCTACCCCGTCGCCTGGCTGCGGGAGCACAAGTTCTGGCCGGCGGTGGGACGCATCGACAACACCTATGGCGACCGCAATATCTTCTGCGCCTGCCCGCCTATGGAGGAGTACGAGTAACCACCCCTCTTCTCTGCCCGCCCGGCTGGAGACCATACCGCCGGGCGGACAGCAGATTATCACGGCCACGCAATAATACACCTCTTATCGTATAGAAAGAGTCCAGATTCTATGAAGGAGTTCCGCTTTCACGGCCGGGGAGGACAGGGCACCGTGCTCGCCTCCATCGCGCTCGCCAAGGCCTTCTTCCAGGCGGGTTACTGGGTGCAGACCTTCCCGGTCTTTGGTTCGGAGCGCCGCGGCGCCCCGGTCGAGGCCTACCTCCGTCTGGAAACAACCAAAATCTATCTGCGCAGCAACATCTATGAGCCCGACCACGTCATCGTCCAGGACGCCAGGCTCATCAATCTGGTCGATGTCACCAAAGGCCTCAAGTCCGGCGGCTGGATTCTGCTCAACGCTCCCGGGCTCCCGGCCGACCTCGCACCCTTTCAGGGTTTCAAGCTGGCTTGCGTGGATGCCGCCCATATCGCCCTGGAGCATGGCCTGGGGGCGAAAAACCAGCCCATCACCAACACCGCCATGATGGGGGCCTTCGCCCGCCTCTTCTCCAACCCCCCGCTTGAGGCCGTGGTGGAGGCCATTGAAAGTGAAATGCCGATCAAAATCTCCGAAAACGTCGCCGCCGCCCGCGCCGCCTATGAGGCCGTGGTGCTGCATGGCCAGGTGAATGGCAGCGAGCTCCTGCCTTCTGCCGGCCCGATCTTCCGAAAGGCAGTCTCATGACACCACAAGACGCAAAGCTTCCCCTCCTTCCCCTCTTCATGCCCATCTCCTCCGCGCCGACCTCGGCCAACCGGACCGGCTCCTGGAGCAGCCGGCAGCCGCGCTATGTGGAAAAAACCGCCCCCTGCTCGGTCCACTGCCCCTGCGGTGAAGATATCCCGCGCATCGAGATGCTGGCTGTTCGAGGGGAATATGCCCAGGCCTGGCGCACGATCATGACCGAGAACCCCCTGCCGGGCTGCTGCGGCCGCGTCTGCTTCCACCCCTGCGAGGGAGGATGCAACCGCGCACAGTTCGACGCCCCCGTTGCCATCAACGCCCTTGAGCGCTTTCTCGACGACCAGGCCGGGGAGGGGCCGCTCCCCGCTGAATTGAGGCCTGCGCCCGCCAGCGGCAGGCGCATCGCCATCGCCGGCTCAGGGCCGGCCGGACTCGCCGCCGCCTGGTTTCTCGCACGCCTGGGCCATGAGTGCGAGATCTTTGAAGCGGCCCCGGAGCCGGGCGGACTGCTGCGCTACGGCATCCCCGCCTACCGCCTGCCCGCCGCCGTCCTTGATCGTGAAATCGGCAGGATTCGGGAACTCGGCGTGCGCATCCACAGCTCCATGGCCCTGGATGAGGAGCTGCTCGGAAAAACCCGTTCGCGCTACGACGCCATTTTCATCGCCTGCGGCAACGGCCGCGGCCTCGGCCTCGACATCCCCGGCGGAGATTTGGCCATCGACGGCCTCGCCTTCCTTCGCGCGGTCCGCTCCGGCGGGCTGAAGACCCGCCCGGCGGATGAATCAGGGCCGCGGAGCGCGGCCGTCATCGGCGGCGGCAACACCGCCATCGATGTCGCCCGCACCCTGCTGCGCCTCGGCATCGCCCCGACCATCCTCTATCGCCGCCGCCGCGAGGAGATGCCCGCCTTCAGCCACGAGATCGACAGCGCCCTGGCGGAGGGGGTGAACCTCGTCGAACTGAGCGCCCCGCTGGCCATCCGCCACGACAGCCAGGCCTTCACCCTGACCCTGCAAAAGATGCGCATTTCAGAGCCGGGGGCGGACGGCCGCATGCGGGTCGTCCCGGTCGAGGGCGAAACCCGGGAGATGAATTTCGGCGCGGTCTACGCAGCCGTCGGCGTCCGGGCCGAGGAGCCCTGGCGCTCCCTGGCCGGGGCAGAGGGCGCCCTCCGGCTCAGCCACACTCTGCTCCTTCCGGAAAGCCCAACCGGCCTGCCGGTGCTCCTCGGCGGGGATCTGGTCAATGAGGTGGAGAGCGTCGCCGACGCCATCGCCTCGGGCAAGGAGGCAGCGATTGCCCTCGACCTCCTCTTTCGGGAGGGATGTGGTGCCATCACCCCCGGCCTCGAACGCTGCCGCATCGGCGCCGGACCATCCCTCTCGATGGAGATCTACCAGGGAGGGCCGCGCCGCAGCCGCTCCCAACGCATCGTGCGCTACGACGACCTCAATCCTGACCATTTCACCGCTGCCCCGCCGGAACGGGGTGACAGTCTGCCCTCCGCCGCTGCCGCGGGCTCTTTCGCCGAGATCGAGGCCGCCCTCACGGCCGACCGGGCGCTGGAACAGGCCGGACGCTGCTTCAACTGCGGCATCTGCAACGACTGCGACAACTGCCGCACCTTTTGTCCGGAGGCCGCAGTCCTGCTGGAGCTGCGGAACAGCAGCCGCTCCGATCCGGAACGCCGGATCACCTACGACTTTTGCAAGGGCTGCGGGGTCTGCCTCACTGAATGTCCGCGCTGTGCCATGGAGATGGAGGAGGCGGCCTCATGAAAACCATCCTCGAAGGCAGCCAGGCCTGCGCCGAAGCCGTGCGCCTGGCCCGTGTCCAGGTGGTCTCGGCCTACCCGATCACCCCGCAAACCCATATCGTCGAAGAGCTCGCCAAATTCTGCAGCGACGGCTCCCTGAACGGGCGCTTTCTCTGTGTGGAGAGTGAACACTCCGCCATGGCCGCAGTCATCGGTGCGGCCGCCGGCGGGGTCCGCACCTTCACCGCCAGCTCCTCCCAGGGACTCGCCCTGATGCACGAAATGCTGCACTGGGCCGCGGGCGGCCGCCTGCCCATCGTCATGGCCGAGGTCAACCGCGCCCTCGGCCCCGGCTGGAACCTCTGGGCCGACCAGACCGACAGCCTCGCCCAGCGCGACACCGGCTGGATTCAGCTCTACTGCGCCGACGGCCAGGAGGTCCTTGATACCACCCTGCAGGCCTACCGCCTGGCCGAGGCCGTCAACCTGCCGGTAATGGTCATCCTCGACGCCTTTTTCCTCTCCCACACCTGGGAGCCCGTCGACCTCCCCGCTCAGGAGGAGGTCGACCAGTTCCTCCCCCCCTATGCCCCCAGATTCCGCATGGACACCGACCATCCCCAGAGCCTCCACGGCGTCGCCCCGATCGGGGTCTATATGGAGATGCGGCGCAGCATGCAGCTGGCCATGGAGGCCGTTCCGGAGCTCCTGGAGCGCATCGAGGAGGAGTTCTTCGCCCGCTTCGGACGGCGTTACGGGCCGGTCGAACCCTACCTTTGCGACGACGCTGACGTCATTCTGGTCACCAGCGGCACAGCAGCCGGCACCGCCCGCGTGGTCGTGGATCAGCTGCGTGCGGAGGGCCAAAAGGCGGGGCTGCTGCGGATCAGGATGTTCCGCCCCTTCCCCGTCCGCAGCGTGCATGAAGTTTTAAAATCGGCACTAAAGGTGGCGGTGCTCGACCGCAACTGCTCCTTCGGGGCGGGCGGCATCTTCGCCAGCGAACTCAGGAGCGCGCTCCAGGGCGGGAACCCGGTTCCCGTCTACAGCTACATCGCCGGCCTCGGCGGCCGCGATATCACCGTGGAGACCATCCGGGATTGTTTTGCCTTGACCCGCGGAACCGACCGGCCCGCCATCGAGAGCGTCTGGCTGGGTGTGAAGGAGGAGCTGCTGAAATGAGCAAGAGTGAGCTGTTTGAGGAGAGGGAGCTGATGAACACGGGGCATGTGGGCTGCCCCGGCTGCGGCGCGACTATCGCCATGAAACTGGCCCTCCGCGCCCTCGGCGACAAGACCATGGTGGTCATCCCTGCCTGCTGCTGGGCGATCATCGCGGGCAATTATCCCCAGTCGGCATTGAAGGTGCCCGTACTTAATACCGCCTTCGCCACCACCGGAGCGGTCTGCAGCGGCCTGCGCGCCGCCCTCGATCTGCGCGGCGAAAAGGATACCACGATCATCGGCTGGGCCGGCGACGGCGGCACCTTCGATATCGGCTTCCAGGCCCTCAGCGCCGCGGCTGAACGCGGGGATGACTTTATCTATATCTGCTACGACAACGAGGCCTATATGAATACCGGCATCCAGCGATCGGGGGCGACCCCCTACGATGCCAGCACCACCACGAGCCCCGCGGGGAGCTGCTCGTTTGGCAACAAGCGGCCGAAGAAGGATCTTCCCCTGATCCTTGCAGCCCACGGCGCCCCTTACGTGGCAACGGCATCCATCGCCTAT
>JAKPUX010000017.1 GCA_029554865.1 bacterium | reverse complement strand
CGCCGGAAGGGCGGAGGGGGCGGCCAGGAGGAGGAGAAGAAGGGCCGGGACGAGGGAAGAGATGCAGTGTCTCATGATGTTATCACATAGGTTGATGCATAATTCACCCTTAAATTAACCAAATTTTCCAAAAAAAACAGTATTTTTTCGGAAGGAATAATCAGGGCACTCCCCAAAACCTAAGTCCCACCCGGATATAATTAATTAAGCCAGATTTTGGGGGTACCCGGCATGAATAATTGTTTGAATATGTTCTATCTTTTACCTATGTTAAACGATATGGAGCCCCGCCCGCGCCCTGGCGGAGGACTCTCTCCAGGACCGGTTTTACTCTAGGAAAGCCCTGCGCATGGCTGATGAACAGCAATCCCTGCTCTTTGAAGATCCGGAGACCCCTCTCCATCTTCTGCACCTCAATCGTCCCCTGGTCTTTTTCGATCTCGAGACCACCGGACTCGAGGTCCAGCTCGATCGCATCGTCCAGTTCGCCTTCATCCGGGTCGATCCGGACCGGCAGCTGACCGAGTGGAAGGAACTGGTCAATCCCGGCATCCCCATCCCGCCCGAGGCGAGCCGGGTCCATGGCATCACCGACGCGATGGTGGCGGATCAACCCCTCTTCTCCGCCTTCGCTCCGCGCATCAGCGCGCTGCTGCACGAGAGCGATCTCGCCGGCTTCAATGCGGCGCGCTTTGATGTACCTTTTCTACAGGCCGAGATGGAACGCGCCGGCGTGCCCCTCGAGGGGGGCGGGCGGCGAATTATCGACGCCCAGGTGATCTTTCACAAACGCGAGCCGCGCGATCTGACCGCGGCCTATCGCTTTTACTGCCGCAAGGAGCTGCAAGGGGCGCACGACGCCCTCGCCGACGTCCGCGCCACCCTCGAGGTCCTCGAGGGTCAGCTCGCCCGCTACTCCGACCTGCCCAGGGATGTGGCCCGGCTCGGAGCCTATTGCACGCCGGCCGATGACGGCCGCTGGGTCACCCCCGACCGCAAGTTCTACTGGAAGAACAACCAGGCGGTGATCGGGTTCGGCAAGCACAAGGGCAGCACCCTGCAGTGGCTCCACGAGAACTATCCGGACTATCTGCAGTGGCTGCTGACGACCGAACTGGCGGAGGAGACCCGCGCGATGCTGCTGGCGGCCATGGCTGGCAACTATCCGCGCAAGGAGAAGTAGAAATACAAAATTGTGATCCAGGCCGCGAACTATCGGAGTGCAGCGGCGTTGAAGAGTAAAAGCCGGCACCATCCCTCGGCTGTACTGCAAGACGGAACGGGGGAGTAATGTATGGGAGCGCTGAATGGTTAGATATATCGCAGCGGCCGCAGCGGCATTCCTGCTTCTGCTCCCGGCCTGCGAGATCGATCACGGCCTCGGCACGATCGAGTCGCGGATTTCGGGGCGGGTGGTTTTTCTCCATCCCGAGCTCAAGCCCGCGCGCGTCGACGCCGTCCGCGTCGTGGCGGTGGTCAATTTCCCGCCGCAGGGCCTCGGCGACCTGGTCTTCACCAACACCTCGATCAATCTCAGCCAGCCGGCGCCTGCTTACAGTCTGCCCGCTCCCCTGGCCACCTACGCACTGGTCGGCGCCATCTACCGCGAAAAGGGCAGGGAGTGGGATTATTCGAATATTCTCGGTTTTTACGGCGCCAATCCCGACAGCAACATCTACTCCGTCGAAGAGGTGATCCTGAGCAAAGAGCATCCCGTGGCGGAAGGCATCGATATCTACTGCGACTGGGCGATGGTGTCCCGGGTCGGCCGATGAGAAGGTTTTTCGCATGTCTGCTGCTCCTCGCCGTCCCGCTGCTGGCTGCGGACGAGGGGCGCATCAGCGGGCGAATATTCGATGCGGTCACCGGCCAGCCCCTGCCCGGCGCCAACATCCAGATCGCCGGATCGGTGCTGGGGGCGACGACGGATAACCGCGGCCATTTTGCCCTGCTCAAGGTGCCGGAGGGAAGGCTCACCCTGCGCGCCACCTACATCGGCTACGAGCCGGCTCTCATCGAGATCATCCTGGCTGCCGCGGAGAGCAGGGAGATCGAGCTTCGCCTCAAACCGACGGTCATTCCCATGCACCAGGTGGTGGTGACCGGATCGCGCCAGCCCGAGACCCTTGCCTCGGCCGCGGCCAGCATCAGCGTCATGGACCGCATGGCGATGCGGCGGCGCAATCTCCTCGGAGCCGCCGAGGCCCTGCAGCTGGTCTCCGGCGTCACCATGATCGGCGAGTATATCAACATCCGCGGCGGCTCGGGCTACAACCGCCTCGGCGGCAGCCGCATGCTGGTCCTGCTCGACGAGGTGCCTATCCTCACCAGCGACCTCGGCGAGGCCAACTGGAACATCCTCCCGGTCACCGAAATCGAGCGCATGGAGGTGCTCAAGGGAGCCGCCTCATCTCTTTACGGTTCGGGCGCCCTGAGCGGGGTGGTCAACATGATCACCCGGCAGCCCAGCCGCGAGCTCTCCCTGTCGGTGCGCCAGGCTTCCGGCCTTTACGACCGACCCTCGGTGCCGGCATGGAAATGGACCGACAGGACCCTGCACTTCCATCGCACCGACCTCAGCGCCTCGAAGAGTTTTGGGCCGCTCGGGCTGCGCCTGGCCCTATCCCGCCACGCCTCCACCGGCGACCGCGAGAACGGCCATTTCGAGCGCTGGTATCTTACCGGCAAGGGGGTCTGGCAGCTGCCCAACAACGCCTCGTTCTCGCTCTTCTCGACCTGGAGTCACGAGGAGCGCGACATCTTTCTCCAGTGGCTGGAACAGAACCGGGCTCTCAATGTGCCTGCAACCGACCGCGGCGACAGCTACAGCCTCAACGGCTACGTCGGCTATCTGGTCTACAGCCAGGTTTTCTCGCCCCGCTTCTCTGGCAAGGCCCGCCTCTCCTTCAACCAGCAGCTGGTGGGCATCCCCTTCAATATTACCAGCGCCTTCACCCCCGCGATCGGGGTCAGCGGCGAGGGACAGGTGAGCTGGCAGCCCTCGCCGGCCCACAGCCTGTCGATGGGTTTGGATTATAAATTCGACACCGTCGAGTCCGAGTATTACGGCAAACGCAACGCCAACGGCATCTCGCCCTACATCCAGGAGATCTGGAAGGTCTCGAACCTGCTTCATCTCAACGCCGGCCTGCGCTGGGATACCTATCAGCTGGTGGGTGATTCCCTCGAATACCAGGTCAGTCCCAAGATCGGCTTCAGCTGGCAGCCCGCATATGGAACCATCCTCCACGGCTCATTCGGCCGCGGCTTCCGCGCCGCCACGGTGGTCGAACGCTTCATCACCGCCGGCTCGAAGGATTTCAAGGCCATCCCCAATCCCAACCTCGAGCCCGAGCGCTCCATCCTCTTCGATATCGGGGTGCGCCAGACCATCGACGAGCGCGTTTACCTCGAGGCGACCTACTTTTTCAACCGCTACGCCAATCTGATCGAACCGACCCTGCTCGCCTCCCAGCTGGCCGCCCAGTTCGTCAACTATCCGGTCGCCTACATCCAGGGCGTGGAGACCGAGCTGCGCACCCGCTTCTGGCGGGACCGTATCAATCTCCAGGCGGCGGCCACATGGATGGACCCGCGCGACAAGCAGTCGGGCGGCCCCCTGCTCTACCGGCCGCGCTTCATCGCCTCTCTCTCGCCCTTTGTGCAGTTCGGCCGCTTTTCCGCCGGAGCCGATTACCGCTACGTCGGCCGCATCGAAAAGGTGGCGGTCTATCCCCTCGACGAGCGCGTGCCGGCCAGAATCTGGGATGTGCGCCTCGGCTGGCGCCAGCAGGGCTGGGATTTCCAGTTCATCGTGCGCAACGCCCTCAACTATAATTATACCGTCTCCGAGCGCGTGCTCGGGGAGATCCGCAGCTTTATGTTCGCCATCAGTGGAGAGATATGATGAAAAGAGTTATCACCGCCCTGCTGCTCCTCGCCGCGGCGGCCCAGCTGCCGGCGCAGGGCAAGAGCCTGCAGCGCCGCTATGTGCCGATCGTCATCAAGGGGATCATGCTGCCGCTGGCCAGTTTCGATTCGAGAGAATGGCTCGCCTTTAAATATCAGGGCGGCCGCTGGCAGGCGGTGCCCTTTCAGGTCGACAGCGTCCAGGCCAACGGCGGCTACAAGCATCCCTGGCCGGGCGGGCGCATCGACGAGAACGACGAGCTGGTCTTCATGCCCGGGGATCTGGGCGACCGGGCCCCGGCGAGCTACTGGCACGACATCGCCGGCGAGCGGCCGCCGCAGCGCCTCGAGTTCGAGTTCTACGACCAGCTCGATCCCGCCAGGAAGGGATGGCTCTATCTCTACAGGAGCAGCCAGCCGGGCCCGGCGGGCTATCACAGCCACATCGACGCCCCGGCGGGCACAGCGGCCGATACGGTTGTCACCCCCTCATACCGGCTCGGCCACAACCCCGACGGCTGGATCGATTATATCACCCTGGCGGCTGATCCCCGGCTCGACCTCCTCGACCGCCTCAAGCTGCGCCTGGCGGGCAACACCAGTGCCGCCGGTGGTTATTATGCCCTCGTCGAGGATACCCTCAACAAGGGGGAGTGCTCGCCCTGGCCGGGGCCGATCCGGCTGATGCGCGACCAGCGCTCCAAGCTCTCCGTCCCCAGGCTGCTGATCAGGGATGCCCCGATCGATTACCGCCTCACCTATTACCCCTTTTCGGTCACCCTCGGGGTGCAAGGGGAGCAGGTGAATTACTTCATTATTGCACTCGCCAAAGCCAAGACCCTGCGCCAGTCCCTCGATCTCTCCCCCGCCGCGGCGGGGATGAGGTTCTATTCCGAGGCCAATCGCGGCGGTGTGGCGATCGATGGCCAGGCCGATGGGGTCGAGGCCAACCTCGCGACCCAGACCGGCATGCACTGGGCGATGGCCTCGGGCGTGCAGGGCACGTTTGTACTGGTTATGGAGATGCCTGACATCAAGGGGGGCACGACCAGGCTCTACTACCGCGACAGCCGGTCCGGCGGGACTGAGGACGGCACCCCGGAGAGCGGGGACGGCCGTTCCTACGGCGACATGGGGCTCTGGGCCCAGGCCAACAGCAATTCCGACCTGGCGATGTCCCAGATCACCATGGGCTTCACCCTCTACATGCTGCCCGAGCGCAGCCGGGACGCCTCCTTCGCCGACAGCCTGTTCACCTGGGTGCGGCAGCCGTTGGGGGTGGCCATCGCCGAGCAGACCGCTCCTCCGGTCGGCGTGGCCCTCGCTCCACAGCAGCCGCAGCAGTTCGGGATCAGCGCCGCCTGGCCCAATCCGGTGACGGCGGCCGCTGGATCGGCGCAGTGGCGGATCACCGCCCTGCACCCCCTGCAGGCGGGCGAGGTGCGCATCTGTAACAGCCTCGGCCAGACGGTGAGGAGCTGGCCTCTGGCGGCCGCCGGCGCGGGGGATCATCTTCTGACCTGGGACCTGCGCGACGGGCGCGGCATCACCGTGGCCCCGGGGATCTATTACCTTCAGGTGCGGCTGGAAGGGGCGGCACTGACGCGGATGGTCCAGGTGCTGCGCTGAATCCACGGGCTTGAAAGACTGCAGTGCGGGCCGCGGCCGCCTGGTGCATCGAGGCCAGGGCCGCCCGGCCGCCAGAGGTGAAGCAAATTCATTTCGTTTGTCTTTTTCGCGCCGGATGGCTATATTGAATCAAACGAAGCCGTTATTATACAGGAAAATCATATGGCACATGAACTCTCTTCGCTGACATTGGCTGAACTTCTCAAGCACTCGGCCGCAGCCTGGCCTCAGCGGCCGGCTCTGGGCATGGTGGACGGCATGCTCCTCACCTACGAGGCCCTGCTGGAAAAGGTGCAGCTCCTCTCGGCCCAGCTGCAGGAGAAGGGCATCCTTGCGGGCGACCGCGTGGCCATCCTCAGCGAAAACAAGCCGCAGTGGGGCGTGGCTTATCTCGCCATCACCACCATGGGCGCGGTGGTTGTGCCCATCCTCCCCGATTTCACCACCGGCGAGGTGCAGCACATCATCCGCCATTCCGGTGCCAAGGCGGTCTTTGTCTCGGAAAAGCTTTACAGCAAGATCGAGGACGAATTTGAGTCCTCCCTGCGCACCATCTTCATGATCGATGATTTTTCTCCCGTGCCGCTGCAGACCGACAAGGATCGGCTCAAGGATTTCATCACTCAGGGGAGCATCGGCCTGGACCGCCTGAAGGAGGCCGCCATGCGTCTGGCCGGGCGCGGTCACGAGGTCGCCGAGGAGGATCTCGCCTCGATCATCTATACCTCCGGCACCACTGGCAACTCCAAAGGGGTGATGCTCACCCACAAGAACATCGTCAGCGACGCCATCGCCACCAAACAGATCATCCAGCTGGATGAGACCGACCGCCTGGTCTCGATCCTGCCCCTCTCGCACGCCTATGAATGCACCCTGGGCTTCGTCCTGGTACTCTACGCCGGAGCCTCGGTCTATTATCTGGACAAGCCGCCCACCGCGCGCGCTGCTCCCGGCCCTGGAGATGATCAAGCCGACGATCATGTGCTCGGTGCCGCTTATAATTGAAAAGATCTACAAGACCAAGGTTCTGCCCACCTTCACCCAGAAGCGGACCATGCGCGCCCTCTACAAGAATCCCTTCATGCGCCGCACCCTCAACCGGGCGGCGGGCAAGAAGCTGCTGCGTTTCTTCGGCGGGGAGCTGCACGATTTCTGCATCGGCGGAGCCCTGCTGGCGGCGGATGTCGAGCAGTTCCTGCGCGAGGCCAAATTTCCCTACGCCATCGGCTATGGCCTCACCGAGACCTCGCCCCTCATCGCCGGCACGGATTCGCGCGCCACGGTCCTGCGCGCCACCGGCAAGCCCCTGCAGGGTGTGGAGATGAAGATCGACAATCCCCACCCGGACACCGGCGAGGGCGAGATCGTCGTGCGCGGCCCCATGGTAATGAAGGGTTATTACCGCGATCCGGAGCGCACCCAGGCCGTCCTCTCCGAGGATGGCTGGTTCCGCACCGGGGATCTCGGCGTCTTTGATAAAAAGGGCTATCTCTATATCAAGGGCAGGGTGAAGAACATGATCCTCGGGCCCAGCGGCGAGAACATCTATCCCGAGGAGATCGAGGAGGCGATCAACGAGCACCCCGATGTGCTCGAGTCCCTGGTCTACGAACAGGGTGGCCAGATCTGCGCGCGCGTCTACCTCAATTACGAGGAACTGGACCACGAGTTCACCTCGCTCAAGATGAGTGATTCGGAGATCAAGGCGGAGATCGGCAAGCGGCTGGAGGAGCTCCGCATCGAGGTCAACAGCCGCCTGAAGAGCTTTTCGCGCATCAACAAGATCATCGAACAGACCTCGCCCTTTGAAAAGACCCCCACGCTCAAGATCAAGCGTTTCCTTTATGCCTAGGGAAAAGGGCGATTGACGGACTTAATACGAGTATGCCATGACACTCATCTCGTTAGCATCATTTCTGGAGGAGGCGGCCGCCCAGCCGGCCGCAGAGCGGTTGCGCGACCTCGGTTTCCTCGAAAAGTATCTCAACTGGACCGCCGAGACGACCATGCTCTTCCTGCGCTCGGGCATCCGTATCGCCATCATTCTCCTGATCACTGTTCTACTCTTCCGGGCGATCAAGGCCCTCTCCCGGCGGCTGGCCGGGGTGGTGGAACGCCGGGATCTGGATATCGAGGATGAGAAACGGGCGGAGACCCTGAGCCTGGTCATCCGCCACACCCTGGATGTGCTGCTGGTGGCGGTGGCGACGATCACAATTCTGGGCGAGCTCGGGGTCCAGATCGGTCCGGTTCTGGCTGCGGCCGGCATCGCCGGGGTTGCAGTCGGCCTCGGGGCCCAGAGCCTGATCAAGGATATCATCAACGGCTTTTTCATCCTCGCCAACGATCAGATCCGCGTCGGCGACACGGTGCAGATCGCGGGCAAGAGCGGCGAGGTGGAAAAGGTCAGTCTCAAACTGACGGTGCTGCGCGACGTCTCAGGAAATGTCCACTTTGTCCCCAACAGCGCCATCGATATCGTCACCAACATGACCAAGGATTTCTCCCGCTATCTCCTTGAGATCGGCATCACCTATTCCCAGGATATCGATCGCGCAGTCGAGGTAATGAAGGAGGTGGATGAGTCGCTGCGCAAGGATCCCGAATTCGACAGCCTGATCATCTCCCCTCTCGAGATCCTCGGCCTCGACCGGTTCGCCGACTCTTCGGTGATCATCCGCGCGCGCATCACCACTCTGCCGGGCAAGCAGTGGAAGGTGGGGCGGGAGTTCAACCGCCTGCTCAAGATCAAATTCGATGCCGAGGGCATCGAGTTTCCCTTCCCGACGTGTACGGTTTATCAGTTGAAGGGCGAGAATTAGACTCGCCCCGTTTTCTGGAGGTACCCATGAAAAATAGATCTATCCGATATTTTCTCCCCTTGATGCTCATCGCAGTGATCTTTTCCTCCGTGGCTGCACAGGCCCCGCTCATTGCGGAGCGCCCCTATGAACCGGTGGTGCTGCGCGGCGGGGTGTTGAGCGCCCACTATGGGTATCCCGTCAAGGAGGTTTACCTCTACGCCTGGGACAGCGCGGCCGGAAGCTGGCGGATGATGCCCTTCCAGATCGATGAGCGCATCCGCACCATCGATCCCAACGGGGATGGCGAAAGCCAGCGCCATACCTACTTCATCGCCGATGACGGTTTGATCGATGACGATGATGAACTGGTCTTCATGATCCGCGACATGGGAGAGAAAGCCCCGGAGCGGGCCTGGATCCCCAACCCCGAATCGAAAGAGTTCAACCGCATCGAGCTGCGCGTCTACGATCCGGACGATCCCGCATTAGATGCCTACGCCTACCTCTACCGCTCACCGACCATTACGGAGGCCGTGCCGGCGCCTTATGAGTTTGTTTATCATGAAGCGCAGGACTCGGTCGAGAGCAAATATTATGCAGTCGGCCTGGGAGCGAAGACTGGCCTGGTTGAGGACATCGTCATCAAACCGCCCTTCGGGTCCGGCGTGGATATCTTTGACCGGCAGAAGATGCGCGCCAACGCAGTTATTGCCGCCGGCCCTTTTAGCGATCAACGTCTGAATGGCAAGACGGAAAGCCTGATCAAGGTGGTGCCCGGCTACCGCGAGGCGACCCGCAAGCCGGTGGTGCGTCTGGTCCGCGAGGTGCGTCAGACCTTCAATCTCGGCATCGCGGAGATTGAGGAGGGGATGACCTTTTACGTCACCACCCGCTTTTACCCCTTCAACGGCCGGGTCGCCGGCGGCTCCGCCCTCGACGAGGCCAGCCTGAAAGCGGCACTGCCGGGCTGGGATGATCCCTTTCTCCTCTTTAAAGCCTTGCGGCAGTCGTGGGATTTCAGCCCCGCCGCAGCGGGGATGCGATATTACAACAAGCACAACAACGGCGTCCTCGTCGACGGCGTTCCCGACCTGGTCGACAAATCCATCGAGCGGCCGATCCGCGACTGGAACCTCATCACCGGCGAGCAGGGGGCCCTCTTCTCCCTGATCGTGCTGCCCGACACGGTGGCCGAGTCCATCTCGCTCTATTATTACGACAACAGCGCCGGCGGGACCGGCGATCCAGATTCACTGAAATTCTATGACACTGGCGACATGGCCTCCTGGGGGGATTTCGGCATCAGCATGTGGAACGCCAAGAGCCTCGATCTCTCCTTCGAGATGTACTTTTTACCCAATACGGTCAATACCATCGAACAGGCGCAGCAGCTTGCCCATGCCGTGGAAAAGCCGGTCTGGGTCAGCTTCCAGTCGGCCACCGGCGTGGCGGGACACCAGGGCGGCGTCGCACCACAAGGATTCACTCTCGCCCGGAACTGGCCCAATCCCTTCAATCAGGAGACGTCCATCTCCTTTTCCCTGCCCGGGCCGAGGCGGATTGTGGTCGATATCCTGGATGCCCGGGGACGCCTGGTGCGGCAGCTGGCGGAGGGCCGCTTCGGCGGCGGCGAACACCGCCTGCGCTGGGACGGCCGCAACCTGAACGGCGCATCGGTGCCCTCGGGGATCTACTTTTGCCGGCTGACCGGTGAATCGCAGACTCTGCAGCAGAAGCTGCTGCTGCTGCGCTGAGGGGATGAATAAATGGTGAAACGCTACGTTTTTACGACCCTGCTCGCCGCCCTGCTGGTCGTGGGCTGCTCGAGCGATCACGGCCTCGCCCCGCAGCCGGGCCGTCTGGTGGTGGATGTCTTTTTCCGGGGCACACCGCCGCCCACGACCCAGGGGATCTATCTGATCGTGGCGCCCCAGTTTCCGCCCCACGCCATCAATGAGCTTTATCACAGCTCCAACAGCCTGCCTATCGGCCGCGACAGCGTGCGTACGGTGATCGATCTGCCCTATGGCCACTATGACGCCATCAGCCTGTGGTGGTACAGCACGGAGACCAAGTCCAATCTCGCCGACGTCCTTGCCCTGCCCATCGTCCAGGACAGCACCGGTCTCTGGCAGCCGATGAGCTTCGATCTGACGCGCAGCACTCCCAGCAGCTACGTCCAGCTCTACCCTGACTGGAACAAGGTCAACCGTGACGCCAGCCTGGAAGGGACGATCACCTTCAGTGGGCCTTTCCCGAAGAATACCCTGGCCACCGCCGTCGCCGCCTACGCCTATGAGCCCAAAAGCAACATCGAATACCTGACCTATATGAAATCGATCGATTTCAGCGTCGGCACCAATCCCTACCATTACAAGCTGCCCATCCGCTCAGGCACGGTCAACTATGTGGTCGTACTCTGGCTGCCGGAACGCGCGGCGATGACAGGGTTTACAGAACTGGGTATTTTGGAGGATCCTGCTCAACCCGGCGCCCCACTCAAGCTTCGCATCAAGACGGGCGAGACCCGCACCGGGCTCGATATCCGGGCAGACTGGTCGAAAGCGGAACAGGCGGTCTGGAGTGCGGCCGGGAAAGAGGGGAGGGAGTGATGACGCTGATCCCTAAAGCGGCTGTCCGTATCCGCCCGCAGAGGTCTGCGGCTCTCATGCTGTTTGGCCTGCTTCTGCTCCCCGTCCTGCTCTCAGCCCAGACCACCCTGCGCGGCCGGGTAACTGACCAGGAGAACGGCCAGCCCCTGCCGGGGGCGAACATCCAGGTGACGGGCACCCTGCGCGGTGCGGTCGCCGACGCCAACGGCCGCTATCTGGTCACCCAGGTGCCCGCCGGCACCTACACGGTGCGGGTCTCGATGATGGGCTACCGCAGCCGCACCATCGACAAGGTCAGCCTGACGGAGGGCCGCGAGACCCCCCTCGATGTCAAGCTGCGGCCGACCCCGATCGAGATGGACCCGGTGATCATCTCCGCCGGCAAGACCCAGCAGTCGCTCGACCAGGCCCCGGTCTCGCTCTCGGTGGTCTCCTCGCTCGAAATCAAGCAGCGCAGCGCCACCAATATCCAGGAGGCGCTCGAGTCCGCTCCCGGGGTCCATTTTGTCGGCAGCCAGATCAATATCCGCGGCTCAACCGGCTACACCTTCGGAGCCGGCAACAAGGTGCTGCTCCTGCTCGACGGCGTGCCGGTCTACGCCAGCGACACCGGCGAATTCAACTGGGATATGCTCCCGCCCCTGGACATCGAACAGATCGAGGTGGTCAAGGGGGCCGGCTCCACCCTGTGGGGGGCCTCCGCCCTCGGCGGTGTGGTCAACGTCCTCACCAAGGATCCCGATCCGGAGGGCCGCCTGCTCTTTTCCTACACCGCCGCCAGATACGACAAGCCCCTCTATGAGGAGTGGCAGTGGACCGATCCCAACCGGTTGCACTATACCCGCGAGGACCTCAGTTACAGCCGCCGTATCGGCCGTTTCGGCGGGCGCCTCTCCCTCGGCCGCTTCATGACCACCGGCTACACCCAGATCGGTGATGCGGTCAAGTACAACCTCACCGGCAAGTTCGACTATCAGTGGGAGAGCGGTGTCAAGTGGACCGTTTACAGCGCCTACAGCCACATCAGCCGCGGCTTTTTCGTGCAGTGGAAGGGGCCGAATGATCCCTATGAAGTCGATCCCAGCAACCTCGGCAACCATGCCAAAACCAATCAGCTCAACAGCTACACCAAGCTGGTTGTCCCCTTTTCGCCGACCTTTGCGATGAATTTCCGCGCCTCGCTGGTGCGCACCCTGATGGGCAACCAGTTCGGCCCGAGCGGTAATTTCAATCCCGCCTACGGTGAGGGGCTCGAGGTGCAGGCAGACTGGATTCCGCAGTTCAACCACACCGTCACTGCCGGGGTGCAGTTCCAGCACGACGCCGGCTCAACCAAATACTTCGGCTCCCACAAGGGCTATTTCATCGGCCCCTTTCTCCAGGATGAGTGGAAGATCCGGCCCAATCTGCGCTCGACCCTGGGCTTCCGCTATGACCGCTACCAGCTGGTCGGCGGCCTCAAGGAGGACCTCTTCTCGCCGCGCATCGGCGTCAACTGGCAGCCCTGGAGCAAGACCAGCATCCGCGCCTCGGCGGGCAGCGGTTTCCGCGCCGCCACCATCATCGAGCGCTTTCTCGAGCTGGCGATCATGAACTTCAAGATCGTCGCCAATCCCGCCCTCAAGGCGGAGAGCTCCTGGGCCTATGACCTCGGGGTGCGGCAGTACATCAACGAGAACTGGAATGTCGACCTCTCCCTCTTCGACAACGAGTACTGGGAGCTGATCGAGGCCCACATGGACCTCATCCGCGGCCAGGTGCAGTTTCGCAACATCCCGCGGGCGCGCATCCGCGGCATCGAGGCAACCACCAATTTCAGCCGGCCTTTCACCTTCCGCAGCTGGCCGGTCACCCCGAGCCTGCAGCTCACCGCCACGGCGATGGACCATGAGGAGCTGGAGTACCACGATCCGCTGCCCTACCGGCCGAAGTTGATCGCCTCCGGCAAGGCCGGTCTGCGCATCGCCAGGGCCCAGATCCAGGTCGAATACCGCCACGCCAGCCGCATCGAAGCGGTCAAAATCTACCCGATCAACGACCGGGTGCCGATGAAATTCTGGGATGTGCGGTTGAGCTATAACTGGCGCGGCCTGAGCTTCAAGCTCGGCGCCCTCAACGTCGGGCAGTACAACTATGCCCCGATGGAGAGCAACCTGATGCCAATGCGAACCTATACCGTGGGGCTGCAGGGAGAATTTTAGCCAACCGGTCTTGTGCCCAATGCAGGCGATCAGCCAACATAACAGGTGACGCCATGAAACCAATCCTGATGGGAGTTTTTCTCTTGATCAATATGCTCTGTCACAGCACTGCAACAGACGGTAAAAAAGCCGATCCCGACTGGGGCCCGGCATGGGCGCGCGAGGCGGTCTGGTACCAGATTTTTCCCGAGCGCTTTCGCAACGGGGATCCCGCCAACGATCCAACCCTGGAGGACCTGCGCGGCGCCTGGCCGCATGATGTCTCCTCCCCCTGGCGGATCTCGCCCTGGGGCTCCGACTGGTATGAGCTGCAGCCCTGGGAAAAGGCCACCGGCCGCGATATCTGGTTCAATATCCAGCGGCGGCGCTACGGCGGCGACCTCGCCGGCATCCTGGAAAAACTTGATTATATTCAGGAACTGGGCGTC
This sequence comes from bacterium, assembly GCA_029554865.1. Taxonomy (GTDB): domain Bacteria; phylum Zhuqueibacterota; class Zhuqueibacteria; order Residuimicrobiales; family Residuimicrobiaceae; genus JAKPUX01. The sequence goes on along the minus strand of JAKPUX010000017.1, from coordinate 1,452 downwards.
ACCGCCCTCTACCTCAATCCGGTTTTCGCCTCCCCCTCGCTGCACAAATATGACGGGGCCACCTATCACCACATCGATCCCAATTTCGGGCCCGATCCCGCCGGGGACCGGGCGATCATCGCTGGAGAGAATCCCGTCGATCCCGCCGCCTGGCAGTGGACGGCCGCTGACCGGATGATGCTCGAGCTCATCCGCGAGGTCCACCGCCGCGGCATGCGCATCATCTTTGACGGGGTTTTTAACCACATGGGGATCAACAGCTTCGCCTTTCAGGATCTCATCGCCCACGGCCAGGCCTCGCCCTACCGCGACTGGTTCACCATCACCTCGTGGACAAAACCTTCCCGCCACGCCCCCTTCAGTTATGCGGGCTGGGCCAATGTTGTCGAGCTGCCCGAGCTGCGCGAGGATGAAAATGGCATTGTCGCGGGCCCGCGGGAGTACATCTTTGCGTCCACACGGCGCTGGATGGACCCCGACGGGGACGGCGATCCGGGCGACGGCATCGACGGCTGGCGTCTGGATGTCGCCTTTTGCGTCGCCCATCCCTTCTGGCAGGCCTGGCGCGCCCACGTCAAGGCGATCAATCCCGAGGCCTACCTCACCGCCGAGGTCATCGACAAGATCGAGGTGCTCCAGCCTTACCTGCGCGGCGACGAGTTCGATGCGGTGATGAACTATAATTTCGCCTTTTCCTGCATCGAGTTCTTCGTGGCTGAAAAAACGCGCATCAGCGTGGCCGAATTCGACCGCCGTTTGGCCGAGCTGCGCGCCGCTTTTCCGGCGGGCACCGCCTTTGTCATGCAGAATCTGCTCGACAGCCACGACACCATGCGCCTCGGCTCGCTCATCGTCAACCGTGACCGCGGCTCGATCCGCGACTGGGGCAAATTTTTTGACCTCAGCAAGGGCAGCCATCCGAACACCGCCACGCGCAAACCAGGATTGGAGGAGAAGCAGACCCAGAAGCTGCTCGCCCTGATGCAGATGTGCTATGTCGGCGCCCCGATGATCTACTACGGAGACGAGGTGGGGATGTGGGGGGCCAATGACCCCTGCTGCCGCAAACCGATGGTCTGGGCGGATCTGTCCTACCAGCCCGAGAGAGTCCTCCCCTCCGGCGACCTGCGCGCCGATCCCCAGACAGTAGAGGTCGATCGCGACTTGTTCCAAACCTATCAAAAATTGATTGCCCTGCGCAAATCCCGACCGGTGTTGAGCAGCGGGGGCTTCCGCACGGTTGTGGTCGACGAGGCCCGCCAGCTCTACGGCTTTGAGCGCTTTGACGATGCGTCGCGTCTGCTGGTCGTACTCAACAACAGCCGGGATGAACAGCAGACCCTGGTGGGGTGTGAAACGGCGGGCTGGCGGGATTTGCTGACGGGCGAAGCCTTTACGGTCAACGGGGACCGCCTGGTTTCACTGACGGTCCCGCCGCGCTGGGGAAGAGTG
>JAKPUX010000382.1 GCA_029554865.1 bacterium | reverse complement strand
CAGCCGGGATATCGCTATGAGATCAGCGCCTGGCTGCGCAATGCCGAGGCGGGGTGGGGACAGTTCGATCTCTTCCTGGTCTGGCAGGAGGCCGGAAAGGAGAAGAGCCTTCCCATCGGCCGCGTCGACTGCGACAAGTTGACCTGGAGCAGCCTGGTCCAGACCTTCACCGTGCCGGAAATGGCGGCGCCGGCCAGCCTGCGCCTGGTCTTCCGCAACGCCCTGGACCATATCGCCTTTCTCGTCGATGACGTCGTGCTGCGCCCGGCCCTGCAGCTGCGCACAACGCGCCCCGCCGGCGCTGCAGCGCCGGCAATCCAGGCCCAGATGGGCCCGGGCACCAAGCAGCGCCGCCCGGTCGCGGCCGCGCTGCAGATTTTCGACATCCGCAATCAGACCGCCGCCCGCCTCAGCCGGCCCCTCGACTCGCTCATAACCCCCTCCCTGCCCGACGGTTTTTACCGGCTCACCGCCGAGGCCCGGGACCTGGACGGCCGTCTCTTCACTGCCGAAAAAAGCCTATTTGTCGGCCAAAGAGAGGATTTGATGCTGGCTCTCGCCGGACAAGTTGATGCCCTCCTCGCCGAACCGGGACTGAGCCGCTACCACGGCTGGATCAGTTACCTCAACTACCTGATCGGCTATGCGCGCGAACGAGATGGCGACGAGGGCGAACGCACCCTGCAGGCCTGCTACCGCCTGAGCCAGTGGCTCGACAAAGTCCACACCGATCCCGCCCTGCTGGACACCCTGAGCGGTGTGCAGGAGTGGGCCTATCTCTCCAGGGTGGATGACACCGGCCAGCCTTTCAAGCTCGCCATCCCGGCCGGCTACGATCCCAACCGCGCCTGGCCCCTGGTCATCGTCATGCACGGCTACGGTGGCAACCATCTTGAATATTCCGGCGGCCTGCAGAGCAATCCCGACTATTTCGAGCTGCACATCCTCGGCCGCGCCCGCGGCGGCTGGTACTATGACCTCTCCGAGGCCGATATCCTCGATGCCGTGGACTATGTGCGCGCTCACTGGCGCATCGACGAGCGGCGGATCCATCTCAACGGCACCAGCATGGGCGGGGGCGGCACCTTCAAATTGGCCTCCCGCTATCCCGACCGCTGGGCCTCCGGCCGGCCGATCTGCGGTTTCGGCCAGGACCAGATCGTGCGCAACAGCCTCCATGTGCCCCTCTATTCAACCCACAGCCAGGATGATCCCACCGTGCCGGTCCTGCTCTCGCGAACTCCGCTGCTGGCGCTCCTGGCGACCGGGGGGCAGGCAGTAATCGACGAGACCAACGGCCTGCAGCACGCCGCCTGGAACTATCACGAGGGCAATGCACGCGCCCTGAACTGGATGACCGCCCAGGTGCGACCCGATTTCCGGGAGGTCCGGCAGATCGACTTTACCGCCAGAGACCGATCTTCCTGCAGCGCCTACTGGCTCAAGGCAGCGGAGTGGGGCTCTCTGCCGGGGCCGGCCCGCTTCCGGGCCGTCGCCGGCCGCGACAACCAGCTCTATCTCACCCTGGACAATCTCAGCGCCCTGCTCATCCGCACCAGGGAGTCGCCCCTCGATCCCCTGCAGCCGCTGAGGCTCTCCGTCAACGGAGGGGTCCCGATCACCCTCTCCGCCCCCTTGCCCGACTCGATCCTGCTCCGGAAGATCCCGACGGGCTGGTCCGCTGCTGCGGCCGGATCCGACACCACCGCCTTCGCCCTCCACACCCCCGGCGGCGTCCACAATCTATACCAGCGCGAACCCCTGCTGATCGTCTACGGCACCGGGGGCAGCGCGAGCGCACGCCAGGCCATGGCCGCTGCCGCTCTCGCCGCCAGCAAGAGCGTCCATCCCACCTGGGTGGGCGATCAGGGCGATATCAAGGACGGTGTGCCCAGCCATCACATCCTCTACGGGAGGCTCAAAACCAAACCTGATACCGCGGTGACCGCCGCCGATCTGGAGAGGCATAATCTGGTATTGATCGGACGGGCGGAGGAGAACCGGCTGGTGCAGCGCATGGCCGGGGAACTGCCGGTGCACTTCGGCGCAGAGATTCTCTGCTCCGATGGCCTGCGCCTGCCTGGCAAAGGCAGCATCATGGGGCTCTATTACTACAATCCCCTTGCCCCGGCGCGGCTTGTCTATTGGGTGGCGGCGCAAGACCCCGCCGCCTACCGGCCGGGGACAATGATTTTGCAGCTGCAGGAAGAGACTCCGCTCGGATGCGACCTGCTGGTGCTTCAGGAGGATCCCAACCGCCTGGTCAAGGTGCGTCACTTTGACAGCCGCTGGCGCTGGCTGACCGCTCCGGAAGTGGGCGAGCCGATTTCAGCAACTCAGAACAGCTTCGGGCAGCTCGCCGCCCGCACCGCCGAGGCGATGCGCATCGCCGCCGCTGCTGATTTTGCCATCCAGATGGTCCAGGCCCCTCCGGAGCAGCCTGCCGGTGTTGCCGGCCTGACCACCTGGGCGGATTTTGCGGCGCTCTATCAGGAAGCCCCGATCGGCATCGTGCAGCTGACCGGCGATGAAATCCGGGCCCTGCAGCAGGCCCTGGAGCAGAGCCGATCGCCCTTCCGCTTTTATCCGCAGAGTGAAGGTGGGGTCATTCCGGCCAAATCTTACCGGGTGGCCATGGCCCTCAGTTTTAATTCAATGCGGCAGCTGGCCGCTCTGCTGCAGCGGGTGCCGGAATCGCTGCAGCTGAGCGATCTGACCCTTGGCCAGGCGATGCAGCGGATGCTCTTTTAAGGGAGAAAAGATGAACAAGATTCTCGACAGGATCAGGGAGGAACTGCAGCAGGCAGTGGACGAAAAGACCCGGGAGAGCGGCCTGCGGTTCTTCAAGGAGGCGGTCCGTCTCTATGGCGTCAAAGCCGCCGCCGTCGAGGCCATCGGCAAGCGCTATTTCGGGGAACTGAAGGGCATGGGCAAGGAGGAGGTCTTGCAGCTCTGCGAAGGTCTGTGGCAATCGGGCTGCATGGAAGAAAGCTTTATCGCCTGCCAGTGGGCCTACACCCGGCACAAGGAATTTGTCCCGGATGATTTTGCAACACTGGAGAGGTGGGTCCACACCTATCTGAGCAACTGGGCCTCCTGCGACACCCTTTGCAACCATACCATCGGTGCTTTCATCCAGAGCTACCCGGAGCATCTGGCTGATCTCAAGCGCTGGGCCCGCACCCCCAACCGCTGGGTGCGGCGCGCCTCGGCCGTCACCCTGATCATCCCGGCCAGACAGGGCCAGTTTCTTCCGGATATCCTGGAGATCGCCGGTATACTGCTTATGGATGAGGACGACATGGTGCAGAAGGGCTACGGCTGGATGCTCAAGGCGGCCAGCCAGGCCCATCAGCAGGAGATTTTTGAATTTGTCATGGCGCGCAAGGCGGTAATGCCGCGCACCGCCCTGCGTTATGCGATTGAAAAGATGCCGAAGGAATTGAAGGAAAAGGCGATGGCCAGAGAGCCGGAGCGCAGGAAAAGAGCAGGAAAATGAAAATACCCCTTTATCAGGTCGATGCCTTTACAACAAAAATCTTTGCCGGTAATCCGGCCGCAGTCTGCATCCTGGAGGAGTGGCTGGAGGAACCGCTGCTGCAGTCGATCGCGGCGGAGAACAACCTCTCCGAAACCGCCTTCCTGGTGGAGAGGGACGGGGAGTGCGAGATCCGCTGGTTCACCCCCGCCACGGAGGTCGCGCTCTGCGGCCACGCCACCCTGGCCAGCGCCTATGTGGAGTTTTTTTGCCGCGCCTGGCCTGCGCAGAGCATCCGCTTCGAAACCCGGCAAGCCGGCCCATTGACGGTAACCAGGCGCGGGGAGCTTTTGGAGATGAACTTTCCCGCGCGGCCTCCGCAGGCCTCGGAAACGCCCCCGGTTCTCGGAGAGATTCTCGGGGTCAAACCGAAACAGGTCTTCACCTCCGCGGAGGATCTGCTGGTCGTGGTGGAGGACGAGACCGCCGTCCTGCAGGCCCGGCCCGACTTTACTGCCCTGTTGAATTTCGAGGCGCGCGGGATCATCCTCACCGCCCCGGGCTATCGCAGCGATTTTATCTCCCGCTTCTTCTGCCCGGCGGTCGGCGTGCCCGAGGACCCGGTGACCGGCTCGGCCCACTGCGTGCTCATCCCCTACTGGTCCTCGATGCTGGGCAAGAAAGAACTCCACGCCCGGCAGCTCTCAAAACGGGGCGGCGAACTCTGGTGCCGGGATGAGGGCGAGCGCGTCACCATCTCCGGCCGGGCCGCCCTCTACCTCGAGGGCACCATAATGATTTAGTACAGCCAATGGACAGGTCGGGAACTGCAGCGGATCTCCTGATCGCTCACCGCTTTTGCCAGACGATCGCCGCAACCGTGCCGTCGAGCGCAGTCACCACAATCCGCCTTTTCCCAGCCGGACAGATGCCGGTGATCAGGGCCTCGGAGAGCTTGTGGGCCCAGGCCACCTCCCCACTCTTCCTGTCGATGGCGTAAACCGTACCCGCCGTCGTCGGCATCAACACCATGCCATTGTGCTCAACGATCGGGGTCGGCGCGATCTCATAGCCGGCGCCCGTGACCGTACGCCAGGCCAGCAGCTGCGCCCGCGCGCGGCTCGAAAAGGCGCAGAGATCCCCTTCTTTCATCGTTTTGATATAGACGAATTCGCCGTCGGCGGAGATGCCGATCGATTCGCGGCAGCTGAACTCCCCGGAATCCCAGATTTCGGCGCCGGTCGCCGCGTCGAGCGCAGTCATGTGCCGGTCCGGTGCGACGATAAAGATTTTGCCATGGGCAGCCACAGGCTGAACGGCCGCTGGTGAAAGCATGCGATTGGTATATTTCTGCCGCTGCCAGACCAGCCTGCCGGAAGCCGCATCGAGGGCATAAAAAGTGTTGCCCCAGGAGCCGAAACAGATCCTCTCCTCATACCAGAGCGGCCTGGTTTCGACGAAATTGTCGACCCCGTCGTACTGCCAGATCAGGCACCCTTTGGCCAGGTCGATGCAGCGAAAAATCCCCTCCGACGAACCGATATAGATGCGGCCGGCCCGGACAAGGGGCGAGGCCACAATCGATTTGCCCGTGCGCATGCGCCATTTCTCGCGGCCGGAGCTGAGATCGAGGCAGTAAACGGCGCTGTCCGTGCTCGCACAGACCACGTTCCGGCCGCTGATCGCCGGCGTGGCCCAGCACTTACCGCCGGTGGCAAAACGCCATCTCTCCCTGCCATTCGTGGGATCAATACAGACGATTTCACCGCGGGCGTTCGCATAAACGGCGCGATCGCCGGCACGGACGATGCCCGAACCGATATCGCTGTTGTCGATGAAACGCCAGCTCACTTGCGCATTCCTGCAGCGCTGGTTCACGGTATAAGCGGCGCCGCCGTCCTGCACGGCCTCCGGTTCGAACTGGCGACGCATGACCGGAACGCTCGCCCAGGGCTCCCCGGTCTCTCCCCCGGGCGTCCGCTCGGCAAAATCAATCCGCAGCGAATCAACGGTGACGACCGTATAGCCGGCCGGATTATCGTCCCGGCGCAGGTTGGCGCGCCCCATCACGCCGGGGATGCCGGCGAAATCCAGCAGTTTGTTGGCGTGACCATGACCGAGCAGGGAAAGCTGGATGTTGCACTTTTTGAGCCGGCCGGTCACGGCGGCGTAATTAGCCAGCTCTTCGTTGAGGGGATAATGATTGACAAAAATAATGGGGAGATCGCCGGCGGCGGTCAAGGCTGAATCGAGAAAAGCGAGGTGCTCGCGCGGGACGAGTCCGGGCGCCATACGCATGTTGGGCCCGGACGCGGTGCCGATGAAGAAAAAACCGTGATGAATGAAGGAGAAGGATTCCCCGCCGAAGATGCGCACAAAGCTGTTACAGCCGCTCTCCGACCATTTCGAGTCGTGGTTGCCCGGAACGATATAAAGAGGTTTGGCGAGCTGATCGAGGATCTTTTTCGCCAGCAGCAGCTCCGCATCCGAACCGAATTCGGTGACGTCGCCCGCAAGGATGACAAAATCGATCCCGGACTGAAGGTTGATATCCGAGACGGCAAGTTCCAGGTCGGCCTCACCCGTGGCGCCACCGACGTGGGTGTCGGTGACGAGAGCGAACTGAAAACTCTGTCCCGGAGAGCCGGCAGCCAGCAGCAGCAGTAAAACGAGCGCCGCGACATATTTCCTGATTGTCAGATTTTCCTCCCGCCTGTTATCCCGAAAATCGCCGGCTCGCCCTCATTCATTGAGCCCGCAGCGTATCGGATAAAGCCCGGGTGGAGACCATGCCCTCTGGCAATACATCCCTTCTGCTTTCGCGAATCCGGTAGCGGTCCGTGGCGGGATCAATCCGCCGGAATCGCCAGCGGGCGAGATCTGCACCGGTGGCCGGCCTGATCTCCGTGCCTGCGGGCAGCGCCACATCGATACTGACCTCCGCACCATGCCATGAGGCCCCCGCAGGGAGGGCGTAGTGTTCGTCCAGATAGAGGGTGTCGCGGGAGAGTTTCCAGCTGAAATCGATCGCCCGCGCATTGTCCCACGCCCCGGACTCCGAGCTGCCGCAGGACCCCCTGCGCACGGATATCCACCCGGTCGTGGTGTCACTGCAAAAGATGTCCAGATCCGCGGTGCCGAAGAGCGGTCCGTCCACGGACTTGCTCCAGAAAATCCATCCGTCCAGGGCTGCGCTCTCCCCATACCCGCTCTCCGCGATCTTTTTGAGCGGGGCGATCCACAGTGTGCGGGGAGGCTTGTCGAGTGCAGCCTTCTCGACAATATCGGTGTCCTGATTGTACGCGGTGACCTGCAAGGCAATGATTACGCACAGTGCGCAAAGGGCGGCGAGCCAGGCGACAAAGACGATCACCTTGAAGGGTTTGGAAATCGGAGCAAGCCGGAAGATGAGCTTGATGCCGAGATAGGTGAGCGTTGCCAGGGGGATGAGGATGACCATCGCCGCCAGGATGATCACCGGACGGACGAAGCCAGCATTCATGACTATCGACAGCAGCATGGGAAGATTGACGATGTCCGGCTCGATCAGGCCGGTGACCATAGGACTATTGCTAAAAAAGAGCAGAAAGACAAAGGCGAAGAGCAGAAGAAAGCCGAACACCGAGAGGCAGGCGCCAGCAACCAGCGCCGCAGCCCTGAGCAGGACGGAAAAGATCTTTGTGCAAGCCTTCCAGCAGGCGGAGAGGGCCTGGCCGGCGCGGACCATCAGGCTGCCGGGATCGTACAGCGGCTTGCGCTCGACGGGGGGGGCCTCCCCCGGCGTCTCGTCTGCATACTCCTCCGGAGCGCCCATGACCTCGATCATCTCCCTGACCATCTCGCCGGAGACCAGCACGGGCGGCTCCTGCCCTCCGCCGAAGATCTCGGCGATGCGGCTCTCGATGTCCGAAATGGTCTCTTCCCCCCCCGGCTCATTGCTGAACCGGGTGGAGATGGTCTCGAGATAGCGGGAAAGAGAGCGAAAGGCCTCCTCGTCGATGCGGAAAAGCTGCCCCGCGATATTGATATTCATCGTTTTTTCCATGGCGGTCTGCCTATTTTTTTCCACGAAGCTCGTTGACGGATGCCACCAGCTCTGCCCAGGCCTGGTCGAGTTCGGCCAGATAGCTCCTGCCCGGAGAGGTCAGTTCATAATACTTGCGCGGGGGACCCTGGGGAGACTCCTCCCAGCGGTAGCTGAGCAGTCCCGCATTCTTGAGCCGGGTGAGCAGGGGATAGAGCGTCCCCTCGACCACGATCACCTCAGCCTTTCTCAGCTCGTTGATGATGTCCACCGCATAGGCGGAGCTCCGCGAGAGTATGCCGAGTATGCAGTACTCAAGTATACCCTTGCGCATCTGCGCTTTGGTATTGTCTGTATTCATGTTTCCCGTCTTGTCTTTAGGTTTGTTCCAGACTGAAGGTGCATTTTTTCACGGACGGCCTCATACTGGGCTTTCACGGAATCCCGGATGTTGGCGATGGTCACCGGGTCGCCGCGCATTTCCAGCTTCTGGGCCGTCGTCAGGGCCTCAGGCAGGACGATCCAGAGCACCAGATAGAGCCAGATGCCAAAGCTCCCCGCCAGGGCCAGCACGATGAAAAGGATGCGGAGAATCATCGGGTGCCAGGAGAAGTAGGCCGCCAGGCCGGCGCATACCCCGCCCAGGATCCGTCGGTCGGGATCGCGGTAAAAACGGCGGGAAAGCAGGTGGCGCGTTGCTCCCCCCGCCGGCGCGGTGCCGCTGATCGCCTCCGGGGAGCCGAGAACACCCATGACCTCCTCGAGGTCCCCCAGCGTGATGACCTGTTTGTATTTGCCGAGCCGGAGTTTGAAGAGCTCGCCCATGCGGCCTTCGATATCGGCGATGATCTCCCCGGCGCCGTCTTCTTCAGCAAAGGCCCGCTCCAGACTTGTCAGGTAGTGACGGAGGCCCTGATAGGCATCCTCATCCACATGAAAAACATCTCCACCGAGATTGATGTCGACTGTGACTTTCATAGTTCTTTCGCCAAAGTACCTTTCATTGCCAGTTAATCTGACAACAGTAATATAATATATTTTTAGGTACTATGCAATACATATTATTTGATTACAGCAATTTTTTTAGTAAAAGAGGTGTCGGCACTCCTTCTACTGCTTTTTCCGGCTGTCGAGAATATCTTTCAGCCGGGCTTTCGCCTTGTCGGCAATCTCTTCCTTTTTCTCTTCCAGCTTTTCCTGGGTCTTCTGCTTCAGGGAATCTATACGCGTCTCGGCCTCGGTTTGGACCGCCTGTTTGAGGGTGTCGCCGAGCGCCTCGGCAATACTGGTGTTGAACCGGGGATTCTCCGCGGTTCCGGTGATGGCGATATCCATGGTCAGGCGTCTGCCCTTGAGCAGGCCGGCGGCTCCGCCGAGATATTTCACCAGCAGGGGATTGAGCCTGGCCTCTGTGGATTCGGCGGGAATGGCGGCTTTCAGGGTATAGTCCAGGGTCATATCCACGCCGTGAGAGCCGGCCAGTTCGAAGGTGTAATCCCCCAGAGTGAAACTGAACGGCCGCACATTAAAGCGTCCATCCTGAATGGTATAGCGCGGATTGAGGCCTTGCAGGGTGGGATTGCGCAGGCGATTGATCTGCACCGCATCGGCGAGCTTTTGCAGCAGGGGTGCAGCGGCCACCGAAACCTGGGTGATGGACAGATTGCCGCGATTGAAAAAGCTCTCCCATACCGGCAGCAGGCTCTTTTCCAGAGCGGAATTGAGCTGGATCGTGCCGTCGAAATTGCCGCTGAGGTGATTCAGGAAGGGGGCGATCGAGGGCGGTATGGCGATCTGAAGCAAGCCATTTAACCGCACAGCATCGGCCTCAAAATTAAAGTCGAGCGCGGGTTTGGCTGGTGGCAGCCAGCGATAGCTGCCGTCAGCGGTCAGGCTGCCGTTGGCAAAATCGGCCTTGACGCCGTTCAATTTCAACACCTTGCCGCTGAGCAACAGATCGCCCTTTAGTTTGGTGAACTCCATGCCCTGCATCAGCACGCGTCCGAGATCGGCTTTCATCTGAAAGTGGACCCGGTCTGGCAGCTCAAAGGCCTGCAAGCCCGCACTGGGGGCCTCGATGAAGGGGTCAAGGTCCAGGGTGCGGCTGCTCACTGTGAGTGTGCCGTTCAGGGTCTGGTTGGCGAAGAGGAATCCCAATGGATTGACCAGGAAGCCGTTCGCGGAGAGATCGCTCCGGCCCATGGCCGCCTCAAAGCTCTCCAGCCGCAGGCGGGGGGAGGCCACCTTGATCAGCGACCGGCTGACCTGCAGCGGCTGCGGCAGGGCGGGACTGGCGTAATAGACGTTGTCCATCTGGAGAAAGCCGGAGCCCGTCAAGTCGGCGAGTTCCTGCTTGCTGACCAGGCCCTGCAGCGCCAGATCGGCGTCGACGCGTCCACGCAGGATGGTGCCGGAGGGGAGGACAATCAGCTGCCCGAGCTGGCCCAGGTCGAGGATGCCCTTGATGCGGGTATCGATCCAGGGGCGGGAAACCGGAGTCCTGAGCTGCAGGGTCAGGTCCATCGGCTGATCATTCAGCTCAAAATGGAGGCTGCGCAGCTGCACGACCACATCATCGGCCGTCGTGCCCGGGTTGTTCACCGCCATATCCAGCTGGACATTGGTCATCCTGGCCGGCCGGGCGGCGTAGCTGAAGGCGCCATTATTGACATCGAGATTGATTTCGAACCGGGGGATGATCCCGTCGCCGATCGGGCCGTGCACATGCCCGGTGAAGGCCATCTGTCCGGAGGCCTGCAGCTCGGCAAATTTGTTCCTGTACAGCACCGGAATCAGGGAGAGGATCTGCTTAAAGTCGGTCTCCGGGCTGTTGAAGGTCACATCCACCTGCGGCTTTCCATCCTGCATTCCATACCAGCCGGCGAAATTCAGCACCACCTGGTTCACGCGCACCGTATTCTCGCGCAAATGGAAAAGCTGCTTCTCCAGATCGACATCGAGGCGGAGGTCGGCGGCAAAATCGGCCCGATTCAGATACTTGTTGCCCTGAAAAATGATATCCGTCGAGTCAATAGTCGTCCTGGTATCGAGGACAAACTGTTTCGCCGAAAAGTTGCCGCTGCCCTGATGGGTGAAATTGTCCAGCTGGACGCGGTTGCCCCGGGCTGCATCCGTATAGGAGATGATGCCCCGGTTGATACTGTACCGCTTGAGTTCGAAGGCCAGACCGCCGGCATCCGGCTCGCTGGAGGGAGCGGACTTTATAATCTCCCAGTTGGTTTTGCCCTCGCCATTGACAACCAGGCGGATATCCGGCCGTGTGATCTCAAGGCCGTCGATCGAGAGCCGTTTGTTTCTGAAATAGCTGAGCAGATCCACAGTGGCTGTGATCCGCTCGGATTGCAGCAGGGTATCTTTGGCAAACGGCTCGAGCGGTATGATCTGGAGAGAGTCAATGGAGAGCGTCGTCCGGGGAAAATTTTTAATCAGGCTTAGTGAAAGCCCGTTAAATCCGATGTGAGCATTCAGCTTTTTTTCAGCCTGATTGACGACAATGCGGCCAACGCCCTCGCTGAAAAAGGCCGGCGCCAGCGCGACGAATAAAATGAGGATGAGCAGAATGACAGCCAGAATGATCCATATCTTTTTCATGATCAAGGGCTCCTATTTAATTGCTGGATTGAACTTCAGGATATTCTCCTGTCCATGGGGGGAGCAGGCTGTTAGTGCGGATGCTGGTGAGCAGCCGTCGATCTATCCGGGCATGGGGCAGAGCAGCGATGAGGGGTGAATGAGGTTTGTGCTGCAGTCGATAGCATCCGGGCTCAGCGAAACCGGATGACCGTTTCGAACATGGCCATTATATTTTCGATCGGCACCCTCCCGATGATGTTGTGCACTTGCTGGAAGACAAAGCCTCCCTCCCCCTTCATGATCTCGATCTGGCCGCGGACATGGTCGCGCACCTGGTCCGGAGTTCCCTGGGGCAGGATGGTCTGGGTATCGCAGCCTCCGCCCCAGAAGGTGATCCGTCCCCCGTATTTGCTCTTGAGGGTTTCCAGCTGCATGCCCCGCGCGCTGATCTGGACGGGATTGACGGCGTCGAGTCCGGCCTCGATGAGGTCCTCGAGCAGGGGTTCGATGCCGCCGCAGCAGTGGAGCAGGATCTTGACGTGCGGCGCCAGTTCCTTGACCAGCCGCCACATGCGGGCGTGATAGGGCTTGTAGTAAAGTCGGTATTTCTCCGGGCTGATCATGGGCCCGTTGTTGGTGCCCAGGTCATCGCCGAAGCCGATGAGATCGATATAGGGGGCAACGGCCGGAAGCCATTTGCGCAGCGATTTGCAATAGCCCTCGCAGAGCACTTCCGAGAGGCGGATGATTTGCTCAGGATAGAGGGCGGTGTAGAGGAGATAATTTTCCATGCCGTAGAGGGCCTGGGGCCCTTCGATCATCTTGCCGCCGAAGCTGGCCTGAATCGCCCGGCCGGTCGAGGCGCGCAGCCGCCTGGCGCCTTCACTGAGTTCGGCCAGCCCCTTTTCGTCCATCCCGAGATGGGACCCCGGCACCGGCGCCGCCGCGCGCATGCTGTGCGCCGAGGCCGCGCCGATATCCGAGAAATCGGTATGTTCAAAATCGCTTTCGGCGAGGGGATAGAGGATCTGCTCAAAGAAATCGCAGCCTGGCTTCTGCACTCCCACCGGGGTGGAGTCCGGCGCGAGCAGGTACCACTCCTCTCCGCGCCGCGCGAGGTTGGCTGAGGTGGGTACCTTGCAGGGGGTGCCGTCCGGCAGGGTCCACTCCTTCCAGAAGCGTTCTGCGTGCCAGAAAGCGCGTCCGAGTTCGACGGTGTCGACCTCGAGGGCGGTCAGCACCGGCTCCTCGATGATGGCGAGCTGCTGCATCATATCGTAGACATAGATATCCCCGCTGGTGATGCCCAGGGCTCTTTTAAGCCGGGCGTAGGCCATGGCGGAGATGCCCGAGGAGCGATGGCCGCCGAAATCGATCGGGATCTTGTCGGGATTTCTGTGCTCAAGCGCAGCCCGCACTCTTGCGTGCGAATTCATTATCGTTTCCTCTAGTGGTTGGATGTCTGCCTCTTCCGTCCAGCAAAATTACAAAACGATGGCGTCATAATAAAGCACTTTTTGCGGCCGGGCGGCGCTGGTTGGAAGGAGCTTCAGGAAGGTTGACCCCTCTGAAAAACGGGAGCGTTGAGCAGGGCGGCTAGATCGGTGATATGCTCCACCACCACCGTTGCGCCCGCCTGTTCCAGCTCCTTCCGGGTGCCATAGCCGCAGAGTACGCCGGCGGCGGGGGCCCCGGCGGCGACGGCGGAGCGGATATCCATGGTGGTGTCGCCCACCATCAGGCAGCGTTCGACCGGGATATCCAGCTGCAGCGAAGCCAGTCGCACCGGTTCCGGGTGCGGCTTCAGGCGGCGGGTTGAGGTGCGCCCGATCACGAATTCAAAAATATCCTGCAGCTGGTGCTGGGCGATGAAGGCCTCGGCTTCGGTCTCGCTGCGGGTGGTGACTACTCCCAGTCGATAGCGGCCCCGCAGGCTGGCGAGCAGTTCCGCCACACCGGGAATGATGTGAAAGTCATGCCGGTGCATCTTTTGGCCGTGCCTGAGCCGCAGCAACAAGTCCAGCAGAGGCTTGTCGAGCCCGATCCGGTCCAGAAGGGTGACCAGGCCGTTGACCGGCGATTCGAAGAGCATGACCATCCTGCGGGCCAGCCGCTCCGGATGGGGCAGATGCAGCCTTGACAGCCAGCGGCCCACCCGTTCGGTCATCTGGTCATCGGTATCCATCAGGGTGCCGTCGAGGTCAAAAAGCACGGCAGCGATCCGGCCGGGAAAGGGAATTTCCGCCGGCGGGATCGGACCTGAAGATGAGGTGGATCGTCCGTACTGGCGATGACTTTCCGCATTCTGGCCAGGGGGAATGCAACAACCTCCGAGTTATATGTGACAGGCTAATGAAAGGCTTCTTTGGCCGGGTACATCCGATCAAGCGAGCGGTCCTCTGAGATCATGCAGATCCTTTTACACAGCAGCCAGGGCAGATCGAATGCAGCGAGAGAGCACTGGCCGATCATCTGTGCGGCCGTCGGTGCCTATCCCTGCGAATCTATCTCTTTTTATTCAACATATCAAGCTTTATTTCTCCATCAGTATTGGCCTGGCCCGCAACCGCCAAATACTCCTTGCATTTGCGTTCAAAAGGAGTAACTTTTAATCAGACCGTTAAATAAGGAGGAGAGGTATAACGGTACACACATCTTCAGCTGAATGGAAGTGCACGCTCAAGGAGGGGGCGGGAACCATGCACCTGGGCAGCGGTGCTTATGAGGGGCCTTTACCTTCGCCTCGCGCTTTGAAACCGGACCCGGAACCAATCCCGAGGAGCTGATCGGCGCCGCCCAGGCGGGCTGTTATTCAGTTCCCCGATGAACTCTGATCAGCGGCGGCAGCACCATTCCTCAACCGGTACGAATAGAGGCATGATCCAGAAAAACAACAGCAAAAAACATCCCGGGGCCGGGCTGGTTGTGCTCGCTCTCACCGCTTTCATCGCCCTGGGCATGCCCGACGGAGTTCTGGGGGTGGCATGGCCCTCGGTCCGCGCCGGTTTTTCCCTCCCTCTCGATGCGGTCGGGCTCCTGATTGTGGCTTCGACGACCGGTTATCTGACCTCCACATTCCTGAGCGGCCTCCTGGTCGCCCGCATGGGCATCGGCCTCCTGCTGGCGGCCAGCTGCGCCCTCACCGGGGTGGGGCTGATCGGTTACACCGTGGTCCCCGCCTGGTGG
>JAKPUX010000373.1 GCA_029554865.1 bacterium | reverse complement strand
ATTATGAGTCCGTTGCTCTGCCGTTGAGCTACAGGCCCGTGATTCGGACGATCGATTTCAAGGCAGATCCTTGAAATGTTTTTTTCATTAGCGACGCTACACAAATCACATCATCAAAGATGGCTGTTGGCCGCCTGGATTGTAATATTAATCATTTATCTCAATAAATTCAAGTTTTTTTTAAACGCCCGGCAGGAAAAAGGGTCACCTTTCCCCTGACTCCAGATTCAGATCAAAGTTTACCAACAAAGCCCGACAAAGGGCGCGAGGACTCAATACCCTCTTCGTGCCCTGCGGGCTTGATTGTTTGAGCATCTGATTGGAGGCAGGTGGGCGCCAGAGTTCTGGACATAAATTTGCAATCCCATGTGCCTGCGGGCGTGATTGTTCGGGCGTATGATTGGAGCCGGGTGAGCGCCAGAAAAAAATCTACTCTTGCACTGTCCTGGCTGCGATTTCCTGGCACAGCTTCTCGCTCAGCTCCCAGAGTTGCTCCGCCAGTTTCATATCCGTCGCCTGCTGGTTGGAGGGCGTGATCGGGCGCCGCTTGGAGACATACTCTCCCCTGAGCGCACCAGCTTCCGGTGAAGTCGCCAGCCAGATCAGAGAGTCCGCACCCTCTTCGGGGGTGATGGCAAAAAGAGCACCGATTTTGTAAATGAGATTGTTCACCCAGCCAAGGTCAGCGCCGCCATACGCGCCGAACTTGGACTTGACATTGCCGGGCTCAAAGCAGTTGGCGATGGCGGTGGTTCCGTTCAGGCGCCGCTGCAGTTCCCTGGTGAAGAGGATAATGGCCAGTTTGGAGGTGGCATAAGCCAATGTGCCCGAGCCTTCCAGGGATGCGGGTGTCTTTTGCAGATCGAGCTTGCCACGAGCATGCATTGCGCTGGAGGTCGAAACAACGCGTGCTCCAGGTGTGCTGCGAATCAAGTCCAGAAGTAAAGTCGTGAGCTGGAAGCCGGCGAGATGATTAAGGGCGAAAGCAAGTTCCAGATCGTCCGGCCCCAACTCGGGTGATTTGAAGACGGCGCCGGCGTTGTTAATCAGGACATCAAGCCGGTCATGCCTGGACTTGAATTCTTCTGCTGCCCGCCTCACCTCGGCATTCCGGGAGAGGTCACAGATGATCATCTCCAGATTCGGGTTGCCGCTGCGGGCTTTCAATTCAGCCAGCACCTGCCCGGTCTTCGCCCGGTTCCTGCCGACAATGGTCAAGGAGGCCCCGCGCCCGGCAAGGTTCGTCGCGGCCGCCTTGCCGATGCCATCGGTGGCACCTGTCAAAAGGATGACTTTTTGCTCAAGATCTTTCATTCAATTTTTCCCTATCCTGTTAATATCCGAAGACTCTGCCGATGCTCATGACTGATTCCACCTCCGGGGCAGCGAGGGCTTCACGCAAGGCGCTGGCCCCAACCATACCGGAAGCACCGAAAAGAATAATTTAAGAGTTTTATCCCCTTTATTGCTGCCGATTTGCAGACTGGACGAAACGAGCCGCCAGTATGTGAATTCGATGACTGAGCAGGTCCACCGAAGGTTGGTCGGTTAAAAGCCCATCCAGGGATAATAGAAAAACCTCGGCGGCCTCACGATCCCCGGTAATGGTTGTAACACACTGGAGGGCAACCTCGCGATGTTGGGCCTCGATTTCGGGGTCAAGACGTTCACAAGCCTCGAAGAATTCACCCCCCATCGGCGCTCCGACCATTTCGGACCAGGGTTCCAGCACCAGCAGCCTGACCACCTCTATCAATCGTTTGAAAGAATCGCCTGGAGCGGATGCAGCCTGCAGAGCTGCAGGATGCCGCGAAATCAGCCAATCCGTAAAAACCGCGGTATAGAGCTCTTCCTTGTTCCTGAAGTGATGATAGAGCAAGCTGCGTGAAATACCCGCCCGTTTCGCGATATCCTCAAAAGTGGTTTTGGCATAACCGAAATTCAAAAAACACCACCTAGCCGCGGCTACAATTCTGGTCCGGCGTTCTGCTGCTTTGGACCCGGGGCTGTCGTTTTCATTAAACATAATACAATATAACAAATTATGTATAATTCGTCAAGTTGTTAATTTTATCAGGATGGACCCGGAATCGGACTCCTCGCGCAGTGTACCCGCCTCCCTCCTTGCGATTTCCAGCATACTCTCGGCCTGTGCCCTCGTCCTGAGGCCATTTATTTACATGGTGTTTCTGGCAGGTTAAATACAGGTTTTATTTAATTATCTTTGGGTGGGACCGAGGTTTTGGGGGGATCAAGGTTTATTTTATGCAGCGGCCTTGTGACCAGGGGTATTGCTCTCGATAGCTGTTCAATAGGGAGGTGAGAGAGGGGCTCACCCGGGCCGGCAGCGCGCCGGCCCGGATACCCGTTGTGCTTATTTGAGCAGGGTCATCTGCATGGTCTTGCTGTAGCCGTTGGCCTTGAGTACGCAGAGATAGCTGCCGCTGGGCGCCGGCATGCCGGCTTCGTTTCTCGCATCCCAGCGCAGTTCATGAATCCCCGCCTCCATCCTGCCTGAGACCAGGGTGCGCACCACCTGGCCCTGCATGTTGACCACACTCAATGAAACCTCCCCCGCCTCCTTGAGGCTGAAGCGGATGCTGGTCACCGGATTGAAGGGATTGGGATAGTTCTGCTCCAGGCCGTATTCCGCAGGCTGAACTGTGACCTGAACCGCCTGGTGCATATGCATGGCGCCGTCCAGACTGATATCGGCCAGCCTGTACCAGTAGCTGCGGCCGGGCGCGACCGTGATGTCGTTGTAGCGGTAGCTGTGAGACGCCGTCGAGCTGCCGGCCCCGGGGATGAGCTGGCTTGTGATGCGCTCAAAGGGGCCCTCCGCAGCCGCGGCGCGATAGAGGTAATAACCCATATTTTCGGTTTCACTCTGGGTTGTCCAGGCCAGCGCGACGGCTCCTCCGGCCGCCGCGGCGGTGAAGGAGCTGAGCTCGACCGGGACATAAATCGCAACCTGATAATCTTCCACCTCGCCATCCAGAGCCATGCCGGAAAAACCAATACCTGACTGTGAGGAGAGCCGGAAGCGGGCATTCATGGCACGGATCTCCGGGGCGGCATCAGGATCGATGTCCGGGACCTGAAAGAGGAGACTCTGGGAGCCGGCTGTGACAGGCTGTTCCGAGAAGATCTTTTCTCCCGCATCCATCCAGTCGCCATCGCGGTTGAAATCGATCCAGGCATTGATATAGCCGGAACCCGAGCTGACCACAATCACCTCGTTTTGGCTGTTCTGTATGAAGGGCAGGCTCGGGAAGAGGATGCCGTCCTCGTCGTCAGAGCCGGAGAGGTCGTCGCCGCTGTTGTTGGCCGAAACGATACCGTCATTTTCTGTATCGATGAGCGCGCCGAGGTAGAGAGTGCTGAGGATATGTCGCGCCCCGTCGCGGGCCAGCAGGGTCGGATAGGAAGGATCGGGAGCGTCGCCAAAGTCCATGCGGCCCTCGCAGAAGTAATGGCTGGGATCGCTGGCATCGAAGAGAGCGCCGTTGAAGCGGCCCACCGCGGTGGCGATATTGGCGTACTGCCCGGGCCTGGCCGTTCCGGCCGCTTCGAAGATCCAGGTTTCATCCAGATCGAGTCTATGATCACTATCCAGATCGCCGAAGATGAGCAGTGGATGGACACTGGTGTCGCTGTCCGCCACAGTGATGCTGTCGAGCGGAACATTGCCGGTGTTGCGCACCAGATAACGCCAGGTCACGGCTCCGCCAAGGATGATTGCCGGTCCGGGTTCGCTGTCGGCATCCTCCCCGTTGGTCAGTTTTTCAATAGCAATCCCCGGCACAGCGCCGAAGTAATGGCTGGGGTCCTCGTCGCTCAAGGGCAGGCCGGTGAGGGCGTCGAGGCCGGTCACCGAACCGACATTGGCGTACAGTCCCGCCTGGGCGGTGCCGGAGGCGATGAACTCCCAGATCTCGCTGGTGTCAAGCCAGCCGTCGAGGTCGGTGTCGCCGTCGTTGTATCCGTCGGCGGGCGCGATATCGACCGCTGCCGGGGTGACGCCCTGGTCATCGCTGACCGCCAGGTCGCGCACCGGGGTATTGCCGATATTGCGGACGCGATAGCGCCACTCCACCGGCGCACCTGCGATAATAGCCGGTCCAGGTTCGCTGTCAGCATCCAGGCCGTTGGTGCTCTTTTCGATCTCGATGGCGCCCTGGCCGCCGAAGTAGTGGCTGGGATCGCTGCTGCTCACCACCTGACCGTTGAATTCCGCGGTGACAGTGCCGGTGTTGGTGTACTGTCCCGCCACAGCCACACCCGCTGCGGTGTAGGACCAGACCTCCTCCGGATCGAGGAGGTTATCGTGATCCAGATCGCCGTCGTTAAAGCCATCGGCGGGAGCGGCATCCACAGCCCGCGGTGTCACCCCCTGGTCATCAGTGAGGGTGACATTGGCAAGGGGGATGTTGCCGGTATTGGTGACGACAAAGCTCCAGAACACCGGCTGGCCCGCCGGGATGGCGGGGCCGATGGGCAGATCGGCATCCTCGCCGTTGGTCATTTTTTTGATGCGCAGCGAGGGACTCGGACCGAAATAGTGCGAGGCGTCACTGGCCGTGACCGGCTGGCTGAAGATGTCGGTGCCGTAGACCGAACCGACATTGCCGTACTGACCTGCCAGGGCCGTTCCGGAGGCCTGGTAGAGCCAGCTCTCGCCGGGGTTGAGCAGAGCATCGCCGTCATCCCCGCTGATGTAGGCCGGGGTCACGCCATCCTCCGAGTCGGTGACGAGAAGATTGCTGATGGCGACATTGCCCAGGTTGGTGATGAGGTAGCTCCAGGTCACCGACTGGCCGGGAGTGATGTAGGGACCGGGCTGTTCATCGGCATCCTCGCCGTTGGTCGCTTTTTTAATCCCGATGGCCGCCTGGCCGCCGAAATAGTGAGCGGGATCGCTGGCAGTGAGGGTCTGTTCCTGGTAGCGCCCGGTGGCGGTGCCGACATTCTGATATTGGCCCGGTACAGCAGTGGCCGTAGCCGAATAGAGCCAGGTTTCACCCGGATCGAGCAGATTGTTGCCGTCGTCGCCGCTCTGGTAGAGCGGGGTGATGGAGGCGTCACTGTCGGTCAACCGGATCCCAGCGAGAGCGACATCACCGGGGTTGCTGACCTGGTAGCTCCAGGTCACCGTACTGCCCACCGGCACCGAAGGCCCGGCCGGCAGATTGGCATCCTCGCCG
>JAKPUX010000370.1 GCA_029554865.1 bacterium | reverse complement strand
AGATGTCATCGAAAATGAGATTGTCCTTGATTACCCTGATTGGTCGGCAGAGAGTTTCATATGTCGACCTGATTTGGCCAGGTACCGGTCGAAATATGTTCACTCCCTGCTTGAGTCTGAAAAGGGGGAGCTTTCCAGCCTGGAATGCGAGGTTTTGCATAGCATTCGCGAACACGAACTCCTCGCAAAGAATGTCGATGTGGAGTTTGAGCAAAAGTGGTCCCTCGGCGAGAAGTTAGCCGATAAAATCGCAACATTTGGTGGGAGTTGGACATTTCTTATTTGCTTCGGCGCTTTCCTTGCTCTATGGATTGGGATGAATTCGATAATACTGGTTTTACGACCCCCCGATCCCTATCCTTTCATTCTGCTAAACCTTATCCTCTCTTGTCTGGCTGCGATTCAAGCGCCGATCATTATGATGAGTCAGAATCGCCAAGAGGCAAAGGATCGACTGCGCTCGCAGCATGACTATCAGGTGAACCTCAAGGCAGAACTTGAAATCCGTCATCTACATGACAAGATTGATTATCTTCTCTCGCATCAGTGGGATCGCTTGGCTCAGATTCAGGAAATTCAACTCGACCTGATGTCAGAACTTGGAAAGAGACGATGAAGCTTAAAATCCCATTCATCAGATGGTTCAGGACCCTGATGTTTTTGGGATTATGCTCGCTGGAATGATAATAACCCGGAGTTCAGTGGACAATGAAGCCCTGCGGTCTGTCAGAGAGGCACGATCAGTCTATTCCACCAGCACAGCCAGTTGGCTTTCCGTGCCTGGTCCGGGCCTGTGATCAGATGAACTCTTTTTCCCCCGGCCAGATCTGGGCAAGGGAGAACTGCGGCCCGCGGCAGATGAAGAACTGGCGGCCGTTTTCATGGGGCATGGCATAAGAATGGTGCGTGGTCGCCGCCAGCTCAACCTGCGTGAAGCGGCCTGGCCCCTGCAGATCGGCCAGATTTTCCTCTGTCGTGCGGTGGGCGCCCATGATGATGGCCACAGTCATGGGCTGATTGAGGCGGCTCCGCCCCCACAGCCAGTAGTTGTTGTGCGGACAGAGCGCAGGCGGCAGTCCATAACGGCGGCCGAAGAAATCGATAGCTGCCGCCTGGCCATAATTGCGCACATAGATCACACACCCGGTTTGCTCCTCCGGCGTCAGCTGCCGGTAAATCGCCGCGACCTGCCCGACCATCTCCTCCCAGCCGAACATGTCGGCATAATACTGGGGCAGCTCCTCCAGCGGTGAATGCTCCTCCGCTTTGGGTGTTATTCCCAGGGCATTCTGGTAGGCGACGAATTTATCCACCGGCAGGACCGGGAGAGCAAAGGGCATAACCAGCGCACTGAGCAGGACCAGTGCGATCGTGAAAATCGGCCGCACCCCTTGCCAGCGAACCCGCTCTATCAGCACGGCGCCGGCGGCGATGTATGGCATGTAAACGGGAGTGAGATAATAGACCTTGGCGTGGGTGAGGAGCATCACGGCGAGGATCAGCACAAAAGCCCACGCGAACAGCCGCACTTTTCTGGCTGAAGGATGAAAGCCGAAGAAGGCCAGGCCGAGCAGCCAGAGCAGGGATTGAGCGAATCCCGACTGCATGAACTGCCCGATGAGAAATTCGAGGGGCGCCAGGGCGACATTTTTCTCACCCGCAGCGCGGCGCATGAACTCCAGCGAGGGGAAATCGTTGTTCACCTGCCAGAGGATATGGGGCAGGAAGAGCAGCGAGGCGATCAACGCACCCAGCCAGAAGCGGCGGTCGAGCAGATGCCGACGCTGCGCGGTGAGCAGCAGTCCGGCGCCAAGGCCGGCGACCAGAAAGCCCACCGAATACTTGTTGAGCAGCCCCAGTCCTGCGGCCACCCCAAACCAGATCCACCAGTCGGGACGCTCCTGCACGATGATTTTGGTCACGATCCAGGCGAGCAGCGCCCAGAAAAAAAGATCGAAGGCGTTCATTGAATAATAGCGCGCGGCGTTGCCGAGGATGACCGGTGAGAGGGCGGCCGCGGCAGCGGCTAGCAGCTGTGCGAATTTTTTCCCGCCCAGCAGCCGCGCCATCGAACCGGCCAGCACCACCACACCCGCGCCGGCCAGGGCGGGCACAAAACGGATGGCGTAGAGGGAATCCCCGAACAGCCAGCGTGTCGCGGCCAGAATCAGGGCGCACAGGGGCGGCTGATCCACATACCCCCAGGCGAGATGGTCGCTGCAGGCGATGTAATAAAGTTCATCGCGAAAGTAGCCGTAACGGCCGTGAAAGGCCACATTCAAGATCAGCTTGAGCCCCGCAATGCACCATACCCACCAGACTTCGCTGCGGAAGAGTTGTTGAAGACGATTATTGAATCTCATGGTTCTCCCTCCATGTGGATAACGGATTAGAACACTTCCGACCTGATTGACAGCCCGCCGGCTTCCATGGCCGCCCGGCCGCATACTGCCGTGGTCAAGAGCGTCACCGTATGCGAGTTCTGCGTGAAAGGATTGAGGCCCGTTTGCAGTGCGATGAGATTAGCAGGATAATATACGCCCTTAAATTGTACGAACGCTCGATCTTACAGTTACAGGGAAATTGAAAACGAGGTTGATTGACAGGATTGGGCCGGATGACAACGACGCTGCTATCCAGGATTGACGCCTTTTCCTC
>JAKPUX010000357.1 GCA_029554865.1 bacterium | reverse complement strand
CCGGTGCCGCCGACGTAGGGATTGGTGTTTTGATTGACGCCGTTATAAAACTGCGTCTCTTCAATATCATCCCCCTCCACCGGCGGCACCTGCCGGCCGTGATAGAGCACGGAGCTGGCATCCACCGGCACCCGGTGATCGACTTCGGGGGTGATGCCGAAGGGCGAATTGGTCTCATTGGTCAAATCGGGGGGGATATTCTGCCAGCGGCCGCGATAGGGGCCCCGGTCCGGATTGGGGATATCGACCGGATTCTCGGTATAGTCGAGCGTCTGCAGCACCAGCGGGGCTTCTGTTCGGCCTTCTGTGTCCTTCGGTAGTGTGCCGTTTACGGGAGCCGGCCTTGCATCGGCGAAAGACAACCAGGCGGTTAACACCAGGGCAGCGATCAACAGGCTTTCGATAATTCTGAAAACTTTGTTCATGATGTGACTCCCAGGTTATGGTACAAGTACCCCCTGGCATTTTTTCCGTTGTCCGGTCAATTTACAATGGTGCGTAAAACC
Source organism: bacterium (assembly GCA_029554865.1). Taxonomy (GTDB): domain Bacteria; phylum Zhuqueibacterota; class Zhuqueibacteria; order Residuimicrobiales; family Residuimicrobiaceae; genus JAKPUX01. Next base: position 4,769 of record JAKPUX010000357.1, on the reverse strand, counting down.
AATTTAACGATGTAATGTGGGCACTTCAACAGGTTTCTTGATTATTTTACCCAAGCGGAGTAAAACGGGAGGGAATGCTGGACCCTATTCGGTTAAAGTCCTGACCTGAGCACTCCCCGATGCCGGGCAGCTCGGTTGAGTTGTGGGTTGGGGCTTGGATTTCCGCTGCATACAGAGATCAATCCTCTGAGGAATGCGTAAACGGGGTTTTATTAAAACGCCCCTGATTCGTAAAGAATCAGGGGCGTTTTTATAACCGCTGCAGCATCGTATCTAGCCGCGGAGGGCTGATCCAAAGACCTTTTGCAGAAGCTCGGTCACCCGCGCGGCCGGATCCTCGCGGATCTTTTTCTCTTCCTCTCCGATCAGATAAAAGAGCCCTTCCAGGGCCTTGCCGGTGACGTAGGCCTCCAGGTCCGGATCGATCGCCTTGGAGGAGGATGAGCCGCCGCTGACCGCCCGGGCCATATTATAGGCCGTCACCACGGGAGTCCAGTACCGGGTCACATTGACGGTCTTGAGGGCGTTGCCCACGACAGGGGTGAACTCGGCCGTGAGAGCGGCAGTGGTCTTGGTCTTGAGATACTCCGTGGCGGCGTAATCGGAGCCCCGGAGAATCTTCACAGCCTCGTCGATGGTCATGGAGGTGATGGCGTTTTTAAAGATCGGCAGCGCCTTCTTTGAAGCTTCCTCGGCAGAGCGGTTGAGAGAGGTCTCGAACTGGCTGACCAGATTATTGAGGCCGGCATCCTCGAGGGTTTTCTTCACCTGGATGGCCTCCTGGGGGAAGGGGATCCGGATGGCGCTGTTGAGGTTAAAGCCGTCGTTTTTGGCAGCCGTGGAGGAGGAGTTGGTCGCGCCGACGACGAGGGCCTCCTTAAGGCCGGCAATGATCTCTTCAGTGGTCAATCCGCCGCCGGCGGCGCTGGCCAGTTCAGGGAGTATGGTCGCCAGTTCGGCGCAGCTGACCAGGGCGAGGCCGGCCAGGAGGAGGACAAGCAGAGCGCACTTTTTCATGATGGGTTCCTTTCTCAGAGGATTGCAGGCCGGGCCGCCGGCGATGAAAACAGACTGCAGCAGCCGTGCGGCGCGCGGTGTTTTGCAGAACAAGTTAGGAGAAAGTGATGAAAAAAGCAAGGGTTGTCCGCATTTTTCCGCTCTGTACCGTGGCCGGCGCCCGGCGAAGATGACGCCGCCGGAGAGATCCGCCCGAAAAAAAAGCAAAACAAAACCTCCTCTTTTGCGTAGTATAGTTGATGCTCTTGTTATCCGCCGCAACCAATCAATTCAAGGAGGTCCCATGCACCCAAAATTCATTTCTTCCTCTGCTGTTCTGCCCCTGCTGCTGGCCATCCTGCTCCTCGCCGCCGGCATGGTCGCCCTGCTCCAGGCCCAGGAGATCGAAATCCCCTATCAGAAATTCGTCCTCGATAACGGCCTCACCGTCATCATCCACGAGGACCATAAAGCCCCGATCGTCGCCTTTAATGTCTGGTATCATGTCGGCTCGAAGAATGAAAGGCCCGGCAAGACCGGTTTCGCCCATCTCTTCGAACACCTGATGTTCAACGGCAGCGAACACCACAACGACGATTATTTCAAGCCGATGGAGAAGATCGGCGCCACCGATCTGAACGGCACCACCAACGAGGACCGCACCAATTACTTTGAGAACGTGCCGGTCTCGGCCTTCGATGTCGCCCTGTGGATGGAGTCCGACCGCATGGGCCATCTCCTCGGCGCCATTGACCAGGGCAAGCTCGACGAGCAGCGCGGTGTAGTCCAGAACGAGAAGCGCCAGTACGAGAATGAGCCCTACAGCCTGGTCGATGAGCTGGTCGCAAAGAACTGCTTCCCGGCCGGCCATCCCTACTCCTGGACCGTGATCGGCTCCATGGAAGATCTGGATGCGGCCAAGCTCGAGGATGTCCATGAGTGGTTTAAATCCTACTACGGTCCGAACAACGCCGTCATCGCCATCGCCGGCGACGTCAACACCCAGGCCGCTCTCGAAAAGGTGAAGAGCTATTTCGGCGACATCCCCGCCGGGCCGCCGATTACCAAATACGAGGCCTTCACGGCCAAGCGCGCCGGCTCAGCCCGTCAGGTCGCCCAGGACCGCGTGCCGCAGGCGCGCATCTACAAGATCTGGAACATGCCGGCATGGGGCACGAAATGTGCCGATAACCTGGATCTGATCAGCGACATCCTTGCCTCCGGCAAGACCTCGCGATTCTACAAACGCCTGGTCTATGAGGATCAGATTGCCACTGACGTTTCGGCCTATGTCGACACCCGTGAGATCGCGGGGCTCTTCACGGTCTATGCCACGGCCAAGCCGGGCGAGGATCTGAAAAAGGTCGAGAAGGCCCTCGATGAGGAGCTGGCAAAATTCATCGCCGAGGGACCCACCGAGACCGAGCTGCAGCGGGTCAAGGCCCAGTATCTCGCCAATTTCGTCCGCGGCAGCGAGCGCATTGGCGGCTTTGGCGGCAAGTCCGATATTCTCATCCGCAACGAGGTCTTCGGCGGCACTCCGGACTATTACAAGACCACCCTCCAACATGTCAACGGGGCCACGGCCGCCGATCTGCGCGACACCGCCAAAGAGTGGCTTTCCGACGGGGTCTACATCCTCGAGGTTCATCCATATCCATCGTATGCAGCCGGCGAGAGCACGGTCGACCGCAGCAAGGTGCCGGAGCCGGGCGCTCCGCCCGTCGTCGCCTTCCCGGCCATCCAGCGGGCGACCCTCTCCAACGGCCTCAAGGTCGTGCTCGCCGAGCGCCACAACGTCCCCCTGGTCAACATGAACCTGCTTGTGGATGCCGGCTATGCTGCCGACCAGGGTGCTCTGCTCGGCACCGCCGGCCTGGCCATGGACATGATGGATGAGGGCACCAAAAGCCGCAATGCCCTGGAGATCAGCGAGCAGCTCGCCCTGCTCGGGGCGCGCCTGGGGACGGGGTCCGGCCTCGACGCCTCGATGGTGAGCCTTTCCACCCTCAAGTCGAACCTTGATGCCGCCCTCGAGATCTATGCCGATGTCGTGCTCAATCCCTCTTTTCCCGAGAAAGAGATGACCCGGCTGAAAAGGCAGATGCTGGCCCGGATTCAGCAGGAAAAGGCCTCGCCGGTGACCATGGCGGTCCGCCTCCTGCCCGGTTTGCTTTATGGTGAGGGGCATGCCTACGCAATTCCGCTCACCGGGACCGGGACTGAGGAGTCGGTCGGCAAAATGACCGTCCAGGATCTGGCCAAATTTCACCAGACCTGGTTCAAGCCCGGCAACGCCACCCTGGTGATCGTCGGCGACACCCGGCTGGCTGAGATCACCCCGAAACTGGAAAAGGTTTTTGCGGCCTGGAAAAAGGGCGCCGTCCCCAAAAAGAATGTCGCCACCGTGGCGCACAAGGCCAAATCGGTCCTCTATCTGATCGACAAGCCCCAGGCCCCGCAGTCCATGGTCATGGCCGGTCACGTGGCTCCGCCCAAATCCGATCCCGACGACATCGCCATGAACATGATGAACAACATCCTCGGCGGCACCTTCACCTCGCGCATCAACATGAATATCCGCGAGGAGAAGCACTGGTCCTACGGCGCGCGCAGCATGCTCATCGATGCCCGCGGCCAGCGTCCCTTCATCGCCTATGCCCCGGTCCAGGGCGACAAGACTAAAGAGACGGTACAGGAGATCTACAAGGAACTCAAGGAGATCCTCGGCGCCCGTCCGGCCACCCAGGAGGAGCTCGACAAGATCCAGAAGAACGAGATTCTCGGCTTGCCCGGCACGTGGGAGACCATCGGGGCGGTCGGCGGCTCACTGGCGGACATCGTCACCTACGGCCTGCCCGATACCTATTTCAAGAGCTATCCGGACAAGGTCCGCGGCCTCAAGCTCGGCGACATTTCGTCCGCGGCGGCCAAAACCCTCCATCCCGATCAGCTGGTCTGGATCGTGGTCGGCGACCGAGCCAAGGTCGAGCCCACGCTCAAGGAGCTGGGCTGGGGAGAGATCCGGGTCATCGATGTGGACGGACATCCGGTGCAGTGACGAGCCTTTTCGCTCTATTTCAGGCCCTCACAGCCGCAAGGTTATGGGGGCCTTTTTTATTGGGGTCGAGCGGATCTGAATATTTCCTCGATTAAATCGTTGCGCTGTGCGCGTGGAATTATTATCTTAAGAGGCCCCCGTCGCAGCGCACCCTAACCGGAAAAATATACCCATGAAAACGAAGAGTATTGTATTGGCGTTTCTTCTCCTCGTCACGGCAGGACTCGCCGCCCAGCCCGCCGGATTCTGCCGGGTCGATGGCCAGGTCATCCGCGAGGCCGACGGGCATGAGCTCCTGCTCCGCGGCACCAACCTCGGCAACTGGCTCAATCCCGAGGGCTACATGTTTCATTTCAAACGGGTCAACTCCTTCCGCCTCATCGACCAGGCCCTCAAGGAACTGGCCGGGGCGGACGAGGTCAACACCTTCTGGCGCAGCTTCCGCGACCACTATGTCACCCGGGAAGACATCCACTATCTCAAGAGCCTCGGCTTAAACCATCTGCGCGTTCCGTTCAATTTCAAATTATTTCTCGTCGAGGATCACCCGGAGATCATGCTGGAGGAGGGGTTCCGCCGCCTCGATGACGTCATCGGCTGGTGCGAGGCCGAGGGGCTCTACGTCATCCTCGATTTGCACGCCGCGCCGGGGGGGCAGACCGGCGACAATATCGACGACAGCTGGGGCTACCCCTGGCTCTTCACGGACAGC
>JAKPUX010000336.1 GCA_029554865.1 bacterium | reverse complement strand
TGATGTGCGCATCAGCGGCCGCCGGCAGGATCTCATCCCCCTCGGCACGGCGGTGAAGCGGCGGGACTCTGCTGCGCTGCAGCCGCAAAGCCTGCACATTTACCCCAATCCGGTCTCCCTATCGCGGCAGCCCTGGATTACTATCAACACGGCCGCCGTTCCGGCTGGACCGGCCACCTTGACGCTTTTCAATCTTCGCGGCCAGGCGGTCATCAGCCGTGAGATCGAGGGCTCCCCCTGGCGTCTGCCGCTGCAGGATGGTCGGGGAGGAGCACTCCCCGCAGGCACCTATCTCCTCCAGATCAAAAGCGGGCGGAGCTTGCTCTGCCGCAGCCTGACTCTCGTTCGATGAACTCCGATGATCGTAATCCAATCGGTGTATTTCCATCTCCCAACCACAGAGCCAGAATGAATGCCTTTTTGTTGATTCTCTTTTTTCTCTCCGGATTTGCCAGCCTCGTCTACGAGGTTTTGTGGACCCGTCTGTTCGGACTGCTGCTGGGCAATACCACCCTCGCCATCAGCTGTGTTCTGGCTGCTTTTTTTACCGGTCTCGCCCTGGGCGGCCGCTACTTCGGCCGTCGCGCGGATTTGAATCCTCGCCCCCTCCGCCTCTTTGCCGGGATGGAGATGGCCATTCTGCTCAGCGGACTCGTCATTTTGCTGCTGCGCGGGCCGATCGAGGCCCTTTTTACCTGGGCCCATCCGTGGCTGGTGCCGCATCCCTTGCTCTACTATCTGATCAGATTTGTCATTGCTTTCATGGTGATGCTGCCGGCCACCTTTTTCATGGGCGGCACCCTGCCGGTGATGAGCAGGGCTTTCATCCAGAGCCGGCAAGGTGGTGCCGGGCAGCTGGGACGGCTCTACGGCATCAATACCCTGGGCGGGATGGCCGGCTGCCTGGCCACGGCATTTTTCTTCCTGCGCTCGTTTGGATTTACCGCCGCCTATGCGGCGGCAATCGGCATCGATATTTTCATTGCGGGCTCGGCATGGCTGTTCGCCCGCAGCTCGGGGGAGTCAGCCATCAACGCACCCGGCCGCTCGCGGATTTCCCTGAGTGCGGCTGAGAGGGTGATCCTGACCGCCATGGCTCTCTCCGGCTTTATCGCCATGTCTTACGAAGTGCTTTGGAGCCGCCTCCTGGTTTTTATCCTCACCAACGCCACCTACTCCTTTTCCATCATGCTGGCCGCCTTTTTGGCCAGTATCGCCCTGGGCGGCTTCGCCGGCGGCCGCTGGGCGGAGCGAACCGCCAACCCCCGGCGCTTGCTGGGACTGCTTGAGATCGGGGCGGGCTTATGCGCGGCACTGGCTTTCCTGCTTCTTCAGTACATTCCGCAGCTGCAGCACCATTTCTTCATGCCCACGGCCATGACCTCCTGGTGGGAATGGAACGGCATCCGTTTTCTGCAAGCCTTTCTCGTCACCAGCCTGGCGGGCTTGTTCCTCGGCGCCACCTTTCCTGCCGGATTCAGAGCGCTCTCGGACGGCCCGGAACAGACCGGAACCAAAGTGGGTGAACTCTACTTCTATAACACCCTCGGCGGCGTTCTGGGTTCGCTCGCAACCGGGCTGCTGCTCATCGGCTGGCTGGGGGCCGCCGCCGCAATGCTGGTGATGATCGTGCTCAATATCCTGCTCGGCGCCTGGCTGCTGAGCGGCCGGCTGCTGCGGCAGTCCCTTATTCTCGCGATACTTGCCCTGATTCTGGCCGCAGCGATCACCCGTCTGACGCCGCCGGCTTTGCTGACGCGGCTCTATTCCATCTCCGAGACGGAGTATCCCCTTGTGGCGATGCGTGAAGGCATCGAGGGCACCGTGACAGTGCACCGGCATGCCAGCGGCGAAACAGGAGAGAGGCGCATTGACGTGGACGGTCTGAATGTGGCGGGCAGCAGCCGCATGCTGCGCACTTTGCAGCTGCTCCAGGGCCATCTGCCCATGATGCTTCATTCGGATCCTCACAAGGTACTGCAAATCGGTTTTGGCACCGGCCAGACCTCGTGGGCCGCCCTGGC
>JAKPUX010000040.1 GCA_029554865.1 bacterium | reverse complement strand
CCCTGTCGCCGTTGCCGTCCAGGGGATGGCCGTAGCGATCCACGCCAGTGGCGGCGATTGTGACCTGATAATCGGTCTCGAAATCGAGGGTGTCGGGTTTGAAGATCATCTGTTGATCGTTATTGCCCCAGACGAACTGGCCGCTCACAGCCGGTTCGATTTTAAACGCCGATTCGAAGCTGGCCCGGTCCAGCGGCCGGTTGAAGGTGATGCTGATATTTCCCCAGGCCGGCTGGCGTTCATAGCCCTGCGCGGGAGAAGAGCTTTTCACCGCCGGCGGCCTTTTCCAGATCAGTTTGGGATCGAGGAAGGTGAAAAAGGTATCGGATGGTGCCACCTGCAGGGTATCCGAATAATAGTCGGGCGCGCTGACCATGATCTCGAGGGTGCCGGAGGGCAGGCCGTCGAGAAGGTAGACCCCGTTGCGCAGGGCTTCGGGATCCGTGGTGTATTTGTGGAAGGTGGTCTCAAAGCTGTCAGTGGTGTAGCTCTTCTCTCCAGCCGTCACCGTAGCAGCATTGATGGGCACATTGCGCTCCAGATCGTAGACGATGCCGGTGAGGACAGGATTGACCGGCAGGGGAAGGCCGTGGTATTTGAGGATCGACCAGTAGAAGGTATAGGCCTCGAGCTTGTTAAAGGCGGCGCTCATCTGGCGCATGTTCTGGGCCATATTGGTATGGTAGCCGGCCTCGCTGAGTTCGGCGGGCATGAGCGTATAGCGTGTGACCGAGAGATAGGGGCACCAGCCGGTGTTATAAAAGTAGCAGTCTCCGCGCGAGCCTGAGCTTTTAATACGCATGCCGCGGCTGAGCTGATCGATCATGATATCCGACATGCCCTTGCCGCCGGCGGGGGGGCGTTCGTTATAGTCAGCGAGCTGACCCCAGAGGAGCAGTGCCGAGTTGACCTCCGAGGCCCCGCCGGAGCCGGTGGCATCGCTGTGAATGGAGTGAAACCAGGCCGCGCCGATGGAATTGGCATAGGCTGAACGGGCAGAGAGGCCGACATTGGTGTTATCATCCTCGCGGGTCAGAAAGACCGTGTCGATATCGGTGGTTTGCAGAAGCAGATCGCGCAG
>JAKPUX010000310.1 GCA_029554865.1 bacterium | reverse complement strand
GGCTATGACTCCCTGGTCGGGACGGCGATCCCCTTTCTCGGCGCAGCTGCCGGCTTTGCCGGGGCGGTCATCAATCCCTTCACCCTGGGCATCGCCCAGGAGATCGCCCAGCTCCAGCCCATCTCCGGCTGGGAGTATCGTCTCTTCATCTGGTTTCTCAGCACCTTCTTCATGATCCTCTTCGTCATGCGCTATGCCAGGCGGATTAAAGCACATCCCGAGCTCAGCCCGGTCTACGAGATCGACCGCAAGCGGGGTTTGCAGCTGGAGCACAGCGCCGGGCCCGTGCGCATGGAGCGCCGGCATGTTTGGGTGCTGCTGGCCTTCCTGCTCGCCCTGGTGGGGCTGGTGTTCGGGGTGATCCAGTACGAATGGGGGATCGTCGAAATGAGCGCCCTCTTTCTCGGCCTCGGTCTGGCCGCCGGCGTGGTCGGCCGGCTTTCAGTCGAGGGGATCACCGATAGTTTCAAGGCGGGAGCAAAGGATATGATGGGGGTGGCCCTGATCATCGCCTGCGCCCGCGCCATCCTGGTGGTGGCTGAGGAGGGGAGGATCCTGGACGTCATGCTCTATTCACTGGGCGGCGTCATCTCCCATCTGCCGCGCGTGGTCGCGGCCCAGGCCATGTTTGTCACCCAGGGCATCATCAACTTTTTCGTCCACAGCGGTTCAGGGCAGGCGGCCCTGACCATGCCGATCATGTCGCCCCTGGCCGACGTCATCGGTATCTCCCGCCAGACTGCGGTCCTCGCCTTCGTCTTCGGCGAGGGATGGATCAATCCCATCCTGCCCACTTCCGGCGTGACCATGGGGGTGCTCGGTCTGGCCGGCATCCCCTGGGAGAAATGGGCGCGATGGATGCTGCCGATCCAGATCTTCTTTTTCATTCTGGCGCTGCTGCTGCTGGTACCGCCGGTGGTTTTTCAGTTTCAGTAAGCCGAACCATCAACAACCCTTTCCGCCCGGCCCGTGCGGCTGAAGGCAGGAGTCTTGTAACACACCCTAACTGGAGGAGGTCTCCATGTCATCACGTCTACTCACTCTGCTGTTGTGCGCTCTTTTGCTGGCGGGTCTGACGGTCACGGCCGCCCAGGCCACGGTCAATCTCGAGAGCGGCAAGGTCGGCATCCGCATCAGCGACGCCGGCAGCGTCCGGCTCGTTGTGCCCAGCACCTCCGGCACGCGCCAGATCGACCGCATCAACTTTATCGCGGCCCTCTCGGAGCAGGCGGTCTGCGATTACAATGAGGATCATGATGCCGGGGATGTAGCCGCCGTGGCGGTCGTCCCCCCGCTCAAGGCCGATGTCGAGGGGCTGGTCCACTTTACCAGCCGCTATGCCAATCTGCCCCCGAACCTGCTCCTCCGTCTCCACACCTACATGTGGCAGGACCAGCCTTTTGCCGTCGCCAAGTATACAGTCATCAACGACTCTTCGGAGATGGCGACGCTCTATCTGGGCGCCGTGGCAGTGCCGCGCATCAATGGCAGCTACGGGGGCGAGACCGACCGCTACGATCCGGCCACCGGGCTGGCTTATTGCTTCCGCGGCGATGAAGCCGCCTATGCCGGCCTCGTGCTGCTCTCGCAAACCCCCTACTCCTACAAGGCTCTGGACTGGAACGTCTACTCGCCGGCCGATCCCAACAGCGATGCGGCGACCGACTCGACCCGCTACCATCAGACCGCCGATCCGGCCTTCGGCCCCGAGGTGGTGGCCGGGGGCGACGGTTCGATCTACAGCCTTAACGCCGGCCCCGTCACACTGGCGCCCCATGATTCGGTGGTCGTTGTTTATGGTATCGTCTTCGGCGCCAGTTTCAATGAGATGGCCGCAGCCGCTGAGGCCGCCCAGGCCGCCTACTCGCTCAAGATCGCCGAGAATCCCAAAACTACGAATTTCGAATCCGGCAAGATCGGCGTCCGCGTCAGCGGCGCCGGCAGCATCCGCCTGCTCACCCCCAACACCTCGGGGCTGTGGCAGCTGGCCCGCGTCAACATCATCGCGGCCCTCAACGAGTCCGCTGTCTGCGATTATAACGAAAATCACAATCCCCTCGATGGCACGGTGATGCTCGCTCACCCGACCAAAGCCGATATCGAGGGCTTTGTCCATTTCGACAGCCGCTACTATGATGAAGAGGATCCGGCCTCCACGCCCCTGCCGCCCGACATGAGCTTCGATCTCCACACCTATATGTGGAACGACCAGCCCTTTGTCATCGGCGAATACACCGTCACCAATGATATGACCGAGGTGCTCACCTTCAATATCGGCTCGGTCACGGTACCAAGCGTGGGCGACAATTATGGCGGAGAGACCGTCAAGTACCACGCCGACACCCGGATGGCCTACTGCTATCGCGAAGGCGAGTCGGATTTCTCCGGCGTCCTCCTTCTCTCTCACGAGCCCTTCTCGTACAAGGTCCTGGACTGGAACGACTATTCGCCCGATGATCCCGCCAGCGATGCGGCTACCGATTCCACCCGCTACCACATGACTGCTGATGCCGGTTTTGACGCCGACCTGGTTGCCAGCGGCGACGGTTCCATCTTCAGCCTCAACGCCGGGGCCTTCACCCTCGCCCCGCAGGCTTCGGCCAAACTGGTCTACGGCGTCGTCTATGCCGGCTCTCTTGATGAACTGATCGCGGCGGCCAACGCCTTGCGCGCCCAATACGCTGCTCTCTTCACCTCCGTTAAAGCCCGGCCCGGCGGACAGCTCCCTGCGGATTTTACCCTGAGCCAGAACTGGCCCAACCCCTTCAATCCGGACACCGCGATCCGCTTCGAGCTGCTCGAGCGCGCCGAGGTGCGTCTCTCGGTCTACAATCTCAAGGGGCAATTGGTCAACACCATCGCCTCCGGCCTCTACCCGGCCGGCGCCCATCAGGCCTCCTGGAATGGCCGCGATGCCTCTGGCCGCGACGCCGCAGCGGGCATCTATATCTATCGCCTCGAGGCCGGCAAGCAGGTCTGGAGTAAAAAAATGACCCTGATGCGTTAAGAGGCTCAGCTTCACATCTTCGGCATTCTGCACTTTTTTTTGATGTAAAAGTCAGGCGGGGGGCTCTGGTCCCCCGCCTGCATGCTTCCGCGCAGCCGAACAGAAGAGGTTTTAGCGATGAATAAAAATTGGCTTTGTCTACTGCTGCTGGCCCCCGCCCTGCTCTTGGCCGGTGTCACCGGCAAGGTGGCGGGGATCATCACGGACGCCCAGACCGGAGAACCCCTCCCCGGCGCCAACATCCAGATAGTCGGCAGCACCATCGGGGCCGTCTCCGACATGGATGGCCGCTACATCATCCTCAACGTCCCGCCGGGCACTATCTCGGTCAAGGTGAGCTTTGTCGGCTACGAGACTCAGATCGTCACCAACGTGCGCATCATGATCGACCTCACCACCACGGTATCGGCCAAACTCGTGCCCTCCGCGGTGCAGATGAAAGAGGTGGTCATCATCGCCGACAAGCCGATGATCCAGAAGGATGTCACCAGTTCCGGGGCGACGATGCGCCGCGAGGAGATCGAAAGCCTGCCGGTCTCCGAGTTCACCGATGTGCTCGCCCTCCAGGCCGGCGTCACCGACATGGGCGGAGCCCTCCACCTGCGCGGCGGCCGCTCCAACGAGGTCGGTTTTATGATCGACGGCATGTACGTCCAGGACCCCCTCCTCGGCCGCATGATCACCCAGATCAACAACGATGCCATCCAGGAGCTCAACCTCCTCA
>JAKPUX010000397.1 GCA_029554865.1 bacterium | reverse complement strand
ACCCGCAGCCCGCACCCCCTCCCCTACCCTTCCGACGATTTCGACGCAGGCCGCTTCCGCGCGCCTGCTTACTGGGGGATGATTCATCCCCCAGCCCCCCCCCCTTAAACGTTTACCGCATGTAAAAGGTTTGAGGGTATTCCTAGACCCTCCGGGCTGGAGACTGTGCAGACCTCCCCGCAGTCGATGCCCTCGGAGCTTGCCGGATACCATGCCACCACCTGCCCACCGACATTGATTGCCGGCTTCCTCTCCACTGTTCCGGCGCTGTATTGGCTCGCGCAGTACTGGAGCAGCCGCCGCCATTCGTCCTCGTGTGAGGTCAAAATAGAAGGCCGGACGTAATAGGCCCAACGTGCGCCCAGCTTGCGCCGCAATGCCTCCGGATCATCAGCACCCACCGCTCGCGCTAGCTCACCCACACGCCGGCGCCAGGCTGTCGCACCTGGAGAGACCCACCCAAAGGCCGACCCGCACCGTTTCCACGCACGGGACTCCTTGCGATCATACTCGACCCGCCGCGCCCCTTTCCATGCGTCCCGCCGGTAGCTCAAACCCCCTTCAAGGTACTTCCCAACGTAGTGTGCCACGGCTCCCGCCTCCTTGCGAAATGGCAACATTTCCGACCGTCCGAGACCATAGGACCGGCACACATCCCGCAGCTCTGCCCATATCTCCCGCAGCTCTGGCGTCGCGCTCTGTGCATAACGGTGCGTTAGCTCACGAGCTTTGACCAGATCGCCCGCTTTCCGCGCTTCATAGGAGCCCCGCAGGGCCTCCCAATCGAACGCCGCCGGCTTGAGGTCGTAAGGAGTAGCCACGACGAGGTGATAATGGGGCGAACCGCGTTTCTGTGCCTCCAACACCCGCACGTAGGAGCGAAGCCATTTCAGCCAACTTTTCCCGCGTCCGGCTTTGCGCATGTCGTCCCATATTGCCCCGAATTCCTTCGGGCTCATGTCCGCCTCTGCCGCAGTGAGCGTAAGGAAACCACATTGTTCATGCCGATAATGATCGGTGAACCCCTCGACGTTTTGGCGCAGCGCAAAGGCTCGCTTGGCCTCTGCGCTGGACAGCCCGCCCAGCACCTTCTCCCACGTCTCGCCGTCCTCGCCCTTGCGCCACGCCCGCCCGTCCCGGTCGAACCCTTCGCCGGCCTCCGTACATGTCGCGGTCAACGTGCGCCCCTCCCCCACCCTTCCCTTGATTATGACCGCCGTTTTGCGCAGCCGATAAGCGGGGATTTGCCCCCCTTCTGCGCCCTGTTGGGGGGAATTGTTACTATATCGACAAGGAAGGGCGGACGAGCCGCCCGCCGGCCAGCCGGCGCGGGCCTCCGGCCCGCATCCGGCAGGCGTCGCGGGCGTGCCCGCCGCCCTATCCTGAACCCTTAAATCAGCCAGTGAGCCCGGTAATGGGTCTAGCATGCCCACGCCCTCCCAGCCTGCACCCGCCGCCCTTTGCGATTGAAGAGGACGCGCACAGGTGTTTTCTGGGAGGTGTTAGCCCTCCCGCCTACGGAATCACCACCAAAGGCCGCCCCGGTCAGCGTTGCAGCGCAGGCCGGGGCCTTTTCTTGCCCTTTTACGGGGTCCGGCTTCATGTGCGGCCCTTCCCTCGCTCTTTGCGCTTGCGGCCCTTCTTGGCCGGTTTCTTGGAGCCTGAAGCGGCATCTAAAGCGGCATTCAAGGCCAACGTCATTTGCTCACCTGACCGGGCAATCAAACGAGCGTTGAACGCTTTCACCTTTTCGAGATCACCGGAGACCATCACTTCGAGCACCTCCCGTGCAAATACGCTCGCATTGGGCGCACCGTAAACCTTGGCCATCTCCCGCAAATCGGCCTGCGTTTTCTCGGACAATCGGACGTTGAACATTGGCGTTGGCATGTTCGCTGTCTTACACCCCCGTAATGCGATAGCAACACCAAACCGCTTTTGAAGGGGGTGGAGGGTAAGCGATGAACGTGCCCACCCGCAGCCCGCACCCCCTCCCCTACCCTTCCGACGATTTCGACGCAGGCCGCTTCCGCGCGCCTGCTTACTGGGGGATGATTCATCCCCCAGCCCCCCCCCCTTAAACGTTTACCGCATGTAAAAGGTTTGAGGGTATT
>JAKPUX010000396.1 GCA_029554865.1 bacterium | reverse complement strand
CTTCCTCAAGACTCCGGCGGCGGGAGGACCCTGGACGGTCACCGTGACCAGCCCCTCCGGCACCAAAAGTTTCATGGATGTCCTCACCGGCGAGGTCTGGATTTGCTCCGGCCAGTCCAACATGGAGATGCCGCTTGCCGGCTGGCCGCCGGGCGACCCGATCGCCAACTCCGCGGCTGAAATTGCCGCCGCCGATTTCCCGCAGATGCGCCTGTTCACGGTCGAGAGGGCCATTGCCGCCGCCCCTGTTGATGACTGTATCGGCCGCTGGCAGCCCTGCACTCCGCAGACTGCGGCCGCTTTCAGTGCTACGGCCTTCTTTTTCGGCCGCACCCTGCTCAACGAGCTCAATATCCCCATCGGCCTCATCCATACCAGCTGGGGCGGCACCCCGGCCGAAGCCTGGACCAGCGCTGAATACCTCAAGACCCTGCCCCGGTATGCCAGTGTACTCGAAAAGGTCAAGACCAGCAGCACGCAGCTTGAAGCCCGCAAACGCTGGCTGCAGAACCATGCCGTCTTTCCCGTCCTCAAGAGCGGCAGCGACCGCTGGGTCAATCTGGATTTCGGTGACAGCATGTGTCCTGCCTACAGCTATGACGACTCGCGCTGGGGCCGCATGCAGCTGCCGGGCTCGTGGGAGGCCACCGAGGTCGGCCAGTTTGACGGCGCGGTCTGGTTCCGCAAGCTGGTTGAAATCCCGGCGGAGTGGGCGGGGGAAGAACTCCTGCTCGAACTCGGCCCCATCGATGACATGGATGTCACCTATTTCAATGGCGAGCGCGTTGGGGGTATGGAACAGGACGGTCTCTGGCAGACCGAACGCCTCTATACGGTGCCGGCAGAGCTGGTCAGGAGCGGCGCCAACCTGGTGGCGGTGCGCGTTCTCGATACCCAGGGGGGAGGCGGCATCTATGGCCGCAAGGAACAGCTCCGCCTCTATCCCCGCAGCAAACCCGATCGGGCGATTTCCCTGGCCGGCGAGTGGCGCTACCTGCCCGTAGCGGAATACCAGAACGCCCGCTTTTACCAGTTCGACGTCGCAGCAGCCGATTTCTTCGACCGCCCGAAGGTAGAGGTGGAGATCTCCGCCAACACCCCCTCGTTTCTTTACAATGCCATGATCGCCCCCCTGGTGCCCTATACCCTGCGCGGGGCCATCTGGTATCAGGGCGAATCGAATTCCGGCCGGCCGCTGGAGTACAGGACCCTCTTTCCGCTCATGATCGATAACTGGCGCCGGGCCTGGGGCGGAACCCCCTTCCCCTTTTATTACGTACAGATCGCGCCCTATGATTACGGCGCAGCCACCCCTTCCGAGGAGCTGCGCGAGGCGCAGATGCTCACCCTCAGCCATCCCAAAACAGGCATGGCGGTGACGATGGATATCGCCGCTCCAAGCATCCATCCACCCAACAAGCAGGAGGTGGGCAGACGGCTGGCGCTCTGGGCCCTGGACCGGGATTACGGACACAAGCAGGTCCATTCCGGGCCCATCTATAGAAAAATGAAAATCAAGGGCGAGCGCATCGAACTCACCTTTGATCACAGCGGCAGCGGATTGAAGGCGGCCGCGGAGGGGCTCACCGGTTTTGAAATCGCTGGAGCCGACAAAAAGTTCGTCCCCGCCGCAGCAGTGATTGAGGGCAGAAGGGTGGTGGTCTCGAGCACCGCGGTGCCCAAACCCGTCGCTGTACGCTACGCCTGGAGCAATCTCGCCCGGGCAACCCTCTTCAATCTCGAGGGGCTGCCGGCTTCCTCTTTTCGCACCGACAACTGGCAATTATCGATTAACTAATTCAATAAGGAAGAGTACCATGCCGAAGAGCTATTTCCCCGAGATCAAAGGCCCCATCCCCTTCGAGGGCAAGGGTTCGAAAAATCCCCTCGCATTCAGGTACTACAACAAGGATCAGAAGGTCGGCGGCAAGACCATGGCCGAACATCTGCGTTTTGCGGTGGCCTATTGGCATACCATGATGGCGGATGGCACCGACATGTTCGGCGGAGCGAGCTATGACCGCGCCTGGCATGCCCCCAGCGATCCCATCGACCGCGCCAAGGCGACCATGGACGCCGCCTTTGAATTCTTCACCAAACTGGGCGTTGATTATTACTGCTTTCATGACCGCGACATCGCCCCGGCGGGCGAATCCTTTGCCGGATCATGTAAAAACCTCGAAATCATGGTCGATTACGCCAAGGGCCTGCAAAAGCAGACCGGCGTGAAGCTCCTCTGGGGCACCGCCAACCTCTTCGGCCATCGCATCTTCACCGCCGGCGCCTCCACCAATCCGGATGCCCATGTCTTCGCCCTGGCCGCCGCCCAGGTGAAAAATGCCATGGATGCCACCCTCGCCCTCGGCGGCGAAAATTATGTCTTCTGGGGCGGGCGCGAGGGTTACGAGTCCCTGCTCAATACCGATCTGAAGCACGAGCAGGAGCAGCTGGCCCGCTTTTTCCATATGGCGGTCGATTACGCCAAATCCATCGGCTTCAAGGGCCAGTTCCTCATCGAGCCCAAACCCTGCGAGCCGACCAAACACCAGTATGACACGGATACTGCCACTGCCCTGGCCTTCCTGCGCCAGTTTGATCTCATCGACCATTTCAAGATCAATGTCGAGGCCAATCACGCCACCCTCGCCAAACACACCTTCGAGCACGAGCTCACAGTCGCCTCCGCCGCGGGCAAACTGGGCAGCGTCGATGCCAATCGCGGCGACCTCCTCCTCGGCTGGGACACCGATCAGTTTCCGACCGATATCTACAGCACCACCCTGGCGATGCTGGTCATCCTCAAGCAGAACGGCCTCGGCAGCGGCGGTCTAAATTTCGATGCCCATGTACGCCGCAGCTCGATCGATCCGGTCGACCTTTTCCATGCCCATATCGGCGGCATGGATGCCTTCGCCCGCGGCTTGCTCGTCGCGCACAGGATTATCGAGGATAAGGCCCTGAGCTCCTTCATCGATGAACGCTATGTGAGCTACAAGTCGGGGATCGGCGCAAAAATCATGGCCGGACAGGTCGGTTTTGCCGAGCTGGAGAAGTATATCCTCGAAAAGGGGATGCCGGTGATGAGGAGCGGCCGCCTCGAGATGCTCGAGAATCTCCTCAACGACTATATCTGATGCCGCTTTAAAAAAAGCGCCGGTCCGAAGGGAACGGCGCTTTTTTTTTTGCCAAGACTGAAACTAAGGCTCACTTTTCTGTGCTGAAGGGCGAAGCCGGCAGCCCCTCCCGGTTGATGAGATTGGCGCCGGCGGGATTGTCCGCCCAGCCGTAGCGCACCACTGCCGGACGGGATATCGCTTCGCTCCAGACCTCGACCCTGTCGCCGGTGATGCGGGCTTGAGCCCAGACAAAGCGGCCGTCGGCTCCGGCGATGGCGAAATGGCGCAGCTCACCTCCGTCCCGGACGGCCAGGCCGCTGCCGGTATGGTCAAACGAGAGGATGATTTTGCTGCCCTCGACCCGGCTGGTGCGGAGGAGAGGGCCGGATGGAAC
>JAKPUX010000395.1 GCA_029554865.1 bacterium | reverse complement strand
GTTGACCACCTGCGCCAGCTTCTGGTTCAGAGTGGCAAAATCATCATGGAAACGGCCGCCATAGGTGCTCTCGGTGAAGAGGATGTCCGCTTCACGGAGGATGGCTGGGTCACGCAGGATGGGCTGGCCCGGCCGCCCCAGATCGCCGCTGAAGACCAGACGAATGGACTTGCCGTCATCATTGATGTCCAGGGCGGAGATGGCTGCGCCGAGGATATGCCCTGCGTCATGAAAGGTGACCGACACCCCGTCGGCGATTTGCACCTTGCGTTCGTACCCGACGCTGAAGAACTGGTTCATCGCCTTGACGGCGTCACGCGCCGTGTAAAGGGGCTCCACCGGCTTCTGCCCCTTGCGAGCCCGCCGCTTGTTGACGTACTCGGCGTCCTTCTCCTGGATGTATCCCGAATCCTGCAGCATGATGCTGCAGAGATCGCGGGTGGCATGGGTGCAGACAATATTCCCGGTGAACCCGAGCTTGACCAGTTGGGGGATATTGCCGCTGTGGTCGATATGGGCGTGGGAGAGCACCATGGCATCTATGCTCGCGGCATCGAAGGGGAGCTGGCGGTTGCGCTCAAAGGCCTCGTCGCGCTTCCCCTGATAAAGTCCGCAGTCCAGTAAAATTTTTTTCCCCCGTACAATCAATACATGCATGGTTCCGGTCACTGAACGCGCGCCACCAAAAAACTGTATCTCCACTTGAATCTCCTTTCCTCAGGGAAACTTACAAAATCACCCCGTCCAAGTCAATGCTTTTTGGGGGAAGAAATCGCCGCAGCGGTTCCCTTTACCGCTTGAGCAGCCCCTGCAAATGGTCATGGATGTCGGCGAAAGAGGTGAAGGGGTAATGCGGATGGCTGTTCTCCCTGCACCAGGCCAGGAGCTGCTTTTTTGCAAAGACGATGTCGGCCTCGCGGGCGCCGCAGATATCGGAAGGGCCGTCGCCGATGTAGACGGTGGTCTCTCCCGGCAGCCGCTCCCGGCGCACGTGAAGCCCCTTGCAGTTGGCACACTGTCCGCAGCCCTGGCCGTACCAGGGGAATTCGACCCGGACGGCGCCCTCGGACGTCATCTCCATCCGGTTGGTGCGCAGGGGAAGATCGCCGAATCCGTGCGCAGCCAGGATGGGGGCGATATAGGCATCCATGCCGTCGCTGACGATGGTGACGGGTATTCCCTCTTGCCGGGCAAAGCCGGCCAGCATGCCGAAGGAGGTATCGATGGCCAGAGGGGCGAGAAACTCGTGCAGCTCCGTCTCGGTCAGGCGCATCACCTCGGCCTGACGGCGCCACATCTCCCGCCCCTCGAGCCGGCCCTGCTGCCAGAGTTCGACCAGCCCCCACCAGTGGCTCTCGCTGCCAAAGTGGCCGAAGACGAGGTTGCCGACATCGCGTTGGGCGATGGTGCCGTCAAAATCACAAAATATGCGCAGTTGTGTGGACATGGTTAAGGGTAGCTCTCACCGAGGGACGATAAAAAACCCCGGGGCTTTCGGAGCCCCGGGGCTGGTGACGGTTTACAAATGATTTACTTCTTTTCGCGGATCGTCGCCTGGGCCGCAGCCAGACGGGCGATGGGGACGCGATAGGGCGAGCAGGAGACATAATCCATGCCCGCGCGGTGGCAGAACTCCACCGAAGCGGGCTCGCCGCCGTGTTCGCCACAGATGCCGACCTTGAGGCCCGGACGCGCCTTGCGCCCGCGCTCAATGCCGATCTCGATCAGCTCGCCGATGCCCTCCTGGTCGAGGATATTGAAAGGATCGGCCGGCAGGATTCTCTTCTCGACGTAATCGGGGACGAAGCCGCCGATGTCGTCGCGGGAGAAGCCAAAGCCCATCTGGGTCAGGTCGTTGGTGCCGAAGGAGAAGAACTCGGCTGCGCCGGCGATCTTGCCGGCCTGCAGGGCCGCGCGTGGAATCTCGATCATGGTGCCGTACATGTACTGGATGGCCTTGACCTTGTATTTGGCGCAGACCTCCTTGTAGACCTGCTCGACAATCGCCCGCTGGTCGACCAGCTCGCGTTCATGGCAGACCACCGGAACCATGATCTCGGGCAGCACCTTGACGCCGGCCTTGACCAGCTCCACGGTCGCCTCGAGGATGGCGCGGACCTGCATCTCGGTGATCTCCGGGAAGGTGACACCGAGGCGGACGCCGCGGTGGCCCATCATCGGGTTGGTTTCGTGCAGGGCCTCGACGCGCTTGACAAA
>JAKPUX010000375.1 GCA_029554865.1 bacterium | reverse complement strand
AATTTTCTGCCTTTTCTCCCTTTCCCTGTAAACTTTTTTCCCGTTCGCTGCGTCTAATCCATTGACCGTCACAATCAGGGAATCCCATGGACCCTCTCGAAAGCGAATGGATCATACGCGCCCGATCAGGCGATCTGCCGGCCTTCGGTGAACTGGTAAACCGCCATGATGGCTACATCATGCGGCTCATCCGTTCCATGGCGCCGCAGGAGGAGGCTGAAGATCTCTGGCAGGAGACCTTCATCAAGGCCTTTGCCGGGCTGACGGCCTTTCGCGAGGAGAGCAGCTTCCGGACCTGGCTGACCCGCATAGCTATCCGCCAGTGTCTCGATCACCGCCGCCAGGAGCGCTGGAAACGGCTGGTTCCACTGCGGGCCGCCCCCTCCGGGGATGCGGAGAGCCTCCTCGAGCTGCCCAGTCCCGATCCCCTGCCGGATCAGCGGGCGGTGCGCCAGGAGATGTGGCGCCACCTGCAGCGCGCCCTGGATAATCTCCCCGGCGGTCAACGCGCGGCCTTTGTCCTCAAGTATGTGCAGGGATGCACCATTCATGAAGTTGCGGAAATCCTCGGCAAGGCCGAGGGCACCATCAAAAGCGACCTCTTCCGCGCGATGCAACGCATCAGGGCGCAGATGCAGCAGCTCTATGCGCCGTAAGCGCCTGCGTCGCACAAAAGAACAGTATCGGGAAAAGCCATGAAACCTTGCCCCAAAATGCAGCTCGCCATCAACCTCTATCATGCCGGCGAGCTGGATGACGGCGCCCGGCTTGAAGTCGAGCGCCATCTCGAGCGCTGTCCCGCCTGCCGCGAGGCTGCGGAACAGATCGGCGAGATCGCCCGGCTGGCGGCTGAGGCCCCCGGTCTCGAGGATGACCGGGCGGCAGCCTCGGCCCGGCGCAGCCGGCTGATGGCTGCCCTTACGCCGGGGCTGCCGGCCAGGCAGACAACGCCGCTCCCGGCCAGGCCGATGCCGTTGCAGCCGCTTTACGCCGCCCTCGCAGCGATGCTGCTGGTGGCCTTCGGCTTTCTGCTGGGACGCTTCGGCGGCCGCCAGCCCGCTCCCGATCCCACGTTGCAGGCGCTGCTGACCGGTTTTCAACCCGTGGTCGCAGCCGGCCACACCGTACAGCCGGAACTCTTGAATGTTCAGCGTGTACGCTACGATCCGGCCAGCGGACAATTCGAGATCACCTACAATACCGTCAACGACGTCCGGTTACAAGGCACGGGAAATCAGCCGCAAGTCCAGCTGATGCTGGCCCGGGCGATGGTCGACAGCGACAATCCGGCGCTGCGGTTGCACGCAGTCAAGGCGGCCAGAACGATCGCCGCCCAGCAGCAAAGTCTTGACGACGAACTGCTTCAGGCCATCGATTACCTGCTCAGCAAGGAGCAAAACCAGGGGGTGCGCCTGATGGCGATTCGCGTGCTGCGCGCCTTGCCGCTCACCGAAACCATCAAAAGGACGCTGGTGCAGATCGTGCTTCACGATGAAAATCCGGCCCTGCGCATGGAGGCCTTCGACGGCCTCGCAGCGCATGCGGGCGGCCGGGAGATCGAACCCTACCTGCAAACCATTGCCAAAGACAGCAGCAGCTCTCTGCGCGTCAAAGCCAGAACGCTGCGGCAAACCATCGACGCCGGGCCGGTGCGCTCGGCGGAACTCAGTCAGGAGAATTGATATGCGAGAGAAACTCTATGTACTTGCCGGTCTCCTCATGCTCGTCATCGTGCCGCTGAAGGCGCAGACCATCGAGGGCGGACGGGGAGGCTTTACCAGCACCATCGACAAGGAGTTCACCATCGCCCCCGGCGGTAACCTCGTCATGGAGATCGAGGGTGGCGATATCCGCATCGTCTCAGGGGAAAAGGCGACAGTCCAGGTTCACGAAACCCTCACCATGAAGGTTTTCACCCGCGCCGAGGCGGAAGAGATCGTGAAAAAACTCGAGGCCTCCTACAGCCAATCGGGATCGACCCTGACCATCCGCAATGAGGGCACCGGCCACAGCCTCCGGGAGCACGCCTATGAGATCACTCTGCCGCAAAAGTTCAATCTGGATCTCCGGACGGCGGGCGGCGACCTCGAAATCAGCAAGGTGGATGGCCGGCTGCAGCTGGCCACCAGCGGCGGCGATATAGTGCTGTCGACCCTGGCCGGGACAATCGACGCCAGGACCTCCGGTGGAGATCTGAGCCTTACAAATATCTCCGGGAGGCTCAACGCGGCGACCTCGGGCGGCGATGTCGTGGCTGAATCCATTTACGCCGAGGGCAACCTCCGGACCTCCGGCGGCGATATCTCGGCGCAAAATACCACCCAGCGTCTCGACATAGCCACCTCGGGCGGAGATATCGTCCTTAAGGATATCGCCGGCTCATTCAGCGCGGCCACCTCTGGCGGGGATGTCAGCTTGACCCAATTCAGCGGTTCACAAGGCTCGTTAAAGACCTCGGGAGGAGACCTGGTGGTGAACAAATCCTCCGGACAACTCGACCTCGCCACCTCGGGCGGGGATATCGATTGTCAGGAGATCGACAAGGAGTTGAACGCCGCCACCAGCGGTGGTGACATCGAGGTCCGCAACCTCCGCGCCGCCGCCACGCTGCGCAGCATGGGCGGCGACATCTCGGTGGCCATGACCCTGCAGGATTTCCGCATCCCCCACAGCCTGACAGCCGAAACCACCGGCGGCGAGATCCGCGTCACCCTGCCCGCCAAACTGCCGGCAACCCTGGAGGCCGAGATCCGGTTGCGGCGCCGCGCCGGCCAGGATGAGCGCAACGATATCTACAGTGACTTTCCGCTGACCAAGCTGCCGCCCGATGAGAGCAGCGACCGGATTCTGCGAAGCAAGGGAGAAATCAACGGCGGCGGAGACCGCATTTATCTCAAGACGACCGGAGGCGATATCACCATCACCAAAGGTCAATAGAGCAAGCGCCATCAACAACGAGGGATTGCACATTGCGGCAGCCGTCCGGCCTGCATCGGCCTGGCGGCTGCCGCCCCGCACCGGAGAAGGTTTGTATCGCCACTATTATTGAGCATGCCGGGGCATCTGCACTAAAAAAGGCTTGACCACAAATCAAGTAAAAGCGATATTCAGGCAAGAGGAGCACTCCGGCGGTGAGAACAATCGTCAGAGAGGGGCGTAAAGACCGGGAACCTCACGAGATTAGCACCCTTGCGCTCTTAAAAAAGGACGGAACCAACGCTTGAATGGATTGTACTGGAAACACCTCGATGCCCTCCTCGAGTCAGCGGAGATCATCATCGACCGGCCGAAGGGTTCGCCCCATCCGCGCTACACCTTCATGATCTACCCCCTCGATTATGGATATCTCCAGGGGACCGCCAGCAGTGATGGCGCTGAAATCGACGTCTGGTTGGGTTCACTGCCGGACCGGAAATGTGACGCCATCCTCTGCACTGCTGATACGGTGAAAAGGGATGTTGAGGTCAAGCTGCTGGTGGGATGCACAGAGGTGGAAAAAGCAACCATCCTTGATTTTCATAATTCAAGCAGCCTGATGTCCGCTATTCTGGTGCGACGGACACAAGCAGCCTGAGGCAAGCACCCGGGGCGCTTCGCCGCAAAAGAGAGCACGCCGGCCTGTCGCGGGGTCGAACTCGAGGTGGTAGAACGCCGATTCGATGAAGCGCATCATCGCGCGCTCGGCGGTTTCGAGCCATTTCTCTACCTAAGCGGTCACCTCGATGGTCAATTTGGGAGCGGAGCATTCGTCCCAGCCCGAGGCAGATTCGAGGAGATCGAGGGCCTGGTCGATGAACTCGCGCTGCAGCTCCTAGACGAGCGACTGGGTGTGGGTGTAGCGGACGTCGTGGTGGCTGTGGTGGAGGACAAGGATTTCGTTGATCTGCATAATCGTATCAGCCTTGCATCAATGCACCCCACTGATCAGTGGATTTTTAGTTTAAACGTTGGAACAGGAAGCCCCGATTCCCCGGTCAGATTTCCCTCCGAGAAGGGCTTCCATCCGTATCTTACCGATACTGCACCGGCCGATGCGATGATTATCGTGTCACCGTGAATTGTTGCAGAGGCGGGCTCATATAATTCACCCGAAAGGGAAACTTCGATCTCCCTCACGGGCAAGCCGTCGGATGTCTTCATTTTACCGGCATCTCTGAAAGATACGATGACCTTGTCACCCTTTCTGACGGCCTCAAATGGCTCAGGGCTTTTCCTGAATGAATCCTTGTGGTAGGTCTCCTTCAGAGCCAGGAAGGCAAATCGATCTCCCACGCTTTTTTTGTCACGGGGATGGACATCGGTCGGGTGACCCACATCCGTTGTCACCACCATACCTGAGTAAGGTATCCGTGAAGCAAGCCGGCGCTGTACGTCACGAAACTCGGGCCATGAAGGTCGATTCAGACTTGAAAGCTGGGCGAAGTAAAAAGGCAGGGTACTATCCGCCCAGCAAGCCCGCCAGTTTTTAACCAGTTCAGGTAACATAACCTGGTAGAGCTCAGAGAAATTTGCATTTGATTCTCCCTGGTACCAGATGAATCCTCTGATCGGAAAACCTGCAAGCCTCGCAATGCCCGCCTCAAAGAGGTAAGCAGGCTCAAAAGGGTGGCGTTGTCTTGGATTATCCGTCAGCTGGAGGGTCGCGGTCATGACATCGCGAACCCAGGGCTCCCTGAACTCACTCTTGCGGTAGTCATAAAGCAGGTCAACCAGTTGTGGATGCAGCTCGAGAGTCTTCCTTTCTATCCATGCTTCGGCCGGGGAGCCTCCCACCGTCATCTCAATGAGCCCGACCGGTACTCGCAGCTCTTCCCTGAGCTTCCGGCCGAAGTAATAGGCCACAGCGGAAAATTCTTCGACCGTCTCAGCTGAGACCGCCATCCAGCGGCCTTCCTTTAAGTACTCCAGGTTATTGATCTGTGCAAGCGTAAGTGAATCCCACGGCACATCCCACCCCAGCTGCCTGCGCCTGAAATTGATTATCCTGAGATTTCCGTCAGAAACCGATTCATGCATCCCTTCCCATCCTGCTGAAAGGCCTGTGGGCCATTCCATGTTGGACTGGCCCGAGCAGAGCCACACCTCGCCGGCCAGGATATCTCTGATGATTACGGTATCCTTTGCCGTCATGGCAACAAGTTCATATGGACCTCCAGCTTTCAACGGATCAAGAGAGACCTCCCATTCTCCAGTTGCGGAAGCCACATCCGAGTAGCTTTTGCCGGTAATGCAGACCTGCACGGTTTCATTCCTGTCCGCAGTGCCTCGCAGTCTGATTTTGCGGTCATACTGCAGCACCATTCCGTCACTCCATGCTTCCGGCAGCTGCAGGCCGCCATAGTCGCCGCTAAGGGCCGAAAAGACCGTTTTTGCAAGCAGTTCGGCGCCCCGTTTGTCCGGGTGCAGATTATCAGGCAGCAGGTCAGGGCGGTTTTTCAGCGGCGTATAAAAATCTATCAGGGTGGCGCCGCTGAGGCGGGCGACCTCCTCTATTCTTTCCTGTATCTGCCAGTACCAGTCCCGGGTTCCGGCCTTGAACCGTCTGTGGCCATTGAAAATCGGTGATAATTTCGCAATGTAGAACTCCTTTGCACCAACTGACCTGAGCGTATCTATCAGCCAGAGGTAATCGCCGATGAACTCATCATTAAAGTCCGGCCAGGCCCGTGGATCGGTATCATTCAGACCCAGGTGAATAATAGCGATATCGGGTCTGAATGATAGAGCGGAGATGAACTCTTCCGTCCGGTAGTAGGGCCTGAATCCTTTCTTCAACAGCGTTGCGCCGCTCCGGCCAAAGTTGCCTACCGTATACTGCTCACCGAGCATGCACTGAAGAACTGCGGGATAGGCGCATGTGTCCCTGCCCGCCACACCGATTCCGTAGGTTACCGAGTTGCCAATGCAGGCAATCCTGGTTCTCTCCTCAGGCAGCAATCGGTCCGTTGTATGGATGACCTTTTGCG
>JAKPUX010000340.1 GCA_029554865.1 bacterium | reverse complement strand
ATGCAGATGCAAAAGTTCGGCCACCGCCCCATCGCCATCGTCGGCGGCGGCACCGCCATGGTCGGGGATCCGAGCGGCAAGAGCGAGATGCGCAAGATGCTCACCCGTGAGGAGATCGCCGCCAACAGCGAAAAGATCAAGCAGCAGCACGGCCGCTATCTCGATTTCTCCCCCGGCAAGGCGATCATGGTCGACAATTATGAATGGCTCGGGGAGTTGAAGTATATTGAGTTCCTGCGCGACATCGGCCGTCATTTCAGCGTCAACCGCATGCTCACCTACGAGGCCTACAAGATCCGCATGGAGAAGGGACTCTCCTTTCTGGAGTTCAACTACCAGCTGCTGCAGGCCTACGATTTTCTCATGCTCCATGACCGCCATGGCTGCCGTCTGCAGATGGGAGGCGACGACCAGTGGGCCAACATCCTCGCCGGCACCGATTTGATCCGCCGGGTGCGGAGTGTTGATGCCTACGGCCTCACCTTTCCCCTGCTGACCACGGCGACCGGAGCCAAGATGGGCAAGACCGAGTCGGGGGCGGTCTGGCTCGACCCGGAAAAGACCACGCCCCACGAGTATTTCCAGTACTGGGTCAACAGCGACGACCGCGATGTCGCCCGGTTCCTCGCCTTTTTCACCCCCCTGCCGGCGGCTGAGATCGAGGCGGTGGCCGGCCTGGAGGGGGCGGAGCTGAATGCGGCCAAGGTGGTGCTGGCTTTCGAGGCCACCGCCCTGACCCACGGCCTGGAGGCGGCGCAGGCTGCGCAGGCTGCGGCTGCGGCCGCCTTCGGCGGCCGCGAGATCCCGGCCGGGCTGCTGCCCTCGAGCAGGGTCGGGCGCGGGGGGGTGGCGCGCGATGCCGCCGCCATCCCGTCGAGCGAGATCGCCGCGACGGCTTTGGCCGCCGGGGTGCGGCTGGCCGATCTGCTGGTGGAACACGGCCTGCTGGCCTCGAAGGGGGAGGTGCGGCGGTTGATCCAGGGGGGCGGGCTTTACCTTGGCGAGGAGCGGGTGGAGGATCCCGGCCGGGTGATGACACCGGCTGATGCGCGCGAGGGGGTGGTGGTGGTGCGGCTGGGCAAGAAGCGCTATCACCGTTTCATCCTGGTCCAGACGATAGCGGGGGCGTGAAAAAAGTGGTAAAAACCGGCTTCTCCGATAAAAAACGCTTGCTTTCCCGGAAAAAAGCCTTATATTATGTCCCATTTTGTGCGGCAAAAACGAGTGCAGAAGGGGTCAGGCGAAAAAAGATAGAAAAAGTAACAGAAAAAGCTTGACAAAGAGATAAAAGATTCGTACTTTATACGGCTGCAAACGAAACACCGAAATAGCAGCGAAAATGTTCTTTGAAAATAGCGTGCAAGGCTCTATCGTCAATTCAAGGCCAGATTAATCTCGTTAATTGAAAATGAAATATATTACAATGAAGAGTTTGATCCTGGCTCAGGACGAACGCTGGCGGCGTGCCTAACACATGCAAG
>JAKPUX010000338.1 GCA_029554865.1 bacterium | reverse complement strand
CGAAAATAGCTCTGGTCGATGAAGGGGTCTACGAGGTGACCGGCGCCGCCCTGCAGGCCGCCGGGGTCGCGCTGGGCAGCCTTTCGCCGCAGAACTGCCAGCTCTATCATCGCGGAGTCGAACAGGCGATCGAGGTCGAGGACGGCGGCGATGGCCGTTTCGATCCCGGGGATCGTCTGCTTTTTTACGGCCGTCCCCGCCGGGGCGATGTCGAATTTTACGATGCCTACAGTGACACCAATGTCTATTTTCTGGTCTCCGGCAGCATGCCGGGGCTTCGTTTCGCCCCTGTGGCCGCGGGCTCTTCCATTGCAGCAGCAGCCGACATCTTTCCCGACACCCTCCATTTAGAGCGAGATCTTGCGTATTACGCTGGCGATTCGGACAATGATATCCATAACAGCGAGCGCGTACCGGGTGAGGGATGGGTCTGGAGCGTTCTCAACAAGGGGGGGAGTGCGGCCCTGGCTTTCACCCTGACTGCCCCGGCTGCAGGGCAGGATTCCGCCCGGCTGCGCATGCGGCTGCGCGGCACCACCCGCGATGCCAACGGTCCGGATCATCACGTTGTCCTCTCTCTCAATAACACCCAGATTCACGAGGCCTGGTTCAATGACCGGGAGGAGCTGATCGTGCAGACTGGCTTCAGGGCCGACCTGCTGCGCGACGGCGGCAACACCCTCACCGTCAAACTGCTCGCGGACGGCCCCTCCGAGCGCTCTCAGGTCTATGTCGACTGGTTCGAAATCGCCTGTCTGCGTACACTGGCTGCGAGAGAGGATTGGCTCAATTTTACTCCCGACGCCGCAGCAGAAAAACAGGTATTCGTTGCGGGCTTTGCCGATTCCAGCATCAGGGCGTGGGATCTCGGCCGGCTGCGCGCCTATCTACCCGACCACGCCGGCAGGCAATGGCGGGACCGCCTTTCTGTGACCTCTGGTGGGTACCTGGACGGCAATTCGGCTCGACTCTTCCGCAGCGGCAAAGAAGCCGGCTATGGCTATCGCGGCCACAACCTGTGGCGGATCGATCCGCGCGACGGCCGGCTTGTCGAGGGCAGGAATTTTGACACCTACAGCGCCAAAGCACAGGCGGACAGCATGGCCGCATGGATTCAGCGCCTGCCCGCAGGGACGCTGGTCGCCGCCGCCATCCGCGATGAGGGCAGCGTCAGCATGAATGAAGCGGCCCATCTGGCGCTTGAAAGCCTGGGAAGTGCGCTGTCGCGCAGCGTCGGCGCCAGGGATTCGTGGGCACTGCTCGGCCGCAAGGGCGCCGCTCCCGGTTCGGTGCTGGAGGTTTTGAAAAAGAGCCAGAGCGGACCCGCGGTCATCGATACGGTGCTCGTCTTCCCGGAGGGAGCCTCCTCTTTCAGCACCGGCTTGCACCTGCCCGCTGATGCCGGGGGAGAGGTGGTGATCTTTTCGGAGAAGGGACTGAAGAGTCCGCCGCGCCTCTCCCGCTGCAC
>JAKPUX010000335.1 GCA_029554865.1 bacterium | reverse complement strand
TTTTCTGAGCGCGTCAATGGCGGCATGTTCCTCGAGCTGGGCAAGACCCACAACAAGCTGATCGGGGACACCTCCTACTATGAATTCGGGCTCAATGCCAATATATCGATCCGCGGCCGTTAGGAAAACACTGTCCCGCGCCTGGAGGCGGAGCGCTCACACCGCAAGAGAGGCCGGTGACAGCCGGGCGCAGCGGTCCGGCCGCCTGGATGGGCGGCCTCGGCGGCTCCGGCCGGGCTGAGAGAGGAGATAGAATGAAATTATCCAGACTTGTCATCGGCGTCGCCCTGATCAGCGCCGGACTGGCGCTCAGCTGCAGTGCCCAGAATCCGCCCCCCTTCGACGGGGCCAGGGCCTACGCCATCCTCCAGAAGCAGTGCGATTTCGGGCCGCGGGTGCCGGGCAGCGCCGGCCACCGCAGCTGCCGCGACTATCTGGTCACCGCCCTGCGCGGCTATGCCGCCCAGGTGTCCACCCAGGAGTTCATTCACACCTTTGGCCAGCCCCCCCAATCGGCCAGAGCCACCAATATCATCGCCAATTTCCAGCCGGAAAAGGGTGAACGGATCCTGCTCTGCGCCCACTGGGACAGCCGGCCCTGGGCGGACCAGGACCCGGATCCGGCCAACCACAGCAAGCCCATCCTCGGCGCCAACGACGGCGCATCCGGTGTGGCCGTCCTGCTGGAAATCACCCGCCTGATTCGTCAAAAGCCGCCCCGCTGCGGGGTCGACATCGTCCTTTTTGATGCGGAGGATCAGGGGCTGGAGGGGGCCGAATCCAGTTATGCCAGGGGCTCGCAGCATTTCGCCCGCACGGTCGTGCCCACCTTCCGGCCGCGCTTCGGTATCCTGCTGGATCTGATTGGCGATGCCAACCTTAATATCTACCAGGAGCATTATTCGCTCAACTACGCCCGGCCCGTGGTCGAAAAGGTCTGGAACGCCGCCGCCGCGCTCGGGGTGACCGAGTTCATCCCCCAGCCGGGCTATGCGGTCTATGACGACCATGTGCCCCTGCTGCAGCGCGGCATCCCCTGCATAGATATCATTGATTTCGATTATCCGCCCTGGCACACCCTGGCCGATACGCCCGATAAATGCAGTCCGGCCTCGCTTGAAAAAGTGGGGCGGGTGGTGTTGCAGGTGCTCTATTCGGAATGAAGCGGCCGCCGGGCCGCCGTCCTGACCGACTGAAAAGGAATCCCGCCATGTCCACCCAGGAGATCTATTTCGCCGTCACCGTCCCCAGCACGCCGGAGTGCGGCGATGCCCTCGCCAGCTATCTCTTCGACCTCGGCGCCGCTGGGGTGGTTGAGAACGAGGGCAGCCTGACCGCCTCCTTCAAGGGGGCGCGGCACGAGCTGCTCACCCCCATCCGCAGCTACCTGGCGGAGCTGCGGGCCCTGGGCTACCAAGTCGAACCCGAAGCGGTGGTCTGTGAGGAGATCGTCAACCGCGACTGGAACGCCGAGTGGAAAAAAAGCTACCACGGCTTCGCTGTCAGTGAAAAAATCTTCATCAAGCCGACCTGGGAGGCGCCTCCCCCCGTGGCACCCCCCTGTCTGATCGAGATCGATCCCGAGATGGCCTTCGGCACCGGCACCCACGCCACCACCCGACTCTGTCTGCAGCTGCTCGAGGAGCGCCTTTACCCCGGCTGCCGCGTGCTCGATATCGGCACCGGCACGGGCATTCTCGCGATTGCGGCGGCCAAACTGGGCGCCGGCGCCATCGCCGCCTTTGACATCGATCCGGTCGCAGCCGAGACGGCGGAACGCAACGCCGCCGCCAACGGGGTGCGCGACCGCATGGAGATCTTTGCCGGGCAGCTTGCCGACCTGACCCCCCGGCCCTTCGATCTCATCCTGGCCAACATCCAGCGCCTCGAGATCGTCGGGATGCTCGCCCTGCTGCGGCAGCTCTTTCCTGCACCGGCCGAATTCATCTTTTCCGGCATCCTCCGCGACGAGGAGGAGCTCTTCCGCGCCACCCTGGCCGCGGACCATTTCAGAGTGAACGATATGCGTTATGAGGAGGAGTGGTTGGCCTGCCTGGCGGGGTAGGCCTTTTATTGCAAAATTGTGATCCGGCACAGGATCATTTATGGTTTAATTGCGTTAAATTAGGTGTCATGAGGGAGAGGGAACCCTGCGTCCGGTTCCCTTTTTTATTGAAAGCGGTGAAATGGAATGCCCTGCTGCGGGTGTTATAGACTTTGTTTCCGGTTCCGCTGTCCTGTTGAACAAAATGAGGAAGATGAAGATGAAAAGAAAATTACAGTTCGGGATTTTTACCCTCGGCCTGCTTCTGGCTGCCTTTTCCGCCACGGCGGCGGAGAGTAAGCAGGAGGCTGTGCCGGCCCTGAAGGCGGCGCAGACCTCGGCAGCGCTGCAGGAGGCGGCGGAGGTGATGGTCAAGGCGAAAGAGTCCTATGCGCGCGCCATCGACCGCGGGTTGGAGGATTGGGCAACACAGCAGGTGATGAATGCCCGCATGGAGGCCGCCCTGAGGCCGGAAAAGATGGTGCCGATGTTTCTGCGCGGCTTCCGCGATCTGCAGAAGGCTGAAGCCGGCCGGCCTGCCCTGGCCAAACTCACGTCTGCGCCGACGGTTGAATCCGGAATTTCAGGACAGATTCTTGCGGATGGCGAGGCCCCTGCGTATGCTGTCACGGT
>JAKPUX010000330.1 GCA_029554865.1 bacterium | reverse complement strand
TGGCGCAGCAGCAGGCGCGGCTGGGCTGCCGGCGCGGCCTGATAGAGCTTTTCCGCGCTGGTCAGATCGACGATCTCGGCATTGCGGAATGCCGCCGCGCCCCAGGACTTGATCCAGCAGTCGGTGATCACCGATCCCTCGACCAGATTAAAGTCCCAAAACACCTCATAGGCCCCGGGCCGGAAGTCTCCACCATAGGGCCAGGGCGTCAGGACGATCTCGAAGGTGATGGTGGTCTGATAAAAGAGGCCGAAGCACTCGACATCGCAGGAGAGCTGCTTGAGATCGAATTGATGCCAGGTATAGCCGCTTCCATCGAGAATGCGGGCGTAAAAGGAAGCGAAGGCAGTGGAAGAGCAGAAAAGCAGGATGAAAAGCCAGGTACGTTTCATATTGTAGCCTCCTCACAAAGAAACAACCCGGATGATAATACCACAGGGGTTGACAGGCTGGAAGATGCTGGAATTTCAGGTCTGCTCAAGAGGTGATGACGGCGGTATACTATAATATACGGTGTGAAAAAATACAAAGCAAGTCCTTTCACGCCGGATCGGGCGGATGGCCATGCCTTGCGGGGCGCAATTTTTACTTGCTGGAGGCATAAATTATCTCTATCTTTTTCACATCCTGGTCCGGCGGAGCAGGGGAGAGCTGCTTGTTCTCCAACCGATTGTTCATCGGTGTCTGAAGATCGGATGGAACGGAGCATTCATGAACAACAATCCTTACGCGTCAGAGATCGCCTGGGGCATCATCGGCTGCGGGAATGTCACCGAGGTCAAGAGCGGCCCGGCCTTGCAGGCGGTTCCCCATTCGCACCTGGCGGCTGTGATGCGCCGTTCGGCCGCACGGGCTGAGGATTACGCCCGCCGCCACGGGGTGCCGCGCTGGTACGCCGATGCGGATGGGCTTATCGCCGACCCTGAGGTCAACGCGGTCTACGTCGCTACCCCGCCCGACAGCCATGCCCGCTATGCCATTCAGGCCATGCGCGCGAGAAAAGCGGTCTATGTCGAAAAGCCGATGGCGCGCACCCATGCCGAATGCCTCGAGATGCTGCGCGTGCAGCAGGAGTGCGGGGTGCCTCTCTTTGTCGCCTATTACCGCCGCGCCCTGCCCGGTTTTGTCAAGGTCAAGGAACTGATCGAAACGGGCGAGATCGGCTTGGTGCGCCTGGTCCAGGTCCGTTTTCTTCGCCCCCTCGACGATGTCAGCGGCGGCCTGCCCTGGCGGCTGCGGCCCGAGATCAGCGGCGGTGGGCTCTTTTTCGATCTCGCCTGCCACACCCTCGACTATCTCGACTTTCTTTTCGGCCCGATCGGCGGGATTCAGGCCAGCGCCTTCAACCAGGGCAGGGCCTATGCGGCTGAGGATACGGTGCTCGCCAACTGGCGCCACCAGAACGGCGTCGCCGGCAGCGGCAGCTGGTGCTATGCCGCCCCGGCCAGTCTGGCGCGTGATGAGATCGAGATCCTTGGCAGCGAGGGGCGTATCCGGCTCTCCACCTTCGATTTTGTACCGATCGTGGTCGAACAGAACAAACGCAAGAAGCAGTACAGCCGCCCCAAGCCGGATCACGTTCAGCAGTTTCTCATCGAAAATATCGTCGCAGCCCTGCGCGGCGAGGCGGAGCCCCTCTCGAGCGGGGAGAGCGGCGCGCGCACCAGCGCGGTGATGGAAGAGATGGTCAGAGGGTATTACCGGTTTGAGAATTGAAAC
>JAKPUX010000303.1 GCA_029554865.1 bacterium | reverse complement strand
ATTTCCCCTGCGGTGTACGCCTGTAAAAAAAAGCCCTCAACCGGGATCCGGTTGAGGGCTTTTTGTACCCCTAGCAGGATTTGAACCTGCGACCAACGGTTTAGGAAACCGCTGCTCTATCCAGCTGAGCTATAGGGGCATCACTCGCTCATGGTGCATTAGGCGATGGGAGAACAAGCACCGGTTGACCCCGGTGTTCTGCATAAAATAGTAAATTCTCCCGATTATAGCAATATTTAATAATAGTCCTGGACGTGATAATCTCATCGCAGATACCGACGAACGAGGATGCTCAATCCGCCACAACGGTCCTGCCGCAGAAGAACACACGGATTGGTTCCTCGTCATTTCATAATAAAATGCAGGCAGCCATCTCTCGAACCACCTTAGGGGGGTCAGTGGAATGAGGGGGTGACAGCTGCCTGCAAGAATCGTGACTGCCATCGGTATAACTGGGTTATCAGGGATGCCGAAACGGAGAGGCCTCCCCCGGCGGTTAAGGAGTGGTTACCTCCGGGAGAATAAGGGAAAGCTTGATTCTATCCCCCTGCAGAGACAGAGACTTTTCCTAACCACGCTAGTGTTAACAGCGAATGCCGGACTGGATACCTATCGTTTAATTATACCATAAAAAGAAATCCCATGCAAGAATTAAATTATTTATTTTCCATTCTCTGCTGCTGCAGGCAGCTGCGCGAGGTCTGAAAACCGGGAAACACTCAGGACGGGCAGTGCGGCCGGGCGAATGCGGGCGTAAATGAGAGCGGGCGGCCGCCGGTTTTCCGGCTGCAGCCAAAAGAGCCGTTGACTCGGGAGCAGAAAATGGTTACATTACCCCGACAATCCCGGCAGTTACTCACCCTGGCAAAGGAAAGCACGATGCGCCGAACCACGCTCTTTATAGTACTACTCCTCTGCACCTCCCTCCATGCCCAAAAATTCGAAGGTCTGGCCCTGACCCCGCCGATGGGGTGGAACAGCTGGAACAAGATCGGCTGTGAGGTCAACGAAGGGGTTATCCGCGCCGCCGCCGATGCCATGGTGGCCAGCGGCATGCAGGCGGCCGGCTACCGCTACATCGTCATCGACGACTGCTGGCATGGCCAGCGCGATGGCGACGGCTTTATCCAGGCCGACCCGGTCCATTTTCCATCGGGCATGAAGGCCCTCGTCGACTATGTCCATGCCAGGGGACTCTTATTCGGCATCTACTCCGATGCCGGATGGACCACCTGCGCCGGACGGCCCGGCAGCCGCGGCTATGAATACCAGGATGCCCTGCAGTACAGCCGCTGGGGGGTTGATTATCTCAAATACGACTGGTGCGCGACCGGCGACCTCAACGCCCGGGAGGCCTACACCACCATGCGCGAGGCCCTGCGCAAGGCCGGACGGCCAATCGTCTTCAGCCTCTGCGAATGGGGCAGCAACCAACCCTGGCTGTGGGCCAAAGAGGTCGGTCATCTCTGGCGGACCACTGGCGACATCGCCGTCGTCTTTGACGGGGTTGTCGACCACGGCGGATGGAATTCGTGGGGTGTGATGCAGATTCTCGATATGCAGGAGGGGCTGCGCGTCCATGCCGGCCCGGACCACTGGAACGATCCCGACATGATGGAGGTGGGCAATGGCATGACGGAAGCGGAGGACCGCGCCCATTTCTCGATGTGGTGCATGCTTGCCGCCCCGCTCATGGCTGGCAACGACCTCAGCGCCATGAGCCCCCAGACCATCGAGATCCTTACCAACCGCGAGGCCATCGCCGTCGACCAGGATTCCCTCGGCATTCAGGGGCTCAAATACCTCGCCGAGGACAGCCTGGAGGTCTGGTTCAAACCCCTTACCGGCGGGGAATGGGCGGCCTGCTTTCTCAATCGCAGCCGGCTGCCGAAAAAGGTTCTTTTCGACTGGAAGAGCCACAGGATCGAGGACAGCTTTTCCGGGCGGGCTATCGATTTCAGCGCAGGGCAGTGGAAGATCCGCGATCTCTGGGCGCATCGCGAGATCGGCACCACCCGCAAACCCTTCTCGGCGGAAATCCCGTCGCATGATGTGCGCATGCTGAGGCTCCAGCCGGCGCGGAAATAGGCTGCCGGGGCGGGGACAGCCGCAGCCGAGGCGCTGCAGCTGTCCTCAGTCAGGGTGGGGAAAAAAACAGCAGCCGACAGGTGTGGATTACTTTACCCCGCTCAGTTTCAGGCGCACATCCGCCCGCGCCAGCCAGGCGGGGTACTCTTTTGCCAGCAGTTCCTGGGGCCAGTAACCCAGCCAGGCATAATCGTTGCGGCGTTCAGCGGAGATCTCGGCCAGATCGTAATAGATCCGGCCGTCGCGATCGCTGAAAAAAGGCCGGTTCGAGCCGATCAGGTAAAAGCGGGCCCATATCGGTGGTGCGGCGGGATCGGACACCACCACCTTGTTAAAGCCCCCGGGCAAAGAGGCATCCGTGACGTAATCAACGCGGGTGCCTATTATTTTGACCTTCTCCAGCCAATCAACCGCACCCTGAACCGCGTCGACGATCTCCGGCGCGGGATCGCGCAGGCGCATGAGAAAGCGGACAATGCCGACGCTCTCGTCGCCGCTGAGCGAAACCAGCTCGTATCTGCGCGCGGGGGCCGGCTGCAGGCTCTTCTCGTCATACTGGGCACACCAGGCCGTCCGCCTCTCCCCTTCCTTAAGCTGGGTTGCAAGAATGCAGCCAATACCACGCTCGACTGCAGAGGCCGCCCGAGCCCGCCGCGCGGCATCGACGAAACGGAAGCGCTCCTCATTCGCTGCGATTCCATGCAGCAGGGTGAGTACCCCGATCATGGCATCGTCATTGTAGGTGATATGCGAATAGTAGCCGGGATGGAGTGGATAGAACTGCGGCCAGCCGCCGTTGTCGTACTGGGCCGCAAACAGATAGTCGAGCCCGCGGTTGAAGGCAGCGATGAATCGCGGCTCAGGGTGAGCTGAGATGAGGCGTGCCAGGAAGGTGAGCTGGGTCCAGGTGGCGCCGTTATCGATGGTGGCGAGGGTGTCGGCGGGGGGCGAGGCGAGGGCGGCCCTCTCCGCCGGACTCAGGGGGCGGGCCATATCGATGTTCTTGGGCCAGCCGCCGATGGCGCACTGGTAGAGCAGGAGGTTCTCCGCGACGGCGGCCGCATCCGGGGTGGCAAACCAGGCATTGTCATGGTGCATCAGGGAGCGCCAGCTGTCCGAAGGGAAGTCGGCGCTCTTGTCCATAAAGCCGGCGCCGTCGATGGAGATGCCGCTGCAGCGCTTAAAATCGTAAAGCGCACCCCGCGCCGGTTTGACCACCACCCGTTCAAGGGCGAGGTCGCGGACATCCCGCAGCTGCACGCCGGCAGTGGCGGAGATGTGGGCATCGCGGATGCGGATGTTCTGAACAGGCATCTCGGGCAAGCCGGTCATGACGATGGCCCGGGCGGCGCCGGCGCAGTAGAGGCTGTCGATGGTGATATTGCGGAAGACGGGGGTCTCCGGGGTGACAGCGCGGGCCAGGGTGTCCGGCTGGCTGCTCTCGTAAAAGGCGTCAAAGCTGATCGCCTCGCCGGCGATATCTTTCATGCGGATATTGCGGATGCGGATGTTTTCGACGACACCCCCGCGTCCGCGCGCGCTCTTGAAGCGCAGGCCGGCATCGGTGCCGATGAAGGTGCAGTTCTCGACGCATATATTGCGCATGCCGCCGTCGGTGTTGCTGCCGACAACAAAGCCGCCGTGGCCGTGGTAGACGATGCAGTTGCGGATGAGGACATTCTCCAGGGCCGGACCTGTGCGCCCCGAGCGATCGCTGGACTTCATGCAAATACCGTCATCTCCGGCAGTTACCGTACAGTTTTCAACCAGCACGTTGCGGCAAGCCGAGATGTCGATGCCGTCTCCGTTCTGCGCCCACCATTCATTATTCACTTTAACATCCCGGATGATCAGCTGATCGCACCAGGCGGGACAGAGGGCAAACTTGGGCGAGTTCCTGATCGTCACGCCCTCAAAGAACACCCGCTTGCAGTCGATGAAAGAGAGCATGTAGGGACGGAGATAATCCCGCGCCGGGAGATAATCTTCTGCGGTGTGCTCCTTTTTCGGTTTGCTCTTCTGCAGCTTTTCGAGCCAGGCCTCCCCCTCCAGCGCTTCCCGTGAAGGCCACCACATATCCCCCTTTTCGCTGACGATTCCGCCGGAATCGACGAGTTCCTTCCACTGCCGGGAGGTGGTCTTGAATTTCTTCACCGGCCGCCAGCTCTCCCCCGCCCCGTCGATGATGCCGCGGCCGGTGACGGCGACATCCTCCAGCTTGTAGCCATAAATGGGCGAGGCGACCAGCCACCCCTTGGTCGGGGCCTGA
The DNA here is from genome assembly GCA_029554865.1 of bacterium. Classification (GTDB taxonomy): domain Bacteria; phylum Zhuqueibacterota; class Zhuqueibacteria; order Residuimicrobiales; family Residuimicrobiaceae; genus JAKPUX01. Next base: position 14,969 of record JAKPUX010000303.1, on the reverse strand, counting down.
ATGATGGGATAGAGGCTGTGATCGCTGGAGAAAAGTAGCAGCGCGCCGCTCTCGAGGTGGAGTTCAATGCGGCTTTCGAGGCGGATCGGGCCGGTGAGCCAGATCCCTGAAGGGATGATCACCCTGCCACCGCCGGCCCCGGCGCAGGTGGTGATAGCCCGCTGGATGGCCTCGGTGCAGAGGGTATGGCCGTCGCTTATGGCGCCGAAATCGCGGATGGAAAGGCTGCGCTCCGGGATGACGGGAGGCTGGATGGCCTCTTCAAAGCCCTCTCCACCCGCTGCGATCGCGGGACTGAGGCCTGGTAAAAGAGTCAGGGCCAGCAAGAGCCCCACTCCGGCGAGGTATGCAAATCTGGTCACGGTGTTACTCCTGTTAAATTGGGACTAGCGGCGTCCGAGCTGGCCATCGAGCCAGTCAAAGGCGGCCTCCTGCATCTCCCGGGAGAACTGGTGGCCGCCGGGCCAGAAGCGGGTGACCAGCCTGTCGCCGGCGCCCTGCTCCTCCCAGATGCGCCGCATCTTGTCGAAGGCGGCCCGGGCGGCGGGCTGGGGAAAAAGATGGTCATCCTCGCCGTTGAAGAAAAGCAGGGCCCGCGGGCAGGCGAGGCTGGCGACGTCGGGATAGTCGAGCAGCCGGGTCAGGCCGGGGTGCAGGGTGGTGTAGGAGGATTGGCCTTTGGTGAGGTTGTTGCCCGGCACCATCAGCTCCATGCGCCCGGCCATCCAGCAGATACAGACCGCCGCCCTGATCTTCTCCGAAAGGGCGGCCAGCTGCCAGGCGCGGTAGGAGCCGAAGGAATGGCCGATCGCGGCGATGCGGGTCGTATCCGCTTCAGGCAGGGAGGAGAGAAAACGCAGGGCGGCGAGGTCCTCCCAGGCGACCAGGCCGGCCAGGGAGATGCCAAGATTGAAGAGGTTGGAGGCGAGGGCCTGCTGTCCCTCCTTGCCGGCGCCGCCGCGGTCGCCCCAGTTGAGGGCGTCGACGGCCAGGCAGAGGTAGCCGCGCCGGGCCAGTTCATCGCCGACGAAGCGCCCGCCGTAGCCGCCCCGGACCCACTCTTCCGCAGCCTGCAGCCTGGCCGGATCGACCTGGAGAGGGCGAACCATCTTTTCCTTGCCGATGTCGAATCTCGCGCCGTGGTCATGGAGGAGCAGCACGGCCGGGAAGGGCCCCTCTCCTTTGGGCACCAGCAGATAGCCAAGGACCCGGCTCCAGCCATTGAGATTGAAAACGACCTTGCGGGCGGTGTAGCTGCCCCGGTCCTCTTCAGCGAGGGTTACCGGCTGGAAGGATGCCCGCGGCGGCTCGGCGAGGAGGTGGTCGAAGACGATTTGCCGTGTGGCGCTGCGCCATTCCGTAAAATTTCTGCCTGATGCCGCCAGCCAGGAGCCGGGGAAGGTGACCGTCTGTTTGACCTCGGCGTAAAAGACCGGAAGATCTGCGGTTACACCGATGTGCTGAAAAGTGGTATCAGGGGCGGGTGTTCCACCGGTGTGCTGACTGGGGAGATCTGGAGCGGAACCTGCGCCTATGCCCTGAAATGAGGCATCCGGCAACAGGGTGCCCTGACCCCAGGTACTCCCGGCGAGGGCGGCCATTAAAAAGATCATTCGTAAACGAGTCATTATACTTCCGGGCGCAGCCGTTGTGACCCGGCTGCGCCCGGTTTCCTTAGGTCAGGTTGTCAGGCTGCCCGGCTACTTGATGAGCAGCATCTTTTTGGTCTGGTGGAATTCCCCGGCATCGATGCGGTAGAAATAGGTGCCGCTGCCGAGCTGGAGGCCGTCGAAGCGGACGGTATAGCGTCCGGCGGCCTGCTGGCGATCGACCAGGGTCGCGACCTGCGCCCCGAGGATGTTATAGATGGTGATCCGCACCTTGCCCGCCTTGGGCAGGGCGTAGTTGATGGTCGTGACCGGATTGAAGGGATTGGGATAGTTCTGCGAGAGTTCATAGACCGACGGCAGGCTCTCCGGTCCCTTGCTCCATTCAACATCCGTAAAGATCGGCTTTTCCGGCATCCAGTCGAAGCCCAGGTTGGGGCTGCTGGTTTTGGAAAAGATGTTGGCGAGGGTATACTCGGCCGCTTCCGCATCGCTGAGCTGGATGCCGCCGTTGATGCGTCCGAAGAAATTCGACCCTGCGCCGAAGCAGTGATATTCGGCGAAGAGGGGATTGAGGCCGGTGCTCATCACTGTCCAGCCCTCGGGACTGAGGGTGGCGGGCTCTTCGCAGCGGAGATAGACGCACTGCGGTCTCCCCTGCCACGGCCGTCCGAGGTGGAAGGAGGTGATCGGTACATCATTGAAACCAACCGAATCGGCGGTGATCACGCAGTCCATGAAGACCAGACCGAAGCGGGAGGTGGCATCGGTGCTGGGCGCGGTGATGCAGCCGTTCTGGCGGTTGACGTGGAGGGTGCAGTGGTCGAAGACGTTGATATTGCGGCCGAAGATGAAATCGACCGAGCCCTCAATGTAGCAATCCTTCATGTAGGTGCGTACGGTGCCGTGGCCGCCCCAGGCGTAATAGGTATCCTGGTAGCCGAGGAGGCGGCAGTTATAATAGGCGCCGCGGTCGCCGTTGACGCGCAGGGCGACAGCCTGCTGGTCAGCGAAGGAGCCATCGTTCTTGACGGTATTCTGGAAGGTGATATCCATGGCGGTGAAATCATCCGCCTCGATGGCGGTGCTGTAGCAGTTCGAGGTGCCGCCGATGCCCGGCTTGCCGGCATAATCGTCGTAGGTGAGGATAGTGGTCATGACATTCTCGCCCTTGAGCACGACGTTGGTCTTGTTCTGGGCGAGCATGAGCTTTTCCTTGTAGGTGCCGGACTTGACGAAGATGCACCACATCCCGGTGTAAAAATCGGGCACGTCGTTGAAGGCGGCCTGGACGGTGGTATAGTCGCCCGAGCCATCCTGGGCGACGACCTTGATGACCGCCGGAGCGGGCGACTGGGTGGTGAAGGTCTCAACCTGGCCGTAGCCGGTGCCGCTGGCGTTGGTCGCCCAGGCGCGCACATAGTAGGTCGTGGTGGCAGTCAGGGCCGAGAGGCTGCTGGTGAAGGAGCCAATGCCGGCGCCGTTCTCACTCTTTTCGTCGGCGATGGTGGGATCACCGGTGGTATTCCAGCAGATGCCGCGGGCGATGACATCGCTTCCGCCCCACTCCGTCACATTGCCGCCGCTCTTGGCCGATTTGACCATGATGTTGTTGACCGCGACCGTCGTCACCGTCGGGACCACCAGAGAATCGAGGGTCTTAAAGGTCATCTCTTCGCCGTAGGCGGTGCCGGCGTCGTTGGTGGCCCAGGCGCGGAGATAGTAGGTTGCGCCGGCATTGAGGCCGGTCACCTTGCTGGCAAAGGCGCCCGAGCCGGCTCCGTCGCTGGTTTTGGCATCGGCGGTGGTCGGACCCGTTACTGTGCTCCAGCAGACCCCGCGCGCGGTCACCGGGGCGCCACCGTCAGAGGGAATCGCGCCGCCGGAGGTGGCAAAGGTGGTGGAGATATAGGTGACCGGATTGGTGACGATGACCGGCATTTCGTAATCAGCGCCGCCTTCCGCCAGGCCGCTGATGACGACATTCTGCAGGGTCAAATACTTTCCGGTCTTCACGCTCGCATCGACATTCCAGGGGTAAACCCTGAGATAGAATCTCTGTCCGGACTCGACCACTACATTGGGGGCGGCTGAAACGGCGGCCATCGGGAAATCCTTGTCCGGGAGGTAGTTGTTTACCGTATCCGCCGTTGCATAAGGAATCTGTACGGGATTGGCGAAAGTGGAATCTGTTGAATACCAGATGTTGGCTTTCATGGTCTTGGTTGAGTGCGCACCGATGTTGAGCGAAACAGAATTTACGGTTAATTTGGCGCCGCTCTTCGGCCAGACCGCGAATTGCGCAAACACCGTATCCAGCTGAGTGGTCTGGTTGGCAGGCCAGGAGTTGGTGTAGATACGGGTGCGCTGTGAAGCGTTATAGCCGGTATACTGGTTGATGTTCATTTTGTTGAGCCATTGATCCGCTGCGTTCACTTTCCCTGAAGTGGCGACGGTCTGACTGGTCGCACTGGTCAGCGCCCAGGTCGCTGAAGAGGGCATCGGGGCGCTTTCGCTCACGCCGCCGATCAGGACATTCTGGACGGTGAGATATTTTCCCGAAGATTCTGAGGGATTATTGTCGACCCAGGGATAGATACGCAGAAAAAAGGTCTCGCCCTGCAAGATGAGGAGATTGGGCGCTGCCGTCACCGTTTGACAGGTGTTGGAGGTGTTACGCGGCAGCCAGTTGTGCAGGGTATCGGCTGTCTGGTAGACGACCTGGACGGGATTGAGAAAATCGGGATCCTTCGAGTACCAGACGTTAGCCTTGAAATTGTCAATCGAATGACAGCCGAGATCCATGGAAAGCATGGTCACCGTAAAGTTTGAACCGGCTTTGGGGGAGACGGCGAACTGTACATAGACCGAATCGATCTGGTCCGTCTGATTGGCCGGCCATATATTCTTGCCCGGCGCGGAGATGATGCGCAGCCGCTGGGCGCCATTGTAGCCGGTATACTGATTGATATTGAGATTGACCAGGGTTTCGTCTACGGCAGTGACGTTTCCGGCCGTAGCGACGGTCTGACCGGTCGCACTGGTCAGCGCCCAGGTCGCTGATGCCGGGATCGGGTTGGCTGTGGTCGTCCCGTAAATGGTGCAGAGACGCATATAGAGGTATTTGCTGTTCGAGGCCGGGCCGGCGTTCCAGGCGTAGACGCGAACGTAGAGGGTATCGGCCTCCGGAACCGCCTTGTCGAGGATAAAGGTGAAGAGCGAATCTCCATCTTTTTTCATCGCCAGGGGGGTGGCATTCAGAGCGACGGGATTGGAAAAATCGGCATGGGTATCGTACCAGAGGTTGACGCTGATCTTGTCCGTGCCCTTGGCGCCCAGGTAGATGGTCATCGAATCGGCGTGGAAATCGTTGTAGGCCTTGGGATGCGCTGCAAACTGCACCCAGATATTCTCATTCTGGGTCGTGTCGGGCCCCCACATGATGGCCTTTTTGGTATTAAAGTTATAAGGATACCAGCGCTGATCGGGTCCTGGACCGTTGGCGTAATCACGGCACATAAAGGAATCGCCGTGGGTCTGGGTGAGGCCGCGGGCGTTGCCGGTAACCGCTGAAACCTTGCCGCTGTCCGGGAGCATCAGGCTCCAGTGCACGGCGGCCTGGTTTTGCGCCCAAAGGCTGCCGGTGAGAAGTACCAGCAGCAGGACGAGGAAGATGGTAGAGTAACGATTCATGCTACCTCCTTGTTTTGGGACAGAGTGTGAATTATGGTTTGGGTGGTGTTTCCAGCGGAATTGGCCAGGGCGGCGGCTGTGGCTGCGGCCATTCCGCCCCAGGCTTGAGATATTTGATCAGGGGGTGCTTCAACTCTTGCAGTCCGGCGATGGCCAGCTTGACCATCTCGGCCGCCCCCTCCTCCATAAAATGGGTGTTGTCCGATTTGCCCTCCGGCAAGCCCTTGAAAAGGCCGGGCGGCACGCGCATGAAGAGTCGCTCCGATCGTTCAGGTCCCAGTTCCGCGAGCAGTTTCATGCTGCGGGCGTGATGGTCGATCAGGGGCACCCCGTACTGAGCCGCGACCTCCCGGACCACGCCGGGATAGTCGCCGTGAGCGTCCTGGAGAACGCCCTCATCTGAAAAGTAGCGCCGGGCGAGTGAGGTGAGCAGGAGCGGCCGGGCGCCTCTGGCGCGCGCCTCGGCGATGAACCGGATCAGATTGGCTTTGTAGGCGGTGTGCGCCTCCGCGTAACGGGTGGTATCTGTCACCTTGGCGTCATTATGGCCGAACTGGATGAAGAGGTAATCCCCTTCATTCAGATCGGCGAGAACCTGAGCCCACAATCCCTGGGTGATGAAGCTTTTGGTGCTGCGGCCGTTTCTGGCGTAATTGACCACCTTGACCTCCGGCCGGAAGAACAGGGGCAATAGCTGGCCCCAGCCCCGTTCGGGGGTCTCCTCGACCGGCTTGTCAGCCATGGTCGAATCGCCGATCAGGCGCAGCACGGGCGTCTGCTCCCGGCGGCAGGGCATCAGGCTGCAGGCGGCCATGAGCAGGAGCGCAGCCAGGGCGACGGCTGAAGTCCGGGCGCGGGGCTTCATTGTTCCCCTCCTGTAAAATGGATGCGGTCGAAATCGGCATAACCGCAGGCGTGTTGGCCGCCGGCTGTCCCGGCGGCGAAAAGACCCACTTTGGCGCCGACCCATTTGCCCGCAGCGGCGGTGAAGAGTCCGCCGATCGGAATAAAGCGATGGTCATCCATGCTGTAGCTAAAAGCACACCGGCCGCCGGACGAAACCTGCACCCGCAAGCTCACTGATGTGGAGGGCAGCACTGCCTCCTCCTCCACCCTCTCCTCTCCACCCGAGTCGGCCGCCCGGCAGATGCTCAGCCGGAGAAGAGAGCCCTCCTGATGAGCCCCGAGGGTCAGGCAGGCATAGTCCGTGCCAAAGATGACCAGACCTGCCCTCGCCCCGGGTTGGAGTGAAAAACCCTTCATGACAGCCGTCGCGGTGAATGAATCGGCTGGAAATTTCTGCGCCAGCAGATTGGGTTGCAGCCACAGGCTGCCGGTGGTGTCCGGCGCCTGTACGGCATAGAGCCTGAGCTGGCCCGGGGCCTCCGAGAGGCTGTACCAGGCGCTGTCGCTGTTGGCCTGCCACTGCCATTGCAGCCCCAATGCCGGGCCGGAGAACTCGTCGGAGGCGGGGATAACAGCGGCAAACGGCGGCAAGGCCGGCGCAGGGTGAACCAGCACCGGCTCGCCGGTGCCGTCGCCGTCGGGATCATTCCCTGCCACCGGCCATCCCTCCTGCCAGCGCATCGGCTGGAGATGGAGGATGCGTCCATAGGCCCCGCGATCCTGAAAGTGGATGAACCAGGAATCGCCGGCGGGGGTTTCAATCCAGCCGCCCTGGTGCGGCCCGTTGACCGGGGTGCCCCCCTGGGCGAGGACGATCCTGTCTTCATAGGGGCCCTGGATCGAGCGGGAGCGCAGAACGGTCTGCCAGCCGGGTTTTACCCCGCCGGCCGGGGCGAAGATGTAGTACCAGCCCTCTCTTTTGTACAATTTTGGCCCCTCGATGGTCGGATGATGGGCATGGCCGTCGAATACGGTCACCCCCTCATCGAGGATGCGAATGCCATCCGGACTCATTTCGTGCAGGGTCAGAATCGAGTTAAAGCCTGCGCGGCTTTTGGCCCAGGCATGGACCAGCCAGGCCCGGCCGTCGTCGTCCCAGAACGGGCAGGGATCGATCCAGCCTTTCGCTTCCCGCACGAGCAAGGGCGGCGACCAGGGGCCGGCGGGATCCTTTGACTTGACCAGGAAGAGCCCTAGATCGGGATCGCAATAATAGATCCGGAACTCTCCGGTGTGATGACGGATGCTCGGCGCCCATACCCCCCTGCCGTGCTGTACCCGGTCGTAGAGAGGCGCGGGCAGGCGCGGCAGGGCATGGCCGATCAGCTCCCAGTGGAGCAGGTCACGTGAGTGCAGCACCGGCAGCCCCGGCACATGGTTGAAGCTGGAGGAGACCAGGTAGAAATCCTCCCCCACGCGGATCACATCCGGATCGGAGTAATCGGCGTGGAGGATGGGATTGGTATATGTCCCCTGCGCCAGGGCGCCCGCAGTGAGCAGGACGAGCAGCAGGGTGAGCGCCTTTCTCAGAATCCTATCCCCAGTGCGAAACGGCTGACACTGTCAAATGTATCGATAAATGAATATGAATAATCGATATAGATATCATTGCCCCCGACGGGGGTATGGAGGCCGAATCCGGCCGACCATGAGGCGATGTCGTTATTGCCTTGACAGCCGGCGCGCAGCGCCACCCGCTCCATGAAGAGGTACTCCAGTCCGGCGTTGACCCGTTCGGAATAGTTATTCGGATGGACGAAATCGACGGAGAGGGTGAGGCTGTGGGGTCCTTTATCCCCGCCGGTGAAATCCATGAGGTCGAGGGCCGCCCCCATCGTGAAGGTGAGAGGCAGCTGCTCGTTGATCTCCTCGCGCTTGAGATTGGAGGAAAAATTGCGGATGGCCATGCCGAAACGGAAGCTCTTGATCCCGGTATAGTATTTGACGCCGGCGTCGAAGACCAGTTTGGTGGCGTCGTTTTGGGTCAGACCGCCGGCGAGGTTGGAGGTGCCCAGGGACTGGCTGACCAGGCGGGCGTTGCCGGCGATAAGGAACTGGGTGCTGATGGCGCGGCCATAGGTCAGGCCCAGCGACCAGGCGCCGACGTTGTCCGCCAGTCCGGTATCCTTGTAGCCCTCGGGGTAAAGGGCGCTCTCGGAGGCATCAAGCAGAGAGGTGGTATAGATATCGCCGTAATCGACATTGAGAAAGGAGAGGCCGAGCGCGCCATAGCGGCCGAGGTCATATCTGAGGGCGCCGGCCATATAGTTGATGTCGGCGATCCACTGCGTGGAGTAGAATTTAAGATCCACGCGCCTGCCGGCTTCGACCACCCCGGCCGGATTGTAAAAGATCGCCTCCGCGCCGCGGCCGAGGGCGCAAAAGGCCTCGCCCACTCCGCTCGCCCGCGCCGAGAGGCCGACCTGCTGGAAATTCATCGTGCTCTGGGCGATCTTGTCAAGCCCGACCTGGGCCTGTGTGAGGGCCGCAGCAGCGAAGAAAGCGGTCAGAATAAACTTTGTCATGGTGTATGGTTTCATGAGAGCATTCTCCTTGGCTCCGGATCACCGGACGACCATGAATTTCTGAAAGGCGGTCTCGCCAGTGGGCTTTTGGAAGACGACGATGTAAACTCCGCTGCTGATCACCTGCTGGTTGCGGGTGATCATATCCCAGATCTCGTAGCCCGCGCTCACCGGGCTGTCATGCTCGATGGTCTGGACGAGGTCGCCGAACTCGGTGAAGATCTTGATCGTCACTTTGCCGGGGAGATTGTAGAACTGGATGCCGCGCTGATCGGTCCAGCCCTGCTTGACCAGGAGGGGGTCATTGATGTTGTAGGGATTGGGCACGATGCGGATCCTGGTCAGGTCGTTTTGGGAAAAGTGGGGCGGATTGATCCAGTTGATCGTCGGCTGCATGACCCGGCTGCTGTAGATGATGCGGCCGCGGCTGAGGGGATCGGCGAGGGGATCGTCGGCGGCGATGCGGGCGCGGGACTGCACATAGTAGTAGTACTGGGCGCCGATGAGGACCTCCTTGTCGACGAAAAGATGCTCGGCCGCCTTGTCCTCGGGCCCGCTCGCATGGATCTCCTCGAAAAAGAGGGTGTCGAGATTGGAGAGCCGGCGCATGATGCGGTAGCCGGCGAAATCGGGGCGGCTCTCGGCTTCGGGGGCGCTCCAGCGGATCTCGACTCCGGTGCCGAGGCCGGTGATGGTGACCGATTCGACCGGGGGCGGGGCTGCAGGGATGCGGAAGCCGTGGTCGAAATTCCACTTGGCGCGCCAGGCGCTCTTCATCACCGAGTCGATGCCGGTGCTGACCCAGCGGTCCTTGCGCATATCCACCTCGCTGGCATCGACCGGAAAGGCGAAATTCTCAGGGAAAAAGCCTGTTCGCGGATCGGGGATGCCGGGAGGATTCTCCAGGGTGCCATTTTTCCATTTTGCTCCCACCTCCTTGGCCGTGCGGATATCGAGGCCGGAAAAACCGCTGGCGAAGACGAGGTGGAGTTTTTCGCCGGGATGGAAGAGGTAAGGCCCGAAGGTGCAGTACATCTTGGAATTGTTGGCCTGGATCGTCCCGGCAGGATGGGCGGCGTAGCTTGGACTGCCGGTCTCGTCGGTGTTGCCGGCGTGCAGGGTGCCGGGCCAGGTGCTGCCGCTCATGGGGAAGAATTCACTGTAAGCCCCGCGCAGGGCCCAATAATTCTTGTCGCCGTAATCGTCCCCATCACTGTTGTAGGGGAACTTGGTTGCCGTGCCCATGTAGGTCACTTTGGGCTGGAGAAAATCGTCCACATCGCCGGTCGGGTCGGTATATGGCTTTTCAGAGGCGTGCAAAATCGAATACCAGACGAACTTGGGATTGATGAGGCGGCCGTTCTGTGAAGTGACCGGCGCGCCCATGAGGTCGCCGGGGACCGCCGGATCGTCAGCGCTGTATTCATAGAATACGCGCAGGCTGTCGCCGGTGCGGCCGCCGTAATAGTGCTGCCAGGTGGTGACGGTGTTGAAATTCTCCCCTGTGCCGGGGGAGGGCCGGGTGCCGTTGGAGCGGTAGGTGTTGGCGCCGTTGGATTCGACGCTGATATAGAAATCGGTGAGGGTATCACTGCCGGTGTTGGTGAATTCGACGTCGAGGATGAGATAGTCGTCATTGAAGGTCTGGCTCCAGCCCATGATGCGGCGTTTGACCTCGACCCCGAAAATGTTCTCGGTGGTAACCTGGACGATCTGGTCGCAGGTGAGGTCGCCGAATCTGGAGGGATCGTGGACGCCGAAGAGGTCGAGGGCGACCGGCTTGAAATCGATCTCCTGCTCGGTGTATTTGTAACGCAGATAGCTGCTGATGCGCTCGGTGACCTTGCCGTTGGGCATGAAATCGTTGGTCGGTCCGTAGATGGCGACAGTGTGGAGGGTATCGATGGGATCGCGCCAGTTGGTGGTGGCGAGTTTCAGACCGGCTCCCGCCCACAGGTCCTGCTCCTGGCCGCGCACGCCGATGATATCGAAATCATTGGGGAAAAAGCCGGCACGGTAGTCAAAGCTGCCCTTGCCGCCGTTGGCAGTGACGCCGGTCCAGATGCGGTTGACCTTGATGAGGGCGGTTTCCAGCTCCGGGGCCTTCTGGGCCCAGGACTCCGTTGCGACGCCGAGCAAGCCGAGTACGCAGAACAGCAGCCGTACCTTGGGATGATTTATTTTATGCATGCGACGCTCCAATTTATTCGCAGGATTACACAAAACAAAATTTCTCACAGTGGCACGGAGACGCAGCAGAGGGCGCAGGGATCTACAGGTTTTTCTCTTTTTCTCGGCGTCTCTGTGCCCCCGTGAGAAAACTATCACTTAGAACGCAAAGCGCAAACCGAACCAGATATCCCGCGGCTGCCCGTAAAGCCAGAAATTGAAATTGGGATCGTTGATATAGGGCTTGTCCGCCGAGCGCAGGTCGCCGATCTTGTCCTTGCCGGCGATGAAATAGCCGGGATAGGTGGCGCGCAGGGCGTCATAGTCCGGCGAATCGTACATCGGCAGCCGCAGCGAGGCCAGATAATAATACTCGTCATTGACCGCGCTGTCGAAGGGCCAGCCCCGGCTCATGTAATTGACCTTGAAATTGAAAAGGTTGCTGATGTCGACGAAAAAGGTGGTCTGGAGACCGGCGACGCGAAACATTTTGGTCACCTTGAGGTCGATCATGGCATAATCCGGCCAGCGCATGTTGTCGTTGACGTGGAGTTCACTGAGGGGATTGAAGGTAAAATAATCGCCCCGCTCCCACTCGCCAAAGAGGGTGAAATTCCAGCCGCCCAGGGGATGCAGGCCGAACAGCCGCGGCCCCAGATCATCCGGGGCGCGCAAGGTGAGGTTGGCGTTGATCTTGGGCACCGGCAGGGAGCTGGACTCCTGGCCTTCGTAGAGCCCCTCCTGGTCGTTGTTGATGGTGACATCGGTGATGGTCTCGCGGCCGGTCAGTCCCGACTTCTTGAGCATATAATTAAAATTGACCCAGCCGTTGATCCAGCCGCCGTCGCTCTTGCTGAGGTTGATCTCGAAGCCCTGGATGTCTTGGTATTCGTTGTTGGACCAGGCGTCGTAGTTGATGGTGCCGGCGGCATTGGTATAGGTCACCTCGCCGTGCTGGCCGCTGACATCCTTGGAGTAGCCCGAGATTTTGGCGACAAAGCTGTCATAAAAATTATAAGCGACGCCGAGCTCGTAGGAGATGGTCCGCGGCGGCTCGAGGTTGGGATTGGACATGTCGTAGAGACCGTTCTTGGTATAGCGATAACGGTAGAGATACATGGTGTAGTAGGGCGGATTGGAGCGGAAGTGGCCATAGTTGAAATAAAACTTGGACTTGTCCGAGACCGGAAAGGAAATGCCGATCCGGGGACTGAGGGTATGAAAATTCCTGATCTTTTGCAGGAAGCCGGGATGCTCGCGGTCGTAGGCCTCCCAGGAGTCCCAGATCCAGGAGCGGCCGGACTCCAGATAGTCGAAGAGGACCGAATCCTCGCCGAAGACCTGGGGGGTGAAGGCTTCGCTGGCAAAGGCGTCCCCGGTCGGCCATTTGCCGCCTCCGCCGTAATAGTAATCATAGCGAAGGCCAAGGTTGGCGATCATCGATTCCAGGCTGATCTGATCCTGGAGGTAGATGCCGGTCTGGCTCGGGGTGCGGTGATAGTTGAACTCGTAGGCGTTGTAGTAATTCTCGTTCCACTTTTGCCAGAGGTTGTGTTTGATATCGATGTGGTTGTACTCCGCGCCCGCCTTGAGATAGTGGCGGGTGCCGGCCTGCCAGGCGAGGTCGAATTTGGCGCGGTACTGGCCGACGCGGGTGTTGTCGTAGAGATCGCCCTCCTTGCGGCGGAAGCGGAAGGGCACACCCGGCAGGCCGTCGTAGCTGGGATAGGTATAAGTGTAGGTGCTGTCCACCTTGATCTTGTTGGTGCCGTACATGAACTTGCCGTAGGGCATCTCGGTGACCGGAAAGGGGCCGAACTGGGTGAGGATGGTCTGGTCGCGGTTGTCGCCCACATTGGAGTTGTTCCTGATGCCCATGGCGCTGAGGCTGAGTTCGTAAAAAAGGCTCTTGCTCAGCACATGGTTGAGGGTCATTCCGCCCATCAGGGTGGTCTGGTCGATCTCGGGGAAGAAGGGGGGATCGAACCAGTAGGCATAGCTGTCGCCGACATTCCTGATGTTTTTGATATTATTCAGGGGCATGAATCCGCCGGAGCGGCTGGCGTCGGGAAAATCTCCAAAGGCCGGCCGGATCGGGCTCACCCCGATCTGGCGCTTGTGCAGACCATTGAAGGTGAGGGTGAGATTATTGCGCGGCTGGCTGCGCAGCGTGGCCAGAGTGGTATAGGTCTCCTGGGTCTTGCGCACCACCGGCATGACATAGTGGCGGGACTGGGAATTGTTGGAGATATAAAAAGTGGCCCCGCCGAGATATCGGCCGATCAGGGGCACCGGGCCGCCGAAGCCGCCGTCGATGTTCCAGTCGCTCCCCTCCTCCTCCCTACGGTGCTCCTCGAAGAGGGCGCGCTGTTCGGCGGTGATGGCGCTGATGTCGATGCCCGCCTTTTCGAGCCCTGCGTAATCGGGGACGGCCATAAACATCCACGCCGCCAGCAGGTAATAATCCAGGGGGCTAGCCGGGATTTTCGGATTGCCCTTGTTGAAATTGGCCGCTGCGGTATTCCAGCCGGTGAAAGTCGGATGCTGCTGACGCAAATAGGCGTCATCCTTCCAGGCCTCATTGGTACCGGTAAAGGCGACGGCGGGATCGAGGTAGACGCGCAGGGGCTGGCTCTTGCTGTCGTAGAACGGCCCGCCGAAGCGGCGGATATGGGAGTTGTCCATCGACAGGCTGAGGGTGCCGTGATAGGCCTCCTTTGAGCCGGACTTGGTGCTGACGTTGATGAGGCCGGAGCGGAAATTGCCGTACTCAGCGTTGTAGCCGCCCGACATCAGCGAAATCTGCTCGATGGCGCTGAGGGGGATGCTGGTCTCGGCATTGCCGGCCGCGCTGTTGACATAGGAGAGGCCGTTGACCAGCATGCCGGTCTGGTCGGCCGAACCGCCGCGGATGGTCAGATAGCCGTTATCGGTCGATACCCCGGGCAGTTTGGTGAGAAAGGAGTTGACCTCGCGGATGCCGGTCGCGTCCTGGAGCTGGGCGTCGCTCACCACCATCTGGGTGTTGGAGACCTCGAGGTTGAGCTCGTCGCGCTGTGCGCGCACAACCACCTCGCTGCCTTGCAGCACGGTTTGGCGCAGGGCAAAATCGGCCCGGGCGACGCGGTCGGCGGAGACCATGACCCCGGTTAGTTTCTGCGCCGTGTAGCCCATCAGCGAGGCCCGCACGGTGACGGTGCCGACCGGGACGTTGATGATGACGTATTCGCCCTTGAGGTTGGTGATGGCGCCGAGGCTACTCTCCTCGATGACGACATTGACTCCGGGCAGGCTCTCCCCGCTCGCGGCATCCCTGACCGTTCCGCTGATGCGGCTGCGCGTCTGCGCCTGTGCGCCGGCGAGGGTCAGCAGGAGGATGAGCACAATATCCAGCCCCCTCCTGCACCACGATCTTGTGAATACCATAGCTACTCCTTCTCTAGCGCTCATGTGCGAGTGGTCAGCTCCTGGGCAGCCCTGCTCAGCGCAGAAGCTGCAGCTTGATCACCTTTTGCTGCTGATGGAAGCGGAGGCGGCAGAAATAGAGTCCCGAGGCCGCAGGCCTGCCTGCCTCATCGCGGCCGTCCCACTGCAGGCGGTGGTTCCCGGCGGCCAGGGAGCCGCGCGCCAGTCGGCGCACGACGCGGCCGGCCGCATTGTGGATCGACATATCCACCTCGCCCGCTTCCGGCAGGGTGAAGGAAATGGCCGTCCCCTGATTGAAGGGATTGGGATAATTCTGCTTGAGCTCAAGGCCGGCCGGCTGCGCGGCGGGTTCTCCCCGCACCTCAGTGGTCGCCCCGGTCAGGCTGTTGAGATAGACCTCAAGCATGGTATAGCCTTCGGCATCGATGAGGTTGCGGTCCTCGGGATCTGCGGGATTGAGGCCGTTGGCGTTTTCCCAAAAGTCAGGCATGCCGTCGTGGTCGCTGTCGGCCGGGGCGGGCAGGCTGAAAAGCTCGGGCCAGCCGCCGGCCTGGCTCTGCGAGTCGATGATGCCGCAGATCAGGGAGGGATCGGGGATGCTGTTCTCCTTCTTGTAGCCCGTCCCCTCAAAGGAAGCGGTGCC
>JAKPUX010000269.1 GCA_029554865.1 bacterium | reverse complement strand
ATTCTTGATTGCTGTCAATGCACATCCTCCCGATATAGGCTGCCCGGACGCGCCGGGCTGAATTGTACAGATAGACCGGTTTCTGCCCCGCACGGAGTGAGGGGTCGCCTGATTGCACGCAAATTTTATACCCTTTGGCGGTAAAAGGGAGGAAATTTTGGGGTGGAAGAGAATATTTTGCTGATACCGACTTGTTATAAATATTATAAAAACAAGGTTAAAGCCTTACAGGGGCCGGGCAGTGGAGGGCAGAGGGGCGCGGACGGCCGGGAGAGATACAAAAATAGGGCCGGTTTGTTTCAGGCGTAGACACCCTTGAATCAGGATTGAACAGAGCCGGCGGACGGCCGCCGGGATCAGAAGAGGTAGAGGAGCTTGAGGGTGACCTTGGGACCGCTGTAGCGGGTGGTTGCGCCGATCTCCTTGCGCATATCGACATAGAGGTATTGATAGGCCGCGGAGAGGCCGAGGTGGCGGGAAAGGATAAAGTCGAAGCCGGCGCCGAAGTTGAGGGCGTAGCCGGCGAATTCAAGTTCGCTGCCGATTCCCGGCGGGGGCGAGGCGGGATCCTCGCGGCCGTAGAGGGCGGCGCCGCCGTAGAGCACGAAGGGGCGGATGGCGGTGGCGCCGAGGAGCTGGTACTTGAGGTCGAAGGCGAGGTTGACCAGCCGGCTCGCAACTGGCTCCGCCTCGCTGCCTTGCAGCTGGCGCTCCCACTGCCAGAGGTTCATTTCGAGGGCGAAGCCGGCGGCATGGGGGGAGCAGAGGCCCACGCCCCAGCACAGTCCGGTGCCCTCGACCGGTGTGAAGGGTTTACCCGGGTCGGAATCGAGGGTGCCGGGTTTCCAGACGCCGGTCTGCAGGGAAAGCGAGCCCCGGTTCAGCGGCGTGGCGGCGAGGGCCCCCGCGGCGAAGAAGAGGGCCCATATGCAGATCGCGCGCAGGCGCATCAGCGGGGATTCTGTTTTTCCTGGGGAAATCCGGCCTGATCGGCGTGGAAGCCCATGGGTGTGCTTTCGCGGACGGGTTCGGAATAGGTCTTGATCTCACCGAACTGGCTCTCATACTTGGCGATGTTCTCCTTGAGGGCGTTGAGCAGGGATTTGGCGTGCTGCGGGGTCATGATGATGCGGGCGTAGACCCGGGTCTTGGGGAGTCCCGGCACCATGCGGGTAAAGTCGATGACAAATTCCGCCGGCGAGTGGGAGATCACCGCGAGATTGGAATAGATGCCCTCGGCTTCCTTTTCGCCCAATTCGATGTTCAGCTGCTGCGGGGGGACCTGCGACATCGTGTTTTTCCTCCGTTTGAATGCAAAATTAGATTAAACACTAATATAACCAAATTGGGGATTATTCTCAACAGAAATGTGAACACAATTTTTGCGTTGCATGCTATGCCCAATTTATTTACATTCACTTATAGTGAAACGAATGCTCCGAGAAAAGGTTTCCTCTCGCCCGAGCCGGCCCCGAATCCTTCTTGGCCTCTTTATCTTCTAATCCGGGATCCCCTATGCCGCAGTCCGCGGACAAGAAACGTCTCTTTCTTATCGATGGCGCCGCCCTCGCCTATCGTACCTATTTCGCCTTTGCGCGCAATCCTCTCGTCAACTCGCGCGGCGAACAGGTCAGCGTCATTTTCGGGTTCAGCCGCATCCTGCTCAACCTGCTCGACCAGGAGAAACCCGATCTCTTCGCCGTGGTCTTTGATTCCCCCGAGCCCACTTTCCGCCACGAGATCTACACGGAATACAAGGCGCAGCGGCAGCGCATGCCCGATGATATGGCCGAACAGCTGCCCCGACTCGAACAGCTTATGGGCGCCCTCGATCTGCCCTTCATCCGCAAGCCGGGCTACGAGGCCGACGACATCATGGGCACCCTGGCCAGGGCGGCGGCGGCCAGCGGCTACCAGACCGTGCTCGTCACCGGGGACAAGGATCTCATGCAGCTGGTCGACGACCATACCCTGATCTATTATCCCCATCGCGCCGGCGAAAGTATCGAATGGCTCGACGCCGATGGGGTCACTCGAAAAATGGGCGTCCCGCCCTCCCAGATCATCGATTATCTCGCCCTCTGCGGAGATGCCTCAGACAACATCCCCGGGGTGCCCGGCATCGGCCCGGTGGGCGCCCTCGCTTTGCTCAAGCGTTTCGGCTCGCTCGAGGCCCTGCTCGAACAGGTCGATGCCATCGAATCGAAAAAACAGCGCACCGCCCTGCAGGAGAACGCCGACCTGGCGCGCCTCTCCCGTACCCTCGCCACCATCCACCGCGATGTACCCCTCGAGATCGGCATCGAAACCCTCCATTTGCGGCCGATCCCGGCGGAAAAGGCCGCCGCCTTTTTCCGGGAGATGGACCTGCCCTCCCTGGTCGACCGCTTCAGCAGCCGCACCCGCGCCGTGAACCGCTACCAGCTGGTCGGCGATCTGAAGAGCGTGACGGAGCTGGCTGAGCGCCTCCGCAGCTGCGGGGCTTTCGCCCTCGACACCGAGACCACCTCGGTCGATCCCATGCGTGCAGAGCTGGTCGGACTCTCTTTTTCCTGCGCGGAGGGGGAGGCCTGGTACATCCCGGTCAAGGGGCCGGCGGACCTCACCGCGGGCCAGCAGCCCCTTCCCACTGGTGAAGTGCTGAAGATCCTCGCCCCGCTGCTGAGCGATCCCGCGATCAAAAAGTGCGGCCACAACGCCAAATATGATCTTCTCGTCCTCGCGCGCCACGGCGTCGAGGTGGCCGGTCTGGCCAGCGATACCATGGTCGCCGATTATCTGCTCAATCCCTCGGGCTTTCAGCACAATCTCGACGCGGTCTCGCTCGAGCACCTCGGGCTGAAAAAGATCCCCACCTCGCAGCTGCTCGGCACGGGCCGGAACCAGCGCACCATGGACCTGGTGCCAATCGAGGAGGTGAGTGAATACGCCTGCGAGGATGCCGATTATACCTGGCGGCTGCAGCAGGTGCTGATGCCCAAGCTCGACGCCTTCGGGCTACGCCCCCTGCTCGAGGAGGTCGAGGTGCCGCTCATCCATGTCCTCATGGTGATGGAGCGCAACGGCGTCGCCCTGGACGAGCTTTATCTGGCTGCGATGTCAGGGGAGCTGGAGCAGGAGCTGGGGGTGATCGAAAAATCGATCTACGAGCTGGCGGGCCGCAAATTCAATATCAACTCCCCCAAACAACTCGGGGAGATCCTTTTCAGCGAACTCAAGCTCCCTTCCGCGCGCCGGACCAAGACCGGTTTTTCGACCGATGTCGGGGTGCTCGAGGAGCTGGCAGGTGCCCATCCCCTGCCGCAGCGCATCCTCGACTACCGTCAGCTCGCCAAGCTCAAGTCGACCTACGTCGACGCCCTGCCGCGGCTGATCAATCCGGCCACCGGCCGGGTTCATACCTCATTCAACCAGACGGTGGCGGCTACGGGCCGGCTCTCCTCGACCGAGCCCAATCTGCAGAACATTCCGATCCGCACCGAGGTGGGGCGGCGCATCCGCCGCGCCTTCATCCCCGGGGATGAGGGCCATCTCATCCTCGACGCCGATTACTCCCAGATCGAGCTGCGCATCATGGCTCATCTCTCCGGCGACAGGACCCTGCGTGACTCTTTCACCGCCGGCGAGGATGTCCACACCCGCACCGCTGCCCTGGTCTTCAAGGTGCCGCAGGCGGAGGTCACCCCGGAGCAGCGTCGGCGGGCCAAGGAGGTCAACTTCGGCATCATGTACGGGATGGGGGCCTACGGTCTGGCGTCGCGGCTCGGCCTGACCAACGAGGAGGCGGAGCAGTTCATCCAGGCCTATTTCGCCAGCTATCCCGGGGTGCAGGAGTACATGCTGCGCACCGTGCGCGAGGCGCGTCAGAACGGCTATGTCACCACCCTGCTCGGGCGGCGGCGGATGATCCCCGAGATCGCCAGCGACAACCGCCGGGTGCGCGAGTTTGCCGAGCGCACGGCGATCAACACCCCGATCCAGGGCAGCGCGGCCGATCTGATCAAGGTGGCGATGATCCGGATCCAGAAGCGCCTCGAGGAGGAGAAGAGTGCCGCCAGGATGATCATGCAGGTGCACGACGAGCTGGTCTTCGAGGTGCCCCGCGCCGATGCCGAGGCGCTCCGGGAGATGGTGCGCATCGAAATGGAGGGGGCGATTCGGCTCGACGTCCCGATCAGGGTCGAAACCGGAGTGGCGGGCAACTGGCTCGAGGCCCATTAGGGGCCCGGGCCGCAGCAGAGAAAAATTTGCTTCCGGGTGGGGCGGGAAGGGGTGGGCAGCGCGGTCTGAAACGAACCGAGCCACAGGATGGAAGATGGCATGGAACTAGAACGCAAAATCGCCAGGCTCTTTTTCACCATCCGGCAGTTCAAGCCCCGCTGGCTGCCGGGCAAGAGCATCCGGATCTCGATCAACAGCGATCCGGTCTATCTCAGGGTGCTGCGGGCAGCGATGGATGAGATCGCCGCCCTGGCTGGCTTTTCGCGCAAGGAGTGCGCCAAAATCATCCTGGCCGTGGACGAGGCCTGTTCCAATGTCATCCGCCACGCCTATCACGATGTGGCGGGCCAACCCATCTATATAACCTGCCGGATCACCCCGATCAAGCTGGAGATTGTCATCGTCGATCTGGGCGAGCCGGCGGACATCAAGTCGATCAAACCGCGGCCTCTCGATGAGCTGCGTCCGGGCGGTCTGGGGGTGCACATCATCCGCACGGTGATGGATGAGGTGCACTATGAGAATCTGGCCAAAATAGGCAACCGTTTGATCATGGCAAAGTTTCTGCCCAGGGAGGAGGGGGCATTATGAGTCTGCAGCTAAGCACAGAGCAGCGGGGGAACGTGGCCGTCGTCGGCATCACCGGGGATGTTGATCTTTACTCCTCTCCACAGCTGCGCAAGGAGATCCTCAAGCTGGTAAACGCCCGCGACGCCAGGCTGCTGGTTGATCTGGGCAAGGTGACCTACATGGACAGCTCGGGGCTGGCCACCCTGATCGAGGGGCTCCAGCATATCAACCGCAACAACGGGCGCATGGCCGTGACCGGACTGCGGGATGCGGTCAAGGAGATCTTTGAACTCACCCGTCTGGATACCGTCTTCAGCATCTATCCCGATACCGAAACCGCACTCGAATGGGTGGCCTCATGACATTATCACCCGCGGCCGGGGGGCAGGCCTGAGCGTACGCGCCGACATCTCCGGCCGGTTCTGGCATCCTCTCGCCGGCGCCCTCGTGCAGCTGGCGCGCTTCGGCCGCTTCGTCTCGCTTTCCCTCTACTGGCTCGTGGTCGCGCCCTTTCGCGGCCACCGCATCCGCTGGGGCTCCGCTTTCGTCCAAATGATGCGGATGGGGGTCGGCTCCCTTCCCGTCGTCGGCACCATCTCTTTCTTCACCGGCCTCATTCTGGCCATGCAGTCGGCCCAGCAGCTCGAGCCCTTCGGGGCGGTCATCTATGTGGCCGACCTGGTCGGGGTGGCGATCACGCGCGAACTGGGCCCGCTTCTCACCGCTATTCTCGTCGCCGGGCGCTGCGGTTCGGCTGTCACCGCCGAGATCGGCAGCATGAGGGTCTCCGAGGAACTCGACGCGCTTTCGACGATGGCCCTCAATCCGGTCGCCTTTCTGGTGGTGCCCCGCACCCTGGCCATGATGATCATGCTCCCCTGCCTGACCGTGATGAGCGATTTTCTCGGCATCCTCGGGGGGGCGATTCTGGCCGTGACCACCCTCAAGATCCCCTTCATCGCCTACTACAACGAGACCGTAACCGCCCTGGTGATGGCCGATTTCCTCACCGGACTCTTCAAGAGCCTGGTCTTCGGCTTCATCATCGTCATGATCGGCGCCTACCAGGGTTTCAATGTCGAAGGCGGGGCCGAGGGGGTCGGCAAGTCGACCACAGCCTCGGTCGTGAGCTCGATTTTTTTGATCATCCTCGCCGACCTCATCTTCACCGCTCTTTTTTATTCGACCTTTTAATCCCCCGTGCTCACCTCGATCACAGCCGGCAAGCTGCGCAGCCGGACAGCGCTGGCGTCGAATTCCCTCCAGCTGCGGCCGTTGACCGTCACCTTTAGATTCCGGCCCGCCTGATGGTGGACCACCTCGATCCCCCCAGGCGGGAGCCGCAGCCCGCCCGATATCTCGATGCGGCAGCCATTCCCCTTCCCGATGTAATGGTAGCTGACCGGGCCATAGTAGCTCGGCAGCCCCTCCACGCGCACGCCCTCTCCTTCTGAAATCCATTCGCGGCGCAGGCCCGCCCCGATCACCAGGGCATCGCGATGCTCCTCCTCGTAAAGGAACATCGTACGCACCGAATTTATGAAATCGGAGCCGACCCAGGTGTGGGGCATGTCGCCGATGAAGCGGGGGGTTTTGGGGTCGGGCCAGACCACCTCCGCCCAGTGGCGCCAGCCGGGCGGGCGGCGGTCCTGCATGAAGAAATCGAGCAGGGCGTGGGCGCGTTCGGGCTGGCCGAGACGGATAAAGGCCCCGATGGTGCGCACCTCATAGGGGGTGTAGTCGCGCCAGTGGATGAGTCCGTCGCGGCGCCGGGTGAAAAAGTCATAATAGCGGTCGAAGGTATTGTTGAGCTGCGGCTGCGGCAGGAGATCGGCGAGATTGCCGGGGTAAAGGGCGATGGCGGTCGAGGTGGGGTCAAAGTCACCGAGTTCGACGCAGCCGGGCAGGTAGTCGATCTTTTTGTAGCGTATGGCGCGCTCGAGGGAAGCGAGCAGATTTTCTCGAAAGCGGTCCCGCGAGCGGCGCAGCCACTTCTCGTCCGCGGTTTGGCCGAGGAGGCGGGCGAGTTCGACGGCGTCGTTGTAACCGCGCAGGGTGAAAAAGTTGTCCCAGTAGGAGTGCATGGGCTTGGCGGAGTAGCCCTCATGCGAGATCGACTCGGGCACGAGGCCGTAAAAGGCGTCACTCGAGTCCTCTCCGACCGGCAGGTAGCGGCTGGTCATGCGCCGGGCGGTGAGGGAGTCGAGCCAGGCCGCGGCGGCGCGGATGGCGGGATAGCGAGCGCGGATAAAGGCAGTATCGGCGCTGAAGAGAAAATACTGGCGCATGGCGAAGAGGTATTCGCCGTTGCTGTCATTTTCGGGCACGGGGTCGGCCCCGCGGCGGTCGACCACGCAGGGCACCTTGCCGCTGGGGTAGAGGTGGCGCGAATACCAGTCGAGGAAATCCCTGACCTCGCGGCGGATGTTGAAGCGGAGCAGGGCGGCGGAGGTGAGGGCGCCGTCGCGGATCCAGGAGCGTTCATAGGAGCGCGAACCGGGCTGGATGCCGGCGCTGTCCCGGTTGATGAGGATCCAGGCGAGATTGGCCTGGAGGGTCTCCATTACCTCCTGCGCGGAGGCCGGCAGGTGGATGGAGACGGTGCTGATTTTGCCGCGCCAGAAAGCCTCCACATCTTTGCGCAGGCGGGGGATGTCGGCAGCCGCCGCGCCGGGGTCGTGGGCGCCGAAGGGGATGATCAGGCTGACCTGCCGGCTTGCGCCCGGCTGCAGGCGCCAGGAGTAGCGCGCTGCCCCGGAGGCCAGGGTGCGGTCGTCGGTGACTGTCTGGCCCTCGGGCAGCAAGCCTTTGCCTATATAGCTGCTGATATCCCCTTCGGCGAAGGCGGCCGCTCCAAAGGCCTCCGGGGGCGTGCTGAAGCGGATGATTTTTTCGTCGTTGACCACGGCGCGGTCGCCGCGGAATTCGATTTTTCTTATCGGGGCAGTGCCTCCCGGCCAGTTGAGGAACTGCCAGGGGGGATTGACCTGGAAGGGGCGCAGGGCGAGGTAGAGTTGTGCATCGCTGGGCCGTGACGCGGGGTTGGTGAGGGTGTAGGTCAGATAGAGGCAGCCGCGGCCGGCGGAGGCGGGGTCGTCCCGTTCCGGGCCGTCGGCGAAGGCCTCGACGGTGAGGCGCAGCGGGAGCCCCTCCCAGTCGACGCGGGGGAGGGGCAGGCAGCCGCCGGCCAGGCTGGCGGCGCTGCGGGCCTGGTGCCAGCTGTAGAGGCTGTCCTCCACGGCCAGAAACGGTTCGATCGAAAAGCCCCCCTTGTCGACCTCGATCATACCGTCGCTGTTGATGAGGGCCTCCTGGCGGGCGTTGTTGACCCCGACGACGGTCCAGAAGGACTGCTCCCCCCGGCAGTAGCGGGGATAGAGCCCGGCCGGCTCTTCGCGGGCCAGGGCGTTAAAAAAGGAGTCCGGGCTCTCGAAAAAGCCAAGATCGCGGCGCCGGGCGGCGCCGGTGATCTCGGCGGGGGTCGGTGGCTGCTCCGGGGGCAGGGCCTGGAAGGAGAGGTCGTCGATCCAGACGGTTCCGCGGCCGCCGGAGGAGGAGGAGATCATGAATTCGAGTTTGTCCATCCTGCGCAGGTTGCGGTCGGCTGCGGGTCCCCAGGCGAAGTCGATGTGGCGCCGTTTGATCGTGATCGTGCTCCACTCCTGCGGCCAGTGATAGTTGCGTTTGATGTGCCACCAGACGTTGTCACCACAGGCGTCGAGGAGCTTGAATTCAAGGTTGTTGGCGGGGGCCTGGCCGCGGATCCGTAAGGTGAACTGGAAATTCTCCGGCAGGGTGGTGGGCAGCTGTTTCTGCACGCCGCAGTAGCCGCCGCCGGCGATGAAATGAAAGTCGAGGCGCAGGGCGCGCCCGCCTGCGGACTGCTCCTCCAAAGTTGTGCGCAGACTGACCCCGTCAGCGGCGATGCTTTTCCATCCCTCAAGGCTGCCGAACTGGTCGAGAGGGGAGGCGTCGAGCCAGCCGCCGCTGAAACCGGCGCGGCGCAGACCGCGGAGGAGATGGGGATTTTGGGCCAGCACGCGCCATATCAGACCGGTGCGATAGTTCTCGATCATGGCCAGCATCGGTCCCTGGTCGATGCCGAGATAGTCAGGATTGAACCAGCCCCGGTCGTTGCCCTTGCCGAGGCGGTAGGTGGGGTTGAAGGCGTCGAGAAAGCCATAGCGGGTCCAGAGACGGCTGCCGTAGCGGCGGCGCATCTCCTTGATGGCGGGCAGGCAGATTTCGGGGGCGAAGGGCATGGAGCTGCCGGCGGCGTATGGGGCGATGGTGCCGTCGTCATTGATCCAGTCGAAGGAGACCCCGCGGGCGCTGTAGGTGGAGAAGCG
>JAKPUX010000251.1 GCA_029554865.1 bacterium | reverse complement strand
TTTTGTCCTGTAAAAGTGGCCTGCAGCGGTTCCGGCTCAATAGAGCAGGCGGGAGATGTTGCCCTCTTTGTACTGGAGGATCATCACATCGCGGTTCACCCTGACACCGGGCGCGAAGGAATAGCCGTTGGCGATTCCGCTGCGCTTCTGCGTCCTGCTGAGCCAGTCGATCACTCCGGCCGCATTGCGGTTGCCCGCCTGGATGGCTGTGGTGATCAGGTGCGTGAGATCATAGCCGGCAATAGCCAGAGGGCCTGCAGTTGTCCCTGTCGTCATTCTAAAACGATTCTTGAACTGGATATATTCCATGCCGGTCTCATCCGCAAAGGCTCCGGCGCAGAAAACCGCACCGTCCAGATAGCGCCGCTGGCTCTTGAGGGCCGAGCCGTGGAGCCAGTCGTCCCCGCCGAGGGGCACGGCCTTGATATGGGCGAGGCTGAACTGCGGGGCGATGATGGAGATGTCCTCCGCATAGGCCGGCATAAAAAAACCGTCGATCGAGCGCAGTTGGGGGATGTCCTCCTCGTCTTCCGGTGTTGCAGCCGGCCGGCGGGTGGGACGGGTATAGCGGTATTCGGCTTTTTCGTTCTGCCCGGAGTCGACCGCTTCGGCTGCCATGGCGCCGGCATCCGGCGTAATGAACTGGCTGGCTGACTCGCGGATGGCGCCGAATTGGCGGGAGACATCCTGGGTCCCCGGAAAATACCACTGCTGGGCGATGATGGTGCCGCCCAGCTTGTCGATGGTGTTGGCAAAGGCGTCGCTCATCGCCTGGCCATAATCATCGGCGGGGGCGAGCGAGACAAAGGTGCGCAGGCCGAGGGTGTTGAAGGCATAGCGTGCCAGGGCGGCGCCGCGGGTTTCCAGGTCGCTGGTCATCTGATAGACGCCGGTGCCGAGGGCGGCGATGCCGTTGTCCGAGGAGACCGGCACCAGCATCGGGATACGGCGTTCCGAGGCCAGCGCGGCCATGGCGGCGCTGCGGTCGCCGGCGAGTTCGCCAATGACCAGATCGACGTGGCTGTCGAGCAGCTCCTGCATCGCCCGGATGCCCTGCTGGATGCTGCTCTCCGAATCCTTGAGCACCAGTTCCACCCCCTGGGGCTGATCCTGCAGGGCCATGGCCACGCCGCGGAGAAAGTCCATACCATTCGCCGATTCGTAGCCGCTCAGGGGCAGGATGACGCCGATGCGAAGGGCGTAAACCAACTCTGCGGCGGGCCGGGTGCGCAGTTCCTGCGCCAACCGCTGCAGCCGCGCTTCCGGGCCATTCATCAGCAGCCGCTGCAGCCAGAGCTCCCCCTCGCTGCGATGGCCGAGGCCGTACTCCCGCCTGGCCAGCCAGTAGAGGAGCCAGTTGCGGCTGCCGGCGCGCTGAAATTCGCCCAGATACCTCTCCAGGCCGCTTTCGTGCAGCCCCTGGGAGACGATGCGGCTGCCGGTCATCCTGGCGGTTTCAACCAGCCCGGGCTCCCGGTTCCGGTCGATGATGGTGAGGAGATGGGCCAGGGCGGGCACATATTCCTGGTCGCGGTAGCTGGCGCGCGCAAGGGCGAATTCGGCAGCGTCGCGGTACCGGCTCTCCGGAAAATGGCGGACCAGCTTGCGGGCGTAATAAGATGACTTTTCGGTATCGCCCAATTGGTCGTGGACGGCGCTGAGCATGAGGTAGATTCTGCTGAGGTGCGGAGCGCTCGCGGGCTTGTCCAGGGCCTCCATCAGCAAATTCCCGGCCTGGTCCCAGGAGCCATTCCGGTAGAGGATAAGGCTCTGGTCGAGCAGGCCCCTGACGCTGCCGCTCTGGGCGGCGGCCGGCGGAGTCAGCCACAGGGCCGCCGGAAGCAGGAGCAGAAAGATGAGCAAACGGAGGGATGTCAAGCCAGGGTGCGCACCAGCGGACCGGATCTTGAGGGGCAAGGTGTACTCCTTCGCGTAAATACTATTCAACGGTGACGCTTTTTGCAAGATTTCGCGGCTGATCCACATCGCAGTTGCGCAGGATAGCCATATAGTATGCGAACAGCTGCAAGGGGATGATTGTGAGCAAGGGTGAAAGCATTTCGATAGTCTGTGGTACATAAATAACATATTGAGCGTGTTTTTTTATTTCCTGGTCGCCCTCGGTGGCGATGGCGATGACCCGGCCGCTGCGCGCCCGCACCTCCTCGATGTTGCTGAGGATCTTTTCATAGATCGAGTCGCGGGTGGCGATGACCACCACGGGCATCTGGTTGTCGATCAGGGCGATGGGGCCGTGCTTGATCTCCGCGGCCGGATAACCCTCGGCATGGACGTAGGCGATCTCCTTGAGCTTGAGCGCCCCCTCAAGGGCGACCGGATAGTTGTACCCCCGCCCCAGGTAGAGGCAGTTGCGCACATACTGGTGGATCTCGGCGATCTGGCGGATCTCTTCGTGCTGCTCAAGGATGGTGCGGATCTTGCCTGGAATCGCCTGCAGCTCGCTGACCAGCTCGCGCCCGCGCGCCGATGAGATCGAGCGCATCCGCCCCAGCAGCAGGGTGATGAGGGCGAGGACCGTCACCTGCGAGGTGAAGGCCTTGGTGGAGGCCACCCCGATTTCGGGGCCGGCGTGAAGATAAACCCCCGCATCGGTCTCCCGGGCGATGCTCGAGCCCACCACATTGCAGATGCCGTAAACCTTGCTGCGCTTGCGTTTGGCCTCGCGGATCGCGGCCAGGGTGTCGGCCGTCTCCCCGGACTGGCTGATGGCGATGACCACGGAATCGTCGTTGACGATGGGATTGCGATAGCGGAATTCGGAAGCGTACTCCACCTCGACGGGGATCCCGAGCATCTCCTCGAACATGAACTCGCCGATCAGGGCCGAGTGCCAGGAGGTGCCGCAGGCGGTCAGGACGATGCGGCGGGCGTAGAGCAGGGATTCGAAATCATGCTCGATGCCCCCGAGCCGGGCAGTCCCCTCCTCCCACATCAGCCGCCCGCGCAGGGTGTCGGCGAGGGTGCTGGGCTGCTCCATGATCTCCTTGAGCATGAAATGGGCGTAACCCGACTTTTCGATCTGCTGAAGATCGAGATCGATGGGTTCGGAGTGCTTGTCGACCGGGCAGTTCTCGATGGTGCGTACCGTCATGCCGCTGCGCGTGAGCACCGCCAGCTCGCCGTCATCCAGATAGGTGACGCTCTTGATCACCCCCACCAGAGGGGCGGCATCGGAGGCGAGGAAAAACTCCTCCTCGCCGTGGCCGATCACCAGGGGCGAGCCGTTGCGTGCGGCCACCAGGGTATCGGGATGATCCCGGTCGATGATAGCCAGGCCGTAGGTGCCCTGTACGCACGCGAGCCCCTGACGGACCGCCTCGCCCAGCTCCATGCCCCGTTCGAGATACTCCTCGAAGAGATGGCAGAGCACCTCGCTGTCGGTCTGGGATTGGAAGGTATGGCCCTTGCGGATGAGCTCATCGCGCAGGAGGGGAAAATTCTCAATGATGCCGTTGTGCACCACCGCGATGCGACGGCCGCAGTCGCAGTGGGGATGGGCATTGACCGAATTGGGCTCGCCGTGGGTGGCCCAACGGGTATGGCCGATTCCAAGTGTACTCTGCGGCGGCTCTGCCGGCAATATCCGTTCCAGCTCGGCGATCTTGCCGGCCGCCTTTTGCATCCAGATCCCCTCATCGGTCCAGAGCGCAACCCCTGCGCTGTCATAGCCGCGGTACTCCAGCCGGTGCAGCCCGTTGAGCAGCAGGGGCAGCGCATTTTGACTGCCGATATAGCCCACTATCCCGCACATTAGCGGCCTCCTTATCCCCTTTATTATCTATATCTTCCCCCTGGCAGCATCCTCGCCAGACCGGTCGAACGCGTAAGGGCAGCGCCCTCCGCTATTCCCATTCGATGGTGCTGGGCGGTTTCGAGCTGATATCGTAGACCACCCGGTTGACGCCCTTGACCTCGTTGATAATGCGGTTGGAAATCAGCGCCAGCAGGGAGCGCGGGATCTCCGCCCAGTCGGCAGTCATGCCGTCCATGCTGGTCACGGCGCGCAGGGCGATGACATTCTCATAGGTGCGCTCGTCGCCCATCACCCCCACGGTCTGGACCGGCAGCAGCACGGCGAAGGCCTGCCAGATCCGGTCATATTCCCCGCTCCGCCGCAGCTCCTCCATGAAGATGCGGTCGGCCGGTTTGAGGATGGCCAGGCGCTCAGGGGTGATCTCGCCGAGGATGCGCACAGCCAGACCGGGTCCAGGAAAGGGATGGCGGCCGAGAATGAAAGGGGGGACCTGCAGCTCGCGGCCCGCCCTGCGCACCTCATCCTTGAAGAGCTCGCGCAGGGGCTCGATGAGCCTGAGGCGCATCTTTTCCGGCAGCCCGCCGACGTTGTGGTGGCTCTTGATGGTGGCGGAGGGCCCCCTGGTCGAGACGCTCTCGATGACGTCGGGGTAGAGGGTGCCCTGCACCAGATAGCCCACTCCGCCCAGGCGCGCCGCCTCCTCCTCAAAGACAGCGATGAACTCCCTGCCGATGATCTTGCGCTTTTGCTCGGGATCGGTCACCCCCGCCAGGCAGGAGAGGAAGCGCTCGCCGGCATCGACGAACCTGAATTCAAAATCGGCGTTGCGGTAAAAACTGCAAACCTCCGCGGCCTCGTTTTCGCGCAGCAGGCCGGTGTCAACAAAGATGCAGGTGAGCTGGCGGCTGACGGCGCGGCCCACCAGCGCGGCGGCCACGGTTGAATCGACCCCGCCTGAGAGGGCGCAAAGCACCTGCTCCCCGCCGACCCGCTCGCGGATCTCCGCCACCGTCCTTTCGACAAAAGAGCTGGCGTTCCAGTCGCCCCGGCAGCCGCAGACCTTGAAGACGAAATTGGCGAGCAGTTCGCTGCCGCGCGGGGTGTGCACTACCTCGGGATGGAACTGGATGCCGTAGAGGGGGCGATGGCGATGGCGGATGGCTGCGATCGGGGCATTGGCGGTATGGGCGATGACCCTGAAATCGGGGGGGATGCGGGTGAGATGGTCGCCGTGGCTCATCCATACGGTGAGGAAATCCCCGAGCCCGTCGAAGAGCGTCGCCGTTTCATCGATCTGCAGCTCGGCGCGGCCGTATTCGCGCTGGGGCGCCCGGCCGACCTCGCCGCCGCAGAGCTGGCCGATCACCTGCAGGCCATAGCAAATGCCGAGAAGGGGGATGTCCTGGGCGAGGAGGGCGGGTTCGGGGAGTGGGGCCTCCGCGCCGTAGACCGAAGCCGGGCCGCCCGAGAGGATGATCCCCCGCGGCTGGATCTGCGCCAGCTCGGCCGGAGAGATAGAGTAGGGGCGGATTTCGGAAAAAACCCCGAGCTCGCGCACGCGCCGCGCAATGAGCTGGGTGTACTGTGAGCCAAAGTCGAGGATCAGGATCCGTTCGAGATGTTCCATGGGGCCGCTTTCACGGGTGCGTTCAGAGGCTGATCTGCCATTTCCGGAGCATATCCAGTCCGGGATAATAGGTCATGTCGCAGTGGACGGGCGTCACCGAAATCTCGTCATCGATGATGGCCCGGTCGTCGATCTCATCATCCGGCTCCACCTCCATCTTGTCGCCGGTCAGCCAGTAGTAATTGCGGCTGTGGGGGTCCTTGCGGATCTCGTACTCCTCCCGGTAGTTGGTCATGCCCTGGCGGGTGATGCGCACGCCGCGGATCTGCTCCAGCGGCTTCGCCGGCACATTGACATTGAGAAAAACCCCGGGCGGAAGGGGATGGGCGAGCAGCTGGCGCGCGATGATCGGCGCAAAGGCCGCCGCCCCGCTGAAATCGCCGCTGGTGTAGGAGGCCAGGCTGATGGCGACCGCCGGGATCCCCGAGATCGCCCCCTCGGTCGCCGCCGACACCGTTCCCGAATAGATGGTGTTGATGCCGGTGTTGGAGCCCTGATTGATGCCCGAAAGGACGATGTCGGGCAGGCGGTCCTGGCGGCCGAGATCCCAGATCGCCACCTTGACGCAGTCAGCGGGAGTGCCGCGCACGGCGATGCCGAAGAACTCGCCGTTCTTCCGGCACTCGCTGAAGCGCAGGGGATCGCTGAGGGTGATGGCATGGCCGACCGCGCTCATCTCCGAGGCCGGGGCATAGACGATGATTTCACCGTGTTTGGCCATCTCCGCAGCAAGGGCGGCGAGCCCCTGGGCGTTGATGCCGTCATCGTTGGTCAGAAGAATTCTCACGCTTCGCTCGCTGGTTTGGTGGTGCTGTTCTTCCTGGTCTGTGGTTTGGCTGCGGATGACCCGGTGCGTTTCGCTGATTTTTCCCCGGCTGCTTTGCCACGCTTTGGAGCGGAGGCCACGGTTTCGGCAGCCTCCGGCGCGCTCTTTTTCTTCGGCGCCGCCCGCCGCGGCTTTTTCCTGGCCGGACCGACGAACCAGACCAGGATGCGCTCGATCTGCTCCTTGAGCTGGCGGCGGTCGACGATCATGTCGACAAATCCGTGCTCCTGCACGAACTCGGCGCGCTGGAACCCCTCCGGGAGGTCCTGGCCGATGGTCTGCTTGATGACGCGTGGACCGGCGAAGCCGATAAAGGCCCCGGGCTCGGCGATGATCACATCCCCGAGCATGGAAAAGCTGGCTGTGGTCCCGCCGGCGGTCGGGTCGGTGAGGATGGAGATGAAGGGAATGCGCGCTTCGGCGAGCAGGGCCAGCTTGGCGGCGGTCTTGGCCATCTGCATCAGTGATAGCGCCCCCTCCTGCATGCGCGCCCCGCCCGAGGCGGAGAGGATGATCAGGGGCCGGCGGGTCTCGACAGCCCGATCGATGGCTCGGCTGACCTTTTCCCCAACCACCGATCCCATGCTGCCGCCGATGAAGCGGAAATCCATGACCGCCATCACAACCGGGAGGCCGGCAAGGGTGCACTCGCCGGTGCGCACCGCCTCCTTGAGGCCGGTTTTGGCCATCGCCTCCTCCAGCCGGTCGGTGTACTTTTTCGAGTCCTTGAAGTGGAGGGGATCGGCGGAGCTGAGGTTCTCGTTGAACTCCTCAAAGCTGCCTTCGTCGGCGAGCAGAGCGATGTACTGCATGCTGTCCATGCGGAAGTGGAAGGCGCAGCCGGTGCAGACCATGCGGTTGCGCTCGAGCTCCTTTTTGTAAAGGATTTCGCCGCAGCGGTCGCACTTGATCCAGAGACCGTCAGGCAGCTCCTTTTTGGTCTGGGCCTCCAGACCGGGGGTGACGCGTTTGAACCACTCCATAGGTGCTCCTTGGCAAAACCGGCAGCCGCTTCGTTAATCGGCGGCGAGCAGGGGATTGCTCTGGAGGAGGCAGCTCATCAGCACAGCATCCTCGTGTTCGATTTCGTAATAATTCTTGCGCAGCCCGACCTTTGCAAAACCGAGCCGCTCGTATAGGGCGATCGCGCCCAGGTTGCTCTGGCGCACCTCGAGGTGGGCCAGAAAGTAGTGCATCCTGCGACCGGCGACAAGCAGCCGCCTGAGCACCTCAAAGGCGATGCCCCGCCGCTGGTAGGCTGGGGCTACGGCGACATTGGCGATGTGCATCTCGTCCAGGACCAAAAAGGTGATCACATAGCCCGCGATGTTCTCCCTGTCCGTCAGCACCAGCGAGAGGGCGTACTCCTGATCCAGATCCTCGCAAAAGAGCTCCTCGCTCCAGGGTGAGCTGAAGAGCTGCCTTTCGATTACAGCGATCGCCGGTACATCCTCTGCGCGCATGGCGCGATAATGCAGCGGCCTCTCCAGGGTCGGAAGTTCGAGCACCCCCGGCAGAAAATGGTCAGCGAACATGCCCCTCCGCGGAAAAGACCGGTTGTTTGGGCTTGCCGACGATGAACTCCTGCAAATAGAGGGGCTCGAGCAGATCCGGATTCTCCCGCCGGCCCTCCTGCAGGCGCTGCCAGCCCAGCCGGGCGACGGTCAAGGCACCGGGCAGGGCGAAGGCGGCGGGTGCAGCCCGATAGCCGGGGGGCAGGGGCTGCTCCGGCGCGGAGCCGATCAGCATTGCCTCGGCGGGGACAACCCGCGGGATCTTCACCCACGGCAGAATCTGCACCTCCTGCAGGGCGGCCAGCCCGCCCTCACTGCGTTCGAAGAGGGCGACGTAATACTCGTCCGCCCGGGAGCGCACCAGCGGGGCGATCAATCCCCTTTCGACCGGAGCCTGGGCCGCCAGCACCTCGAGGGTCGGCAC
>JAKPUX010000231.1 GCA_029554865.1 bacterium | reverse complement strand
ATTTTTTTGCTACCCTGTGGCTGACTTCGATCCAGGGATCAGCAATTTTAATGATGCGATGAATGGCAGGCGTCCCTGTAAACGTTTTATCCATCATCTTATTGTAAGACGTTCTTTGAAAGTTGAAGGATTTCAAGAACGCTTGAAAGCGCGGGAGGTTGACAGCGCCCGCAAAGAATGTTAAACCGCCGCATCTTTAGGGAATATCAAATCCGGTTGCCCCTGTAGCTCAGCAGGATAGAGCGACAGATTCCTAATCTGTGGGCCGCGTGTTCGACTCACGCCAGGGGCACCAATTCACATCAACGGTTTGTACAACATACATGGTCATTTGTATTTAGAGGAATCGTCATATACGGGGCATCCCCGGGATTGTTTTTTCAACCAAACCTTACGGAGGAACAGATTGATGAAAGCACACAAGCGCGTACCCTTTGGCTCCCTGCTCGCCTGTGTTCTGGTGGCGGGGTTTCTTTTTGCGGTGAATGCATCGGCGGCGCAGGTCGTGGTGACCTACCGCGACGGCAACACGCAGTCGTTCACCTTGAATCAGACCGTGGCCGCGGTCGCCAAGATCGAAATCGGCGAGGGCGCAGCCGCAGCCGCCGTGCCGGCCCCCGGCAGCACCGTCTCCCTGCAATCGGTGAATTACCCTACTCATTATTTGAGGCATCGGGGCTTCATGGGCTACCTGACCCCGGTGACCTCACCGCTGGACCGCAGCGATGCCACCTTCCGAATTGTTCCGGGCCTGGCCGGCGGGGATTCGATTTCTCTCGAATCCGTCAATTATCCGGGATACTTCCTGCGCCACCAAGGGTATCAGATCAAGTTGCACCAGGCCAGCGGAGACTCGCTCTACCGGTCCGATTCCAGTTTCCGGGTCAAACCGGGACTCGCGGACCGGACCAAGGTTTCCCTGGAATCGGTCAATTATCCCGGATATTATCTGAGGCACCGCGGCTTTCAATTCTACATCGAGCAAGGCAGCGGTGAACTTTACAACCTTGACTGCACCTTCTCGGTTGTCGAGCCTCTGGCCCGGTAGTCCGGCTTCCCGGAGCGCTCTGGGCGATCCCGAAAGGCCCCTGAGAGATCCTGCATATCGATGGCAGTGCGCCGAAGGGAGGGTCGTTTGATGAAGAGAAAAAATACGGTGGGTTTGTGGCTCGGCGCGGCGATTCTGATCCTGTGTCTTGCGGCCGGCGCCGGGCTTTCCCAGGTATCGCCGACTGACGAACTGCTCGAGATCGTCCGCACAGGCTGGAACAAGGACATCAGCAGAACTCAGGTTCTGATCGACCAGGGTGCGGATGTCAATGCCAAAAACAAATACGGGGACACGCCGTTGGTTATGGCCGCCAGAATGGGCAGTAATAAGACGGTCGCGATCCTTTTGGCCAGGGGTGCCGATGTCAACATCCCCTCCCGGAACGGATGGACGCCGATCCTCCATGCCTCGCAGCGAATCCACAACAACAACAATCCTCACCTGAGCGTCGAAATCATTAACGCCCTGATCGACAAAGGAGCAGATGTCGATGCCAAAACGCCCGGGGGTGAAACATCGCTTTTCCTCAGCGCCTGGCGCGGAGACCTCGTCATCGTCAACAACCTGCTGGCCAGGGGTGCGAACGTCAACGTCAGGATGAAAAACGGCGAAACGCCCCTCATCCGAGTGACGCATCCAACCATCTGCAAGCATCGAAAAGAGGTCATCAAGGCGTTGATTGCCCACGGAGCCGACGTTAATGCCAAAACCGATTTGAAATTGAGCGCCGGTTACACTCCGCTGATCCAGGCGGCCTGGGGCGGCGCCACGGAAGTCGTCGCACTGTTGCTGGAAAGGGGAGCGGACGTGAATGCCGGTTTGCGCGACGGCCAGACCCCTCTGTATTTTGCTGCCAGTCAGGGGAAGGGATTTCCGGAAATCGTCTCGCTGTTGCTGGAAAAGGGAGCGGACGTGAATGCCGCAGCGCCGGGAGACTACGGCAAGACGGCCCTGATGGCAGCTGCGAATAACGGCAATACGGACATCGTCAGGATGCTGCTGGACCGCGGCGCCGATCTGTCCCTGAAGTCGAAGGAGAATTCCAGAAACGCCCTGCTGTATGCGGCGGAAAACGGCAAGACCGAAACGGTCCGGTTGTTGCTGGACCGCGGCGCCGTCCTGAATTCAAAAAACGGTTACGGGGAAACCTCCCTGATGCTGGCCGTCACGAAAAATCATACCAAGACGGTAGAGCTGCTCCTGGAGCGGGGGGCCGATCCCAATATTAAGGCCCGGGATCGGGAAACGCCGCTGATCCGCGCCTCGCGCAACGGCAACGTCGAGATCGTCAACCTGCTCAAACGGGCTGGGGCGAAACCCTGAGCGGAAGGCCGATGAAACCGCACTGCAGGGAACAATGGTTTCATGTTTCCGGCAGAGGGACTCACGCTGGTTGAACCGGCGGGCCGCTATCGCCGCAACCGCTTAAAACGGCAGCCTCACCCCGGCGCTGCCCAGAATCGACTTCACTGTGTTCTGGTCCACGCGCAGGTTAAGGGCGCCGGCGCCGGTTTCCGTGTATTCCCCCACCTGGAGGCGGATGTACTGGAGCGACAGCGTAGGCCCCAGCGTCCAGTTTCCTTTCCGAAAGTCGTAGCCCGTTCCGCCGTAGGCGGAGATCTGGCTTCCGGAAGGGCTGGAAGCGGCCGTTCGATCCAGGCCGGGGAAGACAATCCGGCGGGTGTTGTCGTAGCGGTTCCAGCCGTAGCTCAACTGAAAATCTCCGTATAGCGCGTCGCCGAAAACGGATCCGTAAAGGCTGGCGGCGTACCCTTCCATCGCAATTTTGCTGCCGGCATCGTTTACGGAGGACCGGGCGTCGTTATAACCGAACATCGCCCCGGCAACAAAGCGGGGAGCGATGCGATAGTCCATGCCCAGCGTAAAGCCGCCGTTTTTGAAATCATAGCCCTTCTGATCCGCCGTGTTCTTTTGATCCCCCAGGATCAGACTTCCCTTTGCAAAAACGCCCCACCGCGGATCTGCTTCGCGGGAGATCATCCCCCGGAGGTCGTCTCCGGCGGCGGCCAGCAGGATGGGACGCCGGCCGTTGTGATGATAAAATTCCCGGTCGATGAGTTCCAGACCGGAAAAACTGAAGCCCTGGACTCCCGACCGCAGCTCTTCCAGGCGGCCGGCGGCCTGGCCGGACTGAAAGACGGCGGCGCGGGCGGACATGGTCGTCTGGGACGCGCCGCTGACGGGCATGAGGGAATCGAAAGCGGCAGCCACCTGATCGTTGGTGGAAAGAGAATCAATCGTGCTGAAAACCGTATCCAGGTCTCCGGCGGCGCCATTGGCCAGGGGACTGAGCATCGCGCTCACCGCCCGCTGGTTGGCACTCAGGGAAGACTGGAGAGAGGAATTTTCGTAGTCGCGCTCCGTGACGAGATACACCTCTTTATTGTCCGCGGTGTACTGCGGGATGAATTTCAGCGTCGGGCTGATGGCCGTGGACAAGTTGGAAAATCCGCCGATGATGTTGGCGGCGGTGAGAAAACTGGCAAAGCTGGTGTTGGGCTTGGGCACGGAGCTTCCCAGCCAGACGGTTTTCAGCAAACCGTTGAGATCCGCCACGCCGCTGACGGCGAGAACATCGTTTGCGGTAGTCGAGGCCACTTCGATGGTTAGCCCGCCGGATGCGCTCTGGGTGTAATTGCCGCCACCCTCAGGGTGCCGATGGAATTGCCGGGCTCCACCATGCCCTGTTTGGCGAAGATCGTTCCCACTCTGCCTGTGCCGCCGAGGACGGCGCCGCTGTCGATTTCGATGTTTCCGCCCAGGACGCCGCCCGCGTCCATCTTCACACGTCCTGCGCCGATGTACGTGGTTCCGGAAAACCCGGAGGCGTCGCCGTTGATTGTCAGGGCGCCCACTCCGGACTTGTAGAAAGCGCCAGTCCCGGTAAGCTTCCCGTCGATGACGGAATCATAGGCCCCCTGCAGATCGAAAGTGCCGTTGACCTCCAGTGTGCCCTTTTTGAGGCTGAGACCGTCACGGACGGTGAAAGAATAGCCGTCGTTGATCTTGTAGGCGGCGTTGTCGTACAGAGTCATCGTCAGGGATTCCGCCTCGACGTTGGCGGCTCCGAAATCGACCGGTCCGTCCTTCTGCAGCTCCATCTTTCCCAGATGAAAACGGACGCCGTACTTAAGCCAGGTGCCGGTGTTCTCCGGCGCGACATCGACCATCTTAAGCGTCCATGCGTCGCTTTTTTGTTCTCCTCAGAGGCGTTGGTAAGAAAGGTCCAGCCGAAATCCGTGACCGCTTCATTGTCCTGGTATAATGGATTATTGATGGTTTTGCTCGTGTCGTTGAAGAGGCGGCTCTCTGTCCCATCGGGCGAAATCAGATAGGCCCGGAGATCGCCCCGGCGCTGGTGGGAAAATCTGAGGCCACCTCGACGCTTTCGACGGGCAGGGCGGGGTTGATGGTAAAGGTTAAGGATCGTCCGGCAGGATCATTGTCGGGAATGGACTTGTTGACGTCCGTGGCGTCGATGTCCACGACCTTCTCCGTCGTGATGTACGCCACTTCTTCGATCTTGCCTACGAATTTGTCGGCCTGGATCAGCCCGAAGCCGTAGTTGGGGTTGAAGTTTCTCGAAACGTCCGTTGCTTTATTCAAAATCCATTCGCTGTTGGCCGCGTCATTTTTGAAAGTGACGGACGGCAGGGAAAGGACGTGCTTGGCCATGCGGATGGACATCAGCGGGTTGGCCTCCTTGCCCAGCGCCGTGATTCCGGAAACCAGCGGGGCGGCGGAGGACGTGCCGCCGAATGTGCTGGTGTAGTTCGTATTGGGAAATGTTTCGCGGTCGTCGCCTTTGGGGTTTTTTTCGGCATCATATTTGTTGTAGCCGTAATCAGTGCCGGTCCGGTCCGCCGTCGTGATGCTGAAATATTCCAGCCAGGAGCTCGACGGTGCGGTAACAAAGACATTGGCCCCGTAACTGCTGTAGGAGGCATAGGTTCCGTCGCTTCCCATGGCGGCCACGGTCAGGACGTAAGGCGAGGTGAGCGTGAAGTCCTTGTTGGCATCCTCGCAGCTTGCCTCCTTCTTTTTCTCAGTCTTGTTGCGGGCGTTTCCCGCGGCATACACACTGACGACGCCGTTTCCCGCCGCGGCCCTCATGATATCCTTCAACCGGTCGGGATGCTCCTCAAAGGGCGTCGAAGGACCGTAACTGTGGTTTTTGACATGAATCTGAGGCGCGGCTTCAACGGCCAGCGTCGAGGGGTTGAGACCGCTCTTCCAGAGATGCACGTCATAATAGTCCTGTTCAGTCACTGCCGGATCGCCGGTGTAGGAGTCGCCGAGGCGGATGCGCATACCGGCAATACCGGCGTAAGGGGCCGCGCCCACGCCGCCGATATTATTTCCTCCCCGGGCGGCGGCCACACCCGCCACGGCCGTGCCGTGGTTGTCGCCCTGCTGAACCGGCCCCTGTTCTCCGGCGGCCATTGATGCATCCTGACTGAAATTCCTGCTCAGATCAGGCAGGTAGTTATCTTTGATGTCCTCGTGGGTTCCCTCCACACCGTCGTCAACGATACCGATGACGACGCCTCTCCCCGTGTAGCCCAGACCGCTTCCGTCATTCCAGGCGTCTTTCAGCCCCGCGTCGAGGCCGGCATTCAAGTCAGCCTTCACGGGCATTTGATTCCAAAGGTGCCATTGGCCCGGATAGGTTTTGCCGCCGCTGGTCAGGGGGAAAAAACAGGGGTCTTTTTCCTGCGAGGGAATAAAGGCCGCCCCCTGCGCATAAAGACAGGGGGCGCAAAGAAGAATTGCTGCACAAAAAACAACTCCCGTGGTCAGGATGGACAGGGTCCTGGTGAAGAAAAAGCGCTGATTCATTGAAATGATCAAACCTCCGCTTGCTGTAGTTTGTTTTGCCGGCGAAGCGGGAAATAAAGAAACAGCACCAGGACCGACAGGACGACGCCCAGTGAAAACAGTCCCGTATAGCCGAAGCGCTCGGCCAGCCATCCGGAAGCCCAGCTGCCGGGTGACTTTCCCAGGACTTCGATGGCCGCAAGAATTGTGTAATGCGTGGCCCCGATCCGTTTGTCCACGCGGGACATCATGTACGCGAAAAGAGCCGTGGTCAGCATGCCGCCGAAGAAGTGCTCCGCAACGGTCACGGCTGCCACCTGCGATGCGGCGGGCGAAATCGTGGAAAGCCACAGCTCGGCCACAAGCGGGATCAACCGAAGCGAGGCGGCGGCAAAGAGAGCCTTCACGATGGGAAGGCGCGTTGCCAGCCAGCCTCCGAAGACCGATCCGAGAAGGGATGCGCCCATTCCCCAGGTGCCCACCCACAGGCCGATCTGCTGGGCCCCAAAGCCGCAGTCCACCAGGAAAGGCTTGAACATCATGTCGATCATGGTCTCCCCTGTCTTGTAGGTCGCGAGGAAGACGAGGAAAGGAATGGCTCCGGGGGAGCGCAGAGCGGCCGCAAGCGCGTGGAGGAAATCCGAAGGCTTCGGCCGGGCGGCTCCGTCCGGACCGCCCGGATCGGCCTCCCGATGGCGAAGAATCAAAATCAGCGGCAGCGCCGCCACCGCCGCCATGGTCAGAAAAAGACCTCCCCAGCCTGTGCGTCCGGCGAGCCACACTAAAATGCCGCCGCCCAGCATCATGCCCATCTTGTAGCCCGCGACCTGCGCGGCGTTGCCCGGGCCGAGTTCCTCCTGTTTCAGAATGTCCACCGCCAGGCCGTCCACGGCGATGTCCTGCGTGGCGGCGCAAAGGTTCATGAGGAAGATGCATGCCAGAAGCGGCGTCACGGCGCCGGAAGCAGCCGCCGGAACGGACGCCAGCATGATCAGGATCATGAAGGTCTGCAGCGGGATGATCCAGGAACGTCGGCGTCCGATCTTGCCCGACCAGTAGCGGTCCACCAGCGGCGCCCACAGCGGCTTGAGCAGCCAGGGCGCGGCCAGCGCCCCGGCAAAACCGATAGCGGTAAGCGAGACGCCTCTTTCCCGCAGGAGAACGGGAAGCGCCGTGGCCTGGAAGCCGAAGGGGAGGCCCTGCGATAGGTAGAGCATGAACAGGAGGGCCGTTTTGCCGCTGGTTTTCACATGCGTTCTCCAGGGGAGATGCGGCGCGCCGGGCTGG
>JAKPUX010000208.1 GCA_029554865.1 bacterium | reverse complement strand
CGCACCGGGCGAGGACCAGTTGTTGCCGGTGAGGACGCCGCTGTACTTGCCGTCGTGGATGTTCTTTTTGTCGCCGGTGGTAAAGATGCCGTCGGCAGCGACAAAGTCGTTGGGGGTGCGGCCGTATTTGTAGGCCATGCGCAGGTTGGCGCCGAAACCGAGGATGTCGACGGTGCGTGTGGCGGTTTTGGCCTTCCCGAAGTTCATGATGCCGAAGCCGCTGTAGCCGAAGCGGCCCTGGTTGAGCAGGGGGTTGCCGTGGAAATGGGTTCCCAGCCAGTTGATGCCGGCGGTATAATCCTCGTCGCCGAAGTCAAAATTGAAGACGCCGTTGTAGTTGCTCAGGGTGCAGTTGAGCCCCTGGCCGAGGATGGAGACCCCGCCTTCGCCATTGCCATGGTCGCGCAGATGCCAGAAAGAGACGCCGATGGAATTGACGATATCGAG
Organism: bacterium; assembly: GCA_029554865.1. Taxonomy (GTDB): domain Bacteria; phylum Zhuqueibacterota; class Zhuqueibacteria; order Residuimicrobiales; family Residuimicrobiaceae; genus JAKPUX01. The sequence goes on along the minus strand of JAKPUX010000208.1, from coordinate 21,373 downwards.
ATCGCGCTCATAGTCGACCTCGAAGAGGGTGACGTCATCGTCTTCATTGACATTGTTCTCATAGAGCTGATAGGCCCCGGCCTTGATGCGCTGATTGGGCCAGAGGTTGTGCATGGCGATGCCGCTGGCATCGGAGCCCCAGAAGGCGAGGCGGTAGCCGGTGTTGATGAGGTGGCTGGTGCCGGTGTATGCGGGCACAGCGACGTTATCGAAGAGCCGGGTCATGCCGGCGTTGACGAAAAAGGTTTTTTTGGGACGGAACTCGACGAAGAGATTCTGGGTCTGGAGGTTGACGAAATCGGCGGCGAAGGCCCCGCCGAGGTTGCCGCCGGCGCCGTAGTTGGCATCGCCGAGGGTCCAGTCGAGTTCGAAATTCATGCGCACCATCGCCCAGCCGTCGAAGAGGCGCGGGCTGTAGGCGATCATCGGGATGAAGCGCTGCTCGAAAAAGCTCGAGCGCACACTGGAGGTCTGGACGGTATTGCCGCCGAAGAGGCGTCCCACGACCTGGCCTTTGAGAAATTCATTGGTCGGCGCCGTGTTGCTCTGCTCTCCGCGCATGAAGTAATAGCCGATCACGGTGATCTCTTTTTTGTCCGGTTTTTCCTCCTTTTCAGGAAAGGGCTCCGGAACCTGGGCCTGCAGCGAGAGGCTGCTGACGATGAGGCAGAGTAGAACAAGTTTTAATTTTTTCATGCATCCGCTCACTTTTTAGGTGACACCAACAGCCGGTTGGGGAGATCGTGAAAATGTTGCAGTAGTGAAGAACAAGAGCCTTGCGGACCCCTGGAGTTGGGATCCGCAAGGCGGGCGAAATTACACAGAGAACGATTACTTTACGCGCACGTATTTCTGGATGTTCAGGACGCCCAGGGCGGCGTCGGAGCCGAAGCCGGTGGCCGGGGTGCGCGGGGTGAAGGGGATGGCCGGAACGGTCTGGATGACCTCGAGCTGCATGGTATCCGGGCTGCCCTTGGTGACCTGGATGATGCCGCCCTGCGAATAAGCAGTGTAAACGATCTCGATGGAGTGGACATCGCCAGAGGCGGCCTTGGTGACGGCATAGGTGCCGGTCAGGGTCGTCCAGGCGCCGTTCTTGACGTGGGAAGCGGTGGTGATGGTCTTGTTGTCGTTCATCACGACGCGGATGGAGTCGATGTTGAAGGTGGCGCCGGAGAGCAGCGGAGAGACATTGGTACCGGCGCTGAGCCAGGTGCCGACCCAGGCATCGACCTTGGCGGGACCGTTGGTGTTGTTGTCATCGTCCTTGTCGCAGGAAATCATCAGGAACATGCCCATGACGATGGTCAGAACCAGCAATAGACGTTTCATGACAGTTACCTCCAGATTAATGTGATTGAGTGACACGGGTGGAGCATGAATTGAACTCTGGTTGATGGACTTACTCCAGCGCCTGGCCTTTCAGCGCCAGCAGATTGATCTTCCCGGCCTCGGTCTTGGGAAGCTCGTCGAGAAACTGCACGTATTTGGGGATCTTGTATTTGGCCAGCTCTCCTTTACAAAAATGGATGATCTCCTCGGCGGTTCTGGAAAAGCCCGGTTTCAGGACAACAAAGGCCTTGCCGACCTCGCCCCATTTCTCGTCCGGGACCCCGATGACCGCCACCTCTTTGATCGCCTCGTGGGTGTAGAGAAAGCGCTCCACCTCGGCGGGATAGACATTTTCGGCGCCGCTGATGAACATGTTCTTCTTGCGGTCAACGACGTAGTAATAGCCCTCAGCGTCGCGCCGCACCATGTCACCGGTGTGAAACCAGCCATCGCTGATGGCCTGGCGGGTGGCCTCCTGATTGCGCCAGTAGCCAGGGGTGACCACCGGTGACTTGAGCCAGAGTTCACCGACCTGCTCGTCGCCGAGCTCCCCGCCGTCGTCGTCCATCACCTTCGCTTCAAAATAGAAATTGGGAAAGCCGATCGAGCCGCGCTTGCGCACTGCATCATCCTGGTGCAGGGAGTAGCAGTTGGGCCCGACTTCGGTCAAACCGTAGCCCTGGCGGATGTAGATCCCCTTGGCGTGCCATTTGTTGATGAGAGGAATCGGCATCGGCGCCCCGCCGACGATGGCGTAGCGCACGGTCGAGAGATCGACCTGGTCGAAGAGGGGCGAGTCGGCCATCATCTGCATCATCGTCGGCACCCCGAAGAGCAGGGTGGTCCTTTCCGACTCCATCAGCCGCAGGATGAGATCGGCGTCAAACTTGTCGAGCAGGGTGTGCGAGGCGCCGTGCAGGAAGAAGGGGGTGAGCAGCACGTTCCAGCCCCCGGTGTGAAAGAAGGGGGAAAAGCTCTGGGTGTGGTCCATCGAGGTGATGTCCAGGCGCAGATGGGTGTTGATGGCGTTCCAGTAAAGCATGCGGTGGTTGATCATCGCTCCCTTGGAGAGCCCGGTCGTGCCGGCGGTGTAGAGGATCATCACCAGATCCTCCTCGCCGACGGGACGGTCGGGTGCAAAACTCTCTTCCTGATGAGGCCCGGTCAGGAAAGGTGTGATGGACTCGAAGGGCAGCCGGCGAGGGATGGCGGCAAGGGTGCGCAGCTTTTCCACCATGACCGCGAACTCGCTCTCATAGAAGAGGAGCTGCGGATCGGCATCCTGAATGAGGGTATCGAGCTCGCGCGGCATGAGGCGGAAATTGAGCGGCACCAAAACGAGCCCCGACTTGGCGCAGGCGAAGAAGAGGAAAACATATTCGGCGCGGTTTTTGGAATAGACCGCGATGCGGTCGCCCCGCTGCAGCTTCAACTCCTCGAGCAGGTAGTGGGCGAGGGCGTTGACCCGCCGGTTCATCTCTGAATAGCTCCACTCGATGGCGCGGCCGTGCTCACGCAGGGCCAGACGCTTCGGGGTGTACTGGCCCCAGCGTTTCAGCCAGTCGGTTTCAAAAGCGATCATGCTTTCTTCTCCCTGAAGAGGATATAGAGAATCAGGCCGGTGAGAACGGCAAGGGTGATGGCCACCGCCGCGGCAACCGCGGGATTCTCCCCGCTCGAACGGGTGAAGGGGACGGCCACCTTGTTGTAATACATGATAAAATGGGTGACGGCCGCGACTACGGCGGCGGCGGCCGGAGCGATCAGGGGCACGTTTTTAAGGAACATACCGAAAAAGATGGGCACAAGGGCCGCAGCGAAATAGCCGTAAACCCCGGCCTGACCGAACATGGCCACGCTCAGCTTGGGATGGTAGATCTGCTGCGCCGAAAGCAGGATCGCCACTGCGGCCAGGACCAGGATCACTACCCTGTTGATACGAATTTCGCGGTGGGCGCGCCGCTTTTCATCGGCGGGAAGAAATCTGCCGAAAAGGGGACGGATGATGTCGGCGGTGATGGTGGTCGAAACCGACTGGATCAGCCCCTCGATGGTCGAAATGCCGGCGGAGATCAGCCCCATCACCACCAGCAGGCCGACGAAGACCGGGAACTCCTTGACCACATAGGCGGACATGACCTGATCGACTTTTAAAGGTGCGCCGTTGACCATGAGATCGGGAAAGGCCAGTCGGGCATAGAGGCCGGCGAAGACCACGAAGAAGAAGATCATCTGGGTGATCACCCCGACAACCAGATAGCGGTTGACGTCGTCTTCTTTTTTGAGCAGCAGGGATTTGGTGATAATGTGCGGCTGGCAGACGATAGCGACGCCGACGATGATCTGGGCGATATAGATCTCGAAAAAGTCGCGGAAGAGGAAACTGGCGGGATTGGTTCCCTGCGCCAGTTTGGGATCGATGGCGGCGAGCTTGTCGAGAAAGCCGTGCACTCCCGCGCTGAAATGTTCATAACCCGATCCGAGCAGGATGAAGGCGACCACCAGCATGAGCAAAGCCTGGACGGTGTTGGTGTAGACCATCGAGTTGGCGCCGCCGAAGGCCATATAGCCGAAGACGAAGAGGACCACCGCGATCAGGATGGCGAGCTCGGAGACGTTGAGACTCTTGGAAAGGACCTGCACCAGTCCGACCAGGATGAGAACGATGAAGGTGATCAGCAGCAGGGAGAGAAAGGCGAAAAAGAGGGCGAAACCCTTGCTCTGGTAGCGGGTACCCATCCACTGCGCCATGGTCAGGGCCTTCACCGACTGGCCATGTTTGCGGAACCCCTTGGTGAGCAGCACCAGAGAGATCATCGCCGCCGCCGGCAGGACCAGGGCGTAGGAGATGACGGCGCTGATGCCGTAATAGGCGATGAGCCCGGGATTGATGATAAAGGTCGCGGCGCTGGTCATCGAAGCGGCCAGGGCCAGGCCGACGGCAGCCGGCGAAAAGACAAAGCTGCCGACCGCATAATCCGAGATGGTCCTGGTTTTCCGGGCGCCGCGGATGACGAAATAGAGGGTCACTGCCATGTAGAGCAGAATCACGACCCAGGCTGCGGTCACCAGCTGGGTAGAGGCCAGTCCGTTCAATTCAACCTCCGTTTGCTTGTCTTGCCTTGAGTGACGTAAAGGTACTCCCAAAAGAGCATAACGCCTCTGCGGGATGCTGCATGGCGCGTTTTGCATCCGGCCGCGGTTCTCGCCCTGCGGCCAATCTACCAGCGGAAGGCCGCTGTTGCAAAGGCGAGTCCCCCGCCGGAGCCCATGAACAGAACCAGATCGTCCTTCTTGACCTTGCCCAGTTCGACCGCCTCCGCCAGGGCCATGGGGATACAGGCCGAGCCGGTATAGCCGTAGCGGTCCATCACCACATGGGTGCGAGCCATGGAGAGGCCGAGATTATCCAGGGTCTCGCGTATGCTGTTGATGTTGATCTGGGTGAAAAAGATCATGTCGATATCATCGATCGTGGCGCCGATTTTTTCGGTCAGTTCCCTGATCATGCGCGTCCAGGTGAGGGGATTGAGCTCCTTGGGAAATTTGCGCACAAATTTGAGCAGATGGTCGTTATTCTCCAGGACGGCGGGCGTGACCGGTCTATGCGTGCCGCCGGCATAGATCCCCATCCAGTCGTGATACTGGCCTTCGGTGTGCAGCAGCGAGCCGAGAAAACCCCGTTCCTCTGTGGTGGCCTGGAGCAGGGCCGCGCCAGCGCCGTCGGCGAAGAGGGTGACCGTCTTTTTATCCTTGAGATTGAGGAATTTCGACATCGCATAGGCGCCGATGACCAGCACATTCTCGTAGCGGGCATCGGCCCGGATGTACTTGGCGCCGATGTCGAGCACGGTGACAAAGCCGGCGCAGGCGGTGTTGACGTCGAAGGTGCCGGCCTTGACCGCGCCGAGGCGGTGCTGGACGACCGAGGCGGTGCTGGGCGAGACATATTCCGGGGTGTCGGTGGAGATGATGATCAAATCGAGGTCAGCCGCAGCGACCCCCGCCCGCTGCAGGGCCTTTTCGGCGGCGCGCACCGCCAGATCCGCGGTGCTTTCATCCTCGGCGCACCAGCGCCGCTCGCGAATGGTGAGGTTCTCGCGCAGCCAGGTGTCGACATCCTCACCGAGGAGGTCGTTGAAGAACTGGTTGGGCACCACCCTGGCCGGGGCGTAGGAGGCGATGGCGGCGATTTTGGCGTTTCGTTTCATGGGCAGAGGTTTTCCTTCGTGATGGATTAGAGCACCAGGCCGCCGTCGACCTGGATCAGGGCGCCATTGATATAGGAAGATTCATCCGAGGCCAGGAAGAGATAGACATTGGCGATCTCTTCGGGCTCGCCGAGCCGGCCGAGCGGGGTCTTTTCCTTCAGGGTGTTGAGGATGTTCTCCGGCACGGTCAGAACCATCTCGGTGGCGATGAAACCCGGCGCGACCGCGTTGACGCGCACGCCCTTGCGCCCGAGTTCGCGCGCCCAGACCCTGGTCATGCCGATGATGCCCGATTTGGCCGCCACGTAATTGGTCTGGCCGAAGTTGCCGTAGACCGCCACCACCGAGCTGGTGTTGATGATCGCGCCCGACTTCTGCTGGGCCATGACCGCCCCGGCCGCCTTGGCGCAGTTGAAAACCCCCTTGAGATTGACGTCGATGACCTGGTCGAACTGGGCCTCTTCCATTTTCATCAGGGTGGCGTCGCGGGTGATGCCGGCGTTATTGACGAGAATGTCGAGGTGGCCGTATTTTTCTGTGATGGCGGCGACGGTGCGGGTGACCTCTCCGAGATCGGCGACGTTGACCTTGCGGAATTCCGCGGTATGGCCGGCCGCGGCCAGTTCCGCGACCAGGGCATTGCCCTTCTCCTCGTTGACATCCCAGATCGAGACCATGGCCCCTTCGGCCGCAAATTTGAGCACGGTGGCCTTGCCGATGCCGGCAGCCCCGCCGGTGATGATGGCGATTTTATTTTCCAGGCGTTTCATTGTGCCTCCGAAAAGTTTTTTATTTTACAATGATTCAACGATCAGGGCGGTGGCTTCGCCGCCGCCGATGCAGAGCGAGGCCAGGCCGCGTTTGGCCTTCTTCTGCTTCATGACGTTGAGCAGGGTCGCGAGGATGCGGGCTCCGCTGGCGCCAAGGGGATGGCCGAGGGCGACCGCTCCGCCGTTGAGATTGACCTTGTCCGGGGTCAGGCCGAGGATCTGGTTGTTGGCGAGAGAGACCGCCGCAAAGGCCTCGTTGATTTCATAGAGATCGATATCAGCGGTGGTCAGCCCCGCCCTGGCGAGCACCTTCCTGATGGCATCGGCCGGGGCGGTGGTGAACCAGGCGGGCGACTTGGAGGCGGAGGCCTGGGCGACGATGCGGGCCATGGGCTTCAGACCCAGTTCCTCAGCCCTGGCGGCGGACATCACCAGCACGGCCGCCGCGCCGTCATTGATCGAGGAGGCATTGGCCGCGGTGACGGTGCCTTCCTTGACAAAGACCGGGCGCAGGGTCTTGAGCTTGTCAAAGTTGACCTTGGCCGGCTCCTCGTCTGCCTCAAAAAGAAGAGGGTCGCCCTTTCTCTGCGGAATCTCCACCGGCACGATTTCGGCTTTGAAAAGCCCCTGCTGCTGCGCCTCCTGGGCGCGGCGGTAGCTCAGGATGGCATATTCATCCTGGGCCTCGCGCGAGAGCTTGTACTCGGCGGCGCAGAGCTCGGCCAGGTTGCCCATGTGGGTGTCATCGTAGACGTCCCACAAACCGTCGCGCAGCATGCTGTCGATGAGGGTGCTGTGGCCCATTTTGAGTCCGGTGCGCAGCCCCTGCAGGTAAAAGGGGGCCTGGCTCATGTTCTCCATGCCGCCGGCGATGACCACCTCGGCGTCACCGCACCGAATGGCCTGGGCGGCGAGCATCACCGATTTCAGTCCCGAGCCGCAGACCTTGTTGATGGTCATGCACTCGACACCATCGGGCAGGCCGGCGCCAAGGGCGGCCTGGCGCGCCGGGGCCATGCCGGTGTTGGCGGGCAGAACGCAGCCCATGATCACTTCGTCGATCTGATCCGGGGCGATGGCGGTGCGCTGCAGCAGGGCCTTGATGACCGTGCTGCCGAGTTTGGGGGCGGGGATTTCGGCGAGGGCGCCGCCGAAGCTGCCGATCGGCGTGCGGACGGCATCGATAATGACCACTTCCTTGAGCTCAGACATGGGATGTCCTTTGATAGAGTTCGGTTTTCAGCCGCGGGCGCCGGCAGCATCCTGCTGCAGCGCAGCCGGCACGGTTAGGGTTCCTTCTTTCTGTGTCATCCAGTCACGGTAAAAGGCCAGATAGCGTTCGATCATCAGCTGGTAAAAGGCGACCATCTCCTCCATATTCTTGCTGAAGGCCGCGCTCTCCTCAGTACCGGACTCCAGCAGGGCGCTCTGGAATTTCTGCGCCAGTTCAAGATTTTTACGCTGCAAGGCGAGATGGTTCATGAAGGCGTTGCCGAAGATATTGGGGTGGGCCTGGTAATAGTCCTTGCGGCTGCCCGGTTTCCAGACGCGCTGAATGAGATTGTGATCGAGGAGTCTTCTGCAGATTTGCGAGGCCGGGCCTTTGCTGACCCCGAGTTCTTTGGTGATATCGGTGAGGGAAACAGGTTTGCCATGGTAGAGGAGAAGACCGACGATGCGGCCCATGAGGGCGGGATGGCCGAACATCTGGTAGCCAGCGCCGAAATCCTGGATGAATTGTTGTTTCAGCATGCCGCACCTTCTGTTTTAATCGTTTGAAATATTTCAAACGATTAAAATTAGACAATCTTTTGTGTAAAAGCAAGTACTTTATTACCGAAAATCGATGTCACGCGGCGCCAGAGCCGAAGGTGTTCCGGCGAGGCCGGGACGGACCCGCCATTGCCAAGAGGGAGAGCGCCGCATCGTCCCAGGTTTCGATAAAAGCGCTTGTTTATCGTACTCCGGATAGCTAATTTGGAGTAACCTGTTTTCCCCCGATATCAGGGGGCGAAACTTTATCATCGGCGTGCTGCGTATTAAAGGTGTACCCGCTCGGAAAAGAACCATGCATCCGTCATTGCAAAAATATCACTTCAGCCTCAGACTCAAGATCACCCTCCTTTTCCTGATGCTGGTCATCGTCATGATGGCCACCATCGGCTACCTCTTTACCGTGCGGGAGCTTGACCTGCGCAAGGAGCAGATGAAGGTGAGGATGGAGCGGCTGGCGAACAACATCGCCGCGATCCGTTCCGTCGAGACCGAGGACTGGGATGTCTACCAGACCTACATCGACAACCAGATCAAGGTCAATCCTGACATCGTCTATATCGCCATCTTCGATGACCAGAACCGGCTGCGGGTGCACGCCCTCAACCGGGATTGGCTTGAGCTGGAGAGCAGCCGTCCCCTGACGCGGATGGAGCAGGCCGGGATCATCATGCAGCTGGACCAGCGACAGGTTGCGGCCGAGAGCCAGCGCGATTTTGAACGGCAGTCGGTCCAGATCATGGTCGGAGTCCGCAATCTGGGCAGGGTCAACATCGGTTTCTCCCTGGTTGATCTGAACGATGAGATGAAGCGCAATCTCCAGAGCAATCTCCTCATCGATTCTGTTTTTCTGCTCCTCGCGGTGCTGCTCGCTCTCTTCATCGGCTCACGCATCATCAATCCCCTCGGCAAGCTGACCGCGGCCATGGCGGGGATTGCGCAGGGAAAGCACGGGCAGCAGCTGCAGATCACCTCCCGCGACGAGATCGGCAAGATGGCCTCCACCTTCAACTATATGTCCCGCGGGCTGCAGGAGAAGCAGATCATCGAAAACTATTCCCGGGAGCTGGGTGTCACCATCGAGCTGGAAAAGATCGCCCGGTTCATCACCGGCCGCATAGGTGCAGCGCTGCGGGCCAGGGCGGGGCTGCTTTTCCTCGGCGGCCGGGAGGAGGCGGGCCGCTTCGGGCTGGTGAGCGCATGGCCGGAGGGTCCGCCGGCCGGAGCGCGCCTCGAGATCGGGGAGGAGAGCATCGCCCTCTTGCTCGAGGGGTGCTCTGCACGGCCCTTGACCACCCTGCCGGACCATGCGGCTCTCCGGAGTGTCCTGCTGGCGGAATGTGAATCCAAAGGGGAGGCGCTGGTCGCGCCGGTGGTCATCAAGGAGGCGTTGCGCGGAATTTTCATCCTTTGCGGTCCGCAGGAGCCGCCGGACTACTCGGAGGACGAGATCCGGCTGCTGGACACCCTCCTTTCTCAGGGGGGGATCGCCATCGAGAACGCCCTGCTCTACGAGGAGCTTGCCGGACAGGAGCGGCTCAAGCAGGAATTCGAGATCGCCCGGCGGGTGCAGCAGAGTCTGCTGCCGCAGGAGACCCCGCGCATGCCCGGGCTGGAGATCGACGCGATCTGCATCCCCGCAGAGGAGATCGGCGGCGACTATTTTGATTTTTTTCCGCTCGATGAGCATACCCTCGGCATCACCATCGCCGATGTCACCGGCAAGGGCTCCTCGGCTGCCTTTTACATGGCCGTGATCAAGGGGATGATGATCTCCCTGACCTCCATATACCGCTCGCCGAAGGAACTGCTCAGCGAACTCAACCGGCGGCTGCTCGGGACCATGGAGAAAAAGATCTTCGTCACCATGACCTACGCCGTCATCGATGTCGAACAGAGGCTGATGGTTTTCGCCCGGGCGGGTCACAGCGCCCTGATCCGGCGCACGGGCGCCGCCAGGGTCGAATCCCTGACCCCGCGGGGCATCAGCCTGGGCCTGGCGGGGGACGGCCATTTCGAAGAGCACATCACCGAGCAGAGGGTGCGCTACGAGCCGGGCGATCTCTTCCTCTTTTACACCGACGGAATCTCCGAGGCGATGAACCGGGGGAGGCAGGAATTCGGGGAGGAGAGGCTGCTCGAATGGACCGCCCGTGTTGCGGGTCCGTCGGTTGGGGCCATCCGGCAGGAGCTTCTCGAGCGGGTCGGTGAATTCACCCGCAGCGCCCCGCAGCACGACGACATCACCCTGGTGACGGTCAGGGCGCTCCAGTAAGGCCCTGACGGCCGGACGGAGCGGGTCACCCTCAATGGGAGTTACAGCAATGCAAGCGCGACACCTGTTGGCCATATTCATCCTTCTCCCCCTGCTGTTGGCGTGCGAGCGTGCGCCGGAGCAGAAACGCAGGATCCGGCTGGCCGGCCGGAATCCGGCGGCCCAGAGCGGGGAGCCCTTCACCTCGACGATTCATCTCGAACCCGGATCCCGCCGCTCCATCGCCATCCTCTTTTTCGAAAACCGGACCGGCGACCCCGGCCTGGAGTGGCTGGAGAAGGGACTGACGGAGATGTTCATCCGCTCCCTTTCGCAGAGCAGCTCCCTGGCGGTTCTCAGCGCGGAGCGGATCTTTGAAATCATGCAGCAGGCGAGGAGAGTGAGCAGCTCTGCGCCAGGGGATGTCGAACTGGCTGCCCTCGTTTCCCAGCAGGCGGATGTCGAGGCGGTCCTGACCGGCGTGGTTTCGCGCCGGGCCGACTCTTTGCAGATCCAGGTGAAGCTCTATGATCCCGTTCAGGGCCGGATCGTGCGGGATGAGAGCGCCGAGGGCAAGGAGCTCGACACCCTCTTCGCCATGGTGGACCAGCTCAGTCAGCGGGTCAAGGTCGCTCTCACCGCCTCTCTGGAAGAGCAGGCGCTCTCCCCGGGCATCGCCGAACTCTCCACCAACTCCCTCGAGGCCTGGCGCTTCTACATGTCGGGCGTCGATTATGAGGGCAAGGCGATGCTCAGCGAGGCGATCGCGCAGTATGAAAAGGCCGCTGCCGCCGATCCGGCTTTTGTCGCCGCCCGTTACAAGGCCAGCATCCTGCTCTTCAGCCGGGGCGACCGTGAGCGGGGGCGCCTCTATCTGGAAAAACTCAAACTGCTGCGCGGCAAGGCGACGACCAGGGAGCAGTATCAGATCGACAGGCTCGAGAGCGGGAGTCGCGGCGACCTCGGTCAGGTCATAGCCGTCTCAAAGCAGTGGCTCGAGGAAAATCCCGATGACATCGATGCCTATTTCAATCTCGGGGATCTCTATTTCGCCCTGCAGGACTATGATCAGGCCCTCAGCTATTATCAGCCCATCCTCAAGATCGATCCCAAATACAAGATCGCCTACAACCAGATCGGCTATTGCTACGCCAGAAAGGGCGATCTCGACAAGGCGGTTGTTGTGATGGAACAGTACCAGCTGCTTGCGCCCCATGAGCCCAATCCCTGGGACAGCATGGGCGAGATCTATTACAACGCCGGCGAATTCGCTCAGGCGGAGAAGAATCTCAGGCAGGCGCTTAAAAACGACCCCGGCTTTTCCAACTCCTGGATCCTGCTCGCCAATATCTACCTCGACCGCGGAGAGTATGCACGGGCCCTCGAGGCCGCCGACCAGTTGATGGCGCGCTGCAGGGATGCGGCTTACCGGTCGCAGGGCTTCCTGCTCAGGGGATTCATTCAATGGCGCATGGGCCGGATCGGGGAGGCGATTGCCAGTCTCGAAGAGGGGCTCACGACCCGCATCTACGCCTATCGCACCGCAACCTGGATCTACGAACTCCATCTGGAAAAGGGGGATACCCTCGGCGCCAGGCGTTCCCTCGAGAGCAGCTATGCCTTCATCCGCGATTCCATCGCCGTGCGCGAGCCTTCCGCGCTCAATAGTCTGGCCAATCTGAGCCTTTGGTATGATGTCCATCCGGAGGAGAGCATCCGGCTCATCGAGGAGGCGTTCGACCGCATTGACGGCACCGATATCGGCACCTGGGGGCGTTTCTATCTCTCTCTGCTCTATTTGCACACTGGCCGTCACTCCGCCTATAAGGGGATCACCCCCGATTTTGCCGACGGCTTTATCGGCTATCTGCGCGACGTGCGCAATCTTTCCTTCCCGCGAGAGAACTGGAAGGGGCTCATGCTTTTCAACCGTTATATCGTCCGCTATTCCGATGCGGGGATTGAAAAGTACGACCGGCTCATCCGTTACTGCGCCGCGGAAAAATTGACCCATCCCGAGATGATTTTCAGCCTCTATCTGGCCGACCTCAACGTGCAGCGCGGCGACACGGCCAGATCGGCGGAGCTGCTGCGGAGCGCCGGTGTCCCGCCGGAGGGGCACTGGCTGCTCAGTGCGCCCTTTGACAACACCCGCGGCTTCATCACCAGGTATCCCCCTGAGCGCAGTTCCAGCTATACCGGCCGGCAGCTCCTGAAGGAGGGTTGGCGTCATCCCGAGGACGGCTGCCGCGATGGCTATATCGACCTGATGAAACACCATCAAAAGCACAACTGGTCGCTCGGCTACGGATTGATCGGCCTGCGCTCCCCCGGGCAGCGGGAGGCGCAGCTGCGCATCGGCACCAACGATGCGGTGCGGCTGTGGCTCAACGGGGAGGAGGTCTGGCGGATAAATATGGCCCGCGATGCCGCCATCGATAACGATATCGTCAGTGTAGTGCTGCGGCCGGGCCTGAACCGGGTGCTGATCAAGATCTGCAACGACATCAACGAATGGGGATACTACTTCCGGGTGACGGACGCCCGGGGGCGGGGCATGCCCGACATCGAATTTGTGCCGGCCGACGCCCTGTGAGGGCGGTCTGAGCGGTTTTTCCTGTCGCGCCCCTTCGGATGCTCCCGGCGAGGCGCGCTCTCATCCCTTTGAATGGACAAGCCATGCGAATTCTGACCCTGCTTTTGCTGCTCCTGCCGGCCTTGCTCGCGGCCCAGCAGATCGAAGTCCAGGTACCGATGGACAGCTCGGGGACGATCGCTGAAATCACGCCCGAGCTGCGCGCGCGGACAGGGCTTTTTTCGGAGGTGGTTGATTTCCTTTCGGCCCGTCTCTTTCAGGGCGGGGACTCCTCCTTTGTGCTCGAGGTCGCCTTCCGGAGAGAGGGGCGCCTGGCCAGAAGCCGGAGTGCGCTCACATCTGCGGAGGCTCTGGCCTTCCGGCAGGGGCTGACACACAGGCTGGCATTGACCGTGCGCGCGCCGGGGATTAACCAGGAGGGTAGGCCCGGCCTCGTCGTCCGCCAGACCATGATGGCCCTCGGCTTTTACGGATGGGCCGTTCCTTTGATGCTGGAGATCGAGGGCTCGCGCGGGAGCATCGCCGCCTACATGCTGACCAGCGCCGCCGGCTTTGCCTTCCCCTACTACCTGACCCGCAACCGCCCGGTCACTACCACCCAGACCATGATGACCACCTTCGGGTCGACGCGGGGGCTGCTCTATGGCCACCTGGTCAGAAAGATGATTGCGCCAGATGAACACTCGGAGGCGAGTGAATGGGGACTGCCGATGGCGGGAAGCCTGATCGCGTCTATGGCCGCCTTCAAGCTGGCGGAGACGAGCGGTCTGGAGCTGGGCAGTGCGGAGCTGATCGGGGTGATGGGGGATTTCGGCACCGGATTCGGACTTGGCACCGCTCACGTCTCGGATTTATGGGATCATGAGAACCGCGAAACGGCCGCCCATGCCACCCTGCTCGGCATGACGGGGCTGGGACTGGCCGGGGGCTATTTGCTTTCGCAGCGGGAGCACTATACCCGCGGTGATGCCTATGTGCTGCGGATGGAGGGGATTCTCGGCGCGCAGATCATGATGCCCATCGTCGCGGCCCTGGCCGACAAAAGGGAAAAGTCCTATTCGGCCGGTGCCATGGCCGGCGGGGTTTTGGGTGTCGGGATCGGCAACTGGCTGCTGCGGGACGAGGACTTTGATTTCAGCGAGGGGGCGCTGATCTCCTGCGGGCATATCGCCGGCGGCCTGCTGGCGGGCGGCCTCACCTATCTGATCGACAGCAGCGACAATTTCGACGGGCTGGTCTACCATTCGACCATCGCCCTGGGCAGCCTTGCCGGTCACGCCCTGCTCTATCGCACCTTCAAACTGAGGCGTTAGGAGGGGGCTGGCCCGGCCCCCTTCGGCCCTCACCCCCAACAATACGGCGCTTCTGCCGCTCTTTGGCCGCCCCGTTCTTCTCGACGAAGAGCGGCTCCCCGGTGAAGGGATTCTTTTCCGTATAGTACATCACGCTGGCCCAGGTGGAGGGCGTCGGCGTAAAGATCTGCACCTGCTCGGGGGTGATGTGTAGTTCCCTGCTGACGAAGCGCTGCATGGCCTGCATGTCGCGGTCGCTGCAGCCGGGATAGGCCGCGATCAGGTAGTAGGTCAGATACTGCTTTTTGCCCAGCGCAGCCGAGCGCCGGTCGAACCTGCGCTTGAACTCCAGCAGGATTTCCTTCCCCGGTTTGTTCATCAGTTTGAGTACATGCGGCTCGGTATGCTCGGGGGCCACCTTGAGCTGTCCGGAGACGTGGTGCGCCGCCAACTCCTCCAGATAGGCCTCGCCGTCGCTGAGGTCTGCCAGGATGAGATCGTAGCGCAGCCCCGAGGCGACGAAGACCTTTTTGACGCCGGGAAGCCGGCGCAGTTTTTTGAGCAGCTCGGTCTGGCGGCGGTGGCTGGGTTTGAGCGCCGGGCAGACCTCTGCGCCGATGCAGGCCTTAAACTGGCAGCTCCCCCGGCTCTTTTTGCGGCCGCATTCAAAACCGTACATGTTGGCGGTCGGCCCGCCGGCGTCGCTGATAATGCCGCGGAAGGCGGGATGGCGGGTCAGCTCTTCCGCCTCGCGGAGGATCGAGGCCTCGCTGCGGGAGAGCACGGTCCGCCCCTGATGGACGGCGATGGCGCAAAAATGGCACTCCCCGTAGCAGCCGCGGTGGGTGTTGATGGAGAAGCGGATCGTATCCAGTGCGCGCACTTTTCCGAACTGCTCATGCCAGGGATGCTGTTCGCGTTCAAAGTCGAGTTCGGCGGCCCGGTCGAGCTCGGCCTCGCTGAGGTGCCGGGCCGGGGGATTCTGCACCAGCCAGCGCTCCCCGTGCTGCTGGTTGAGGCCGCGGGCGGTGACGGGGTCGTTATTGTCGTAAAAGAGGCGGAACATCCCGGCAAAGGCCTCCTTGTCCGCGGCGACGCTCTCAAAGGAGGGCAGGGTCAGATAGTCTGGCCGGGGCGTGCTGGCGATATGGGCGAGGCCGCGGATCTCCCGCCACTCTTCTCCTGCAGCCAGGGCCTGGGCCAGCTCGAGCACCGCGCGTTCGCCCATACCGTAAATGAGGGCGTCCGCCTTGGCGTCGAAGAGGATGGAGCGGCGGATGGCATCGGACCAATAGTCATAGTGGGCGACGCGGCGCAGGCTCGCCTCGATGCCGCCGAGGACGATCGGGCGGGTGGACTTCCAATAGCGCCGGATCATGTTGGTGTAGACGATCACCGCCCGGTCGGGCCGGCGATTGTTGAGCCCGCCCGGAGTAAAATCGTCGCTTTTGCGCCGTTTTTTGAGGGCGGTATAGTTAGCCACCATCGAATCGACGCACCCCCCGCTGACGCCCCAGAAGAGACCGGGCTCGCCGAGGCGGGTGATCTCCTCCGGGTTCCCGATCGAGGGCTGGGCAATGATGCCGACGCGAAAGCCGTGGTGGTGGAGCCACTTGCCGATCTGGGCGGTCCCGTTGAAGGGGCTGTCGATATAGCTGTCGCCGGTGACGAGGATGACGTCGCACGCCTCCCAGCCCAGCACCTGCATCTCCTGCCGTGTTGCGGGTAAAAACATGGTTTCCTCTCCTCGCTGGTGTCCAATATAGTAAAATCGGCAACAGGATGCATGAAAAATAATCGTCCCACCGGCAGATTGCGTGCGGCTGCGGCCGGCCTGGCCTTTGCCGCCAGCCCGCTCTGCCGGCCCCGCTTCCGGCCGCCTGCTTTCACGGAGATAATTTTTGCATAGTATCTAATTATTTGTTATATTCCCCGAAAAGTTACGCGGACTCGGGCAGCTTTTCCGGGCGCAATAAATTAGAGATCAGGAGAGAAAGCCATAGCACTATCTTAATCAACCAGAGAGGAGCATTCCATGTCAGTTCTTGCGGGTCTGGATTGGGTCATCATCGCAGTCTATTTTACCATCATTCTCGGCCTGGCCTGGTGGGTGATCCGGCGCCAGAAGCAGACGACCGACGGCTATTTTCTCGCCGGGCGTTCGTTGGGATGGTTTATCGTTGGAGCCTCGATCTTCGCCTCCAACATCGGCTCGGAGCATCTGGTCGGCCTGGCCGGCTCCGGCGCCACCGATGGTGTGGCCATGGCCCATTATGAACTCCATGCCTGGTGCCTGCTGGTGCTGGGCTGGGTGATGGTCCCCTTTTACATGCGCTCGCGGGTCTACACCATGCCGGAGTTTCTCGAGCGCCGTTTTTCTCCCTCCGCCCGTACCTTCCTTTCCGTAGTCTCACTGGTCGCTTATATTTTGACCAAGATTGCAGTAGGCATCTTCGCCGGCGGCGTCGTTTTCAGCGTCCTCCTGCCCGAGCTCAACCTCTTCGGCTTCGACAGCTTCTGGGTCGGCTCGGTGCTGGTCATCCTCATCACCGGGCTCTACACCATCCTCGGCGGCATGAAGGCGGTCGCCTATACCGAAGCCCTGCAGACCATCATCCTCATCATCGGTTCAGCCCTGGTGACCGTCTTCGGCCTCAAGGCCCTGGGCGGCTGGGGCGAGCTCCGTGTCATCGCCGGTTCCGAGATGTTCAACCTCTGGAAGCCCCTGGTCCCGCACGGGATCCAGGGGACCTGGGCCCCGGTGATGGAGTCGGGTCGCATGGCCTGGTATTTCAACAACAACTATCCCTGGATCGGCATGCTCTTCTGCGCCCCCATCGTCGGCCTCTGGTACTGGTGCACCGATCAGTACATCGTCCAGCGCACCCTGAGCGCCAGCAATGAAACCGAGGCCCGGCGCGGCTCGATCGCTGCCGCATTCTTCAAGCTCCTCCCTGTCTTCATCTTCATCATCCCCGGCATCATCGCCTTCGCCCTCGCCAGGAGCGGCCAGAACGCCACCCTGCAGGCGGCGATGATGGATGCCAATGGCAACCTCATCCGCGACAACGCCCAGAGCGCCTTCCCGCTTCTGGTCGCCAATATCCTTCCCGTCGGCGTGCGCGGCATGGTGGTGGCGGGACTCCTGGCCGCCCTGATGAGCTCCCTGGCGGGGGCTTTCAATGCCAGCTCGACCCTCTTCACCATGGATTTCTACTCCCGGCTGCGGCCCAACGTCAGCCAGGAGCGGCTGGTCTGGATCGGCCGCGTCGCCACCGGCGTCATGGTGCTCATCGGCCTGCTCTGGATCCCGGTCATTCGCGGCGGCCGGGGCCTCTATGATTACCTCCAGGGGGTGCAGGGCTATCTCGCTCCGCCCATCTTTGTCGTCTTTTTCCTCGGCGTCTTTAACAAGCGCATGAACGCCAAAGGGGCAATGGCCGCGCTCATCACCGGTTTCAGCCTCGGCATCATCCGCCTCGCGGTCGATACGCCGCCCAAACTGATCCAGGGCTTCAGCTATGCCACCGGCTCCTTCCTCTGGGTTTTCAACAATATCTTTTTCCAGTACTACAGCATCCTGATCGCGGTGATCTGCGCCGCTGTGATGCTGATCGTGAGTTATCGCACCTCCGAGCCCGATTACGCTCGCATCAGCGGCCTGACTTACGGTACAGTCACCGAGGCGCACCGCAAGGCGACCCGCGCCAGCTGGGGCCGGGGCGACCTTATGGCTTCGATCCTGGTCATCTGCCTGATCCTGGCCGCCTACCTCTACTTCGTCGGCTGAGAGCGGAGAAAAACCATGCCTGAAAGAGAGGCCTGCGTCATCGGACTGGATTACGGCACCGATTCGGTCCGCGCCCTGATCGTACGCGCCGCCGACGGGGCCGAGATCGCAACGGATGTTTTTTATTATCCGCGCTGGAAGCAGGGCCTCTACTGCGATGCGGCCGCGAACCGCTTCCGTCAGCATCCCCTCGATTATGTCGAGGGGCTCGAGGCGGTCATCCGGGGGGCCCTGGACAGGGCCCCGGCCGGCACCGCGGCGCGCGTGCGGGGCATCTCGGTCGATACCACCGGCTCAACCCCCTGCGCCATCGACCGGCAGGGGAGCCCCCTGGCCCTGAAGCCCGAATTCGCCAACAATCCCAACGCGATGTTCGTGCTCTGGAAGGACCATACCGCCATCCGCGAGGCCGGGGAGATCAACACCCTCGCCAAAAGCTGGGGGGGCATCGACTATACCCGCTACGAGGGCGGGGTCTACTCCTCCGAATGGTTCTGGTCCAAAATTCTCCATGTGCTGCGCGAGGATGAGGAGGTGCGCGAGGCGGCTTTTTCGTGGGCCGAGCAGTGCGACTGGATTCCGGCGCTTTTGACCGGCATGAGCGATCCCCGCACCTGGAAGCGCAGCCGCTGCGCCGCGGGCCACAAGGCGATGTGGCATGAATCGTGGGGGGGACTGCCCGCCGAGGAGTTCCTGGTCCGTCTCGACCCCCTGCTGACCGGCTTGCGGGCCCGGCTCTATCGCGACACCTTCACCGGCGACCGGGCCGCCGGCGTGCTCTCGCCCGCATGGGCGCAGCGGCTCGGACTGGCCGACGGTGTCGTCGTCGGGGTCGGCGCCTTCGACGCCCACTTCGGGGCCGTCGGGGCCGGTATCCAGCCCCACATGCTCGTCAAGGTGATGGGGACCTCGACCTGCGACATGATCACCACCCCCCTGACCGGGGGCGAGGAGCATCTTGTGGCCGGCATTTGCGGTCAGGTGGACGGCTCGATCCTTCCCGGCCAGCTCGGCCTCGAGGCCGGACAGTCCGGTTTCGGCGATATCTACGCCTGGTTCAAGGAACTGCTCCTGTGGCCGATGGAGCACCTCGGGGAAACCCTTGTACCGGGCGAAGCGGCGGAGCGGCAGCGGCGGATCGAGGAGGCGGCCGAGGCGCTTATCCCCGCGCTCTCGGAAGCGGCTGCGGCTCTGCCCATTGAAGAGTCGGGGGTTCTTGCCGTGGACTGGATGAACGGCCGGCGCACCCCGGATGCCAATCAGGCCCTCAAGGGGGCCATCGCCGGCCTCAACCTCGGCTCGGATGCGCCCCGCGTCTTCCGCGCCCTCGTCGAGGCTACGGCCTTCGGCGCCAGGGCCATCGTCGACCGCTTCATCGCCGAAGGGGTCGACATCAGAGGCGTCATCGGCATCGGGGGAGTGGCGAAGAAATCCCCCTTCATCATGCAGATCATGGCGGACGTGCTCAACATGCCCATCAGGGTGGCTGCAGCGGAACAGGCCTGCGCTCTGGGTTCCGCCATGGCGGCTGCTGCGGCAGCCGGTCTCCATCCCGATCTGGGCTCCGCCCAGAAAGCGATGGGGAGCGGCTTCGAGACCGTCTATACCCCGGACGCCGGCAACGCGGAGAAGTACCGGGTTCTCTACAGCCGCTACCTGAAGATCTGCCGTTTTATCGAAGAGGAATTCACTGAATAACCCGCCGGCAGGAGGTGTCACCGGAACCATCCGGAGGGCTGCGGTACGGGTCCGGATCCCCTGCGGCCAGAAGGAGTGCCTGGAGATGAAGAATGTCCCCGTGATCAAACTCGGCCTCGTCGCAGTCAGCCGTGACTGCTTCCCCATCGAGCTCTCCCATTCGCGGCGGAGCAAGGTGGCGGCGGCGTGCAAGGCGCTGGAGCTGCCGCTGGTTGAGATCCCGACCATCATCGAGAATGAAAATCATACCCTGCAGGCTCTTGAGGAGCTGAAAAAGAACGGGGTCAACGCTTTGGTGGTCTATCTCGGCAACTTTGGTCCTGAGGGACCCGAGACCATCCTTGCCCAGCGCTTCGACGGCCCGGTGATGTTCGTCGCCGCCGCCGAGGAGAGCGGCAGTGACCTCATCGACGGCCGTGGCGACGCCTACTGCGGCATGCTCAACGCCTCCTACAACATCGGCTTGCGCAAGCTGCGCCCCTGGATCCCCGAGTATCCCGTCGGCACGCCGGAGGAGGTAGCCGCGCTGATCCGGGATTTCCTGCCGGTGGCGCGCATCATCGTCGGCCTGAAGCATCTGAAGATATTCTCTTTCGGGCCGCGGCCGCAGGATTTCCTCGCCTGCAACGCCCCGATCAAGCCCCTCTACGACCTCGGCATCGAGATCATGGAGAACAGCGAGCTGGATCTTTACGATATCTGCCTCGCCGCCAAAGAGGACCCGATGGTGGCGGAGGTCAGCCGGGCCATGGCCGATGAGCTGGGCGTGGGCAACACCTATCCCGGCATGCTTGACAAGCTGGCGCAGTATGAGGTCGCCCTCCGCCGCTTCATGGAGAACAACCTCGGCGCCAGCCGCTACGGCATTTTCGCCAACAAGTGCTGGCCGGCCTTTGAAAAGTATTTCGGCCACGTCCCCTGCTTCATCAATTCGCGCCTGGCCGCCGAGGGGATCCCGGTCTCCTGCGAGGTCGATATTTACGGCGCTCTGAGCGAGTACATCGCCGCCTGCGCCACGCTTCGCCCGCCGGCCATCCTGGATATCAACAACACTGTGCCCCGGGACATGTATGAGGCCAACCGTGCCGCCATGAAGGATTATGCCCAAAGTGACCTTTTTATGGGCTTCCACTGCGGCAACGTCTCCTCGGCCTGCCTGGTCCGGCCGAAGATGAAGTATCAGCTCATCATGCACCGCCTGCAGGAGCCGGGGCAGGAGCCCAATATCACCCGCGGCACCATCGAGGGGCAGATCAGGGCCGGCGAGGTGACCATTTTCCGCCTCCAGTCCACGGCCGATACCCGCCTCAAGTCTTATATCGCCCAGGGCGAGGTGCTCGATGTCGATCCGCGCTCCTTCGGCAGTATCGGCGTCTTCGCCATCCGGGAGATGGGCCGCTTTTACCGTCATGTCCTGATCGAAAAGCGCTATCCCCACCACACGGCGGTCGCCTTTGCCCATGCCGGCAAAGCCCTCTATGCCGCGGCGCGCATGCTCGGCGTCGGGGATATCGCCTTCAATCAGCCCCGGGGAGTCTATTATCCTACGGAGAATCCCTTTGCCTGAGGGCAGGGAGAATGCATAACAAGGAGAAGTGATGAAACGCAGTGTAATCCTGATCATCGCCCTGGCGGCGGCGCTCCTGCTGACGCTGGG
>JAKPUX010000202.1 GCA_029554865.1 bacterium | reverse complement strand
AGCTGGGCCTGGTGCGCGCCAATGACCCCGCCGCCCGCCTGGGCCCGCAGCTCGGCTTTGCTCATGCCCGGCTTGAGGGGCTCACGTTTGTGAAAGGCCTCAAGTGATAACGCAAGCAGCTCCTGGAGCTGGGCGAAGCCGTCGCGGTGGACGTAGAGGCTTTTGGCGCCGGCGCCGAAGGCGAGGATTTCCCCCCTCTCCAGGCCGACGGCCAGCAGCGCCCCGGTCTGCTCCTGCTCCAGCCCGCAGCGCGCGGCGATCTCTTGACCGTTCTGCAGGGCGAAGGGATTGGAGAGCAGGGCGGAGGTGATCATCTCCATCGGATCGGGATGCTCGAGGGCCTTGAGATGTTCAAGCACTTTTTTGTCGAAGCGGCGGTGGACGGCCGCTTCGGCCTCGAGAACCATGCCGCCGCCGATGGTGAAGGCGGGGGAATAGTGGCGCACAACAAAGGGCTCGCGGCGCATGGCGACTGCGGGCTCTTCCAGAAGGAGCTGGACGAGAGCGGAGGTGCCGGGCTTGAGGCGTTCGGTGTCGAGGAGCTTGACGCGGGCCATGATTTCGCGGGTGCCGAGGTGGAGACGGACGCGCGCACGGTTGAGCAGCTCCTTCTTTGCGCTCTTGAGCAGATCCAGGCGGCCATCCATGAGCCGGGAAGCCTTGAACTGCCCGGGCGTGGCGAGGACGTCGCCGCGCCCCACCTCCTCACGGCTGATGGCTTGCAGATTGACAGCGGTGCGATAGCCGCTGCTCACGCGTTCGACGCTTTTTCCCTGCTGCTGCAGGCCGCGTATTTTGACCGGGCGGCCGGCCGGGAGCAGCTCCAGAGTTTCGCCCACGGCCGCGCTGCCGGCGAGGAGCGTGCCGGTGACCACGGTGCCGAATCCCTTGATGATGAAGGAGCGGTCCACCGGCAGCCAGAAAGTGCCGCGCGCCGGCCGCATCGGCATCGCCGCCGCTGCGGCCAGCAGGGCCTCGCGCAGCGCCGGCAATCCCTGCCCCGTGAGCGACGAGACCTCAAAAATCGGGGCGCCGCTGAGAAATGTGCCCTTGACCGCCTCGCGCACCTCTTCGCGCACGAGTTCGAGCAGCTCCGCATCGACCAGATCAACCTTGCTGAGGACGATCAAGCCGCGCTGCAGCCGCAGCAGGGCAAGGATGTCGAGATGCTCCCGGGTCTGCGGCATAACCCCGTCGTCGGCCGCGACGACCAGCATGGCGAGATCGATGGTGCTCACCCCGGCGACCATATTCTTGATGAATTTTTCATGGCCGGGCACATCGATAAAGGCGATCTCGGGGCTGAGAAAGGCGAAGCCCAGGTCGATGGTCATGCCGCGCTCGTGTTCCTCGGCGAGGCGGTCGGGATCGGTGCCGGTCAGGGCCTTGACGAGGGCGGATTTGCCGTGATCGATGTGGCCGGCGGTGCCGATGATGATGGGCATGTTCTGGCTCTTCTCCCGCCCCCTAATCCAGACCCAGACAGTCGACCACCTCGGCATAGACTCCGGCGGTCAGGCTGAGCATGGGGCTGTTGTCGACGCCGTCAGGATGGCGGACGGAGCGGTCGGCGGCGTTGTACCAGGCCCAGAGTTCACCGGTGGCGGCATAGTTTTCCTGGACCATCGTGAGCCAGTTGGTGCCGATATCGGCGGCATCCTCCATGAAATCATAGTCGCACAGCCCCTTGAGGGTGGTATAGACATATGGGGCCTGGATGAGCGGGGCGTTCCAGACAGAGATCGTCTTGCCGTAGGGTTGATCGGTGAGTGTAAAGCCGCCGGGGGCGGTGAAGGCCTTGAGGTGGCTCTGGATGTGTTGGGCGCGTTTTTCATCGACCATCTCGACGAAGAGGGGCATGAAGCCGGCCAGGCTCTTGACGGAGCTCAGCTTCTTCTCCTCGAAATTGTTGTCGAAATAAAAGCCCTCGTCTTCGTTCCAACAGAAATCCATCATCTTTTTCATCGCAGCGCTCTTTTGCAGGAGCAGTTCATCGCCGCGGCCCTCAGCCTCGACCTGGAGGTCGTATATCATGCGGGCGTTGCGGCTGAGCAGGGCGTTGAGGTCGACGGCGTTGAAGCTGCGTGGATCGGTGAAGCGGGGCGAATCGATCCAACCCGACTCGGCCATGGCGAGGGTGGCCGGATCGGCTGCACCTTCTTTGGCCGGATGATAGCGGTAGAGCCCGGTCGGGGTGGTGTGCGGCTTGCTGGTCCAGAATTTGAACTCATGGACCACATCAGGGAGCATGCGGCGCAGCCATTCCTTTTCACCGGTGGCGCGGTAGATGTCGCGCACCATCCAGGGAAGAAAGGGCGGCTGGGAGTGAGTGAGCATTTCGCGGGCGTTGGAAGCGGGTACGTAGCCGAATTTGCGCAGAAGAAAGATGAGATTCTCGACATTGTGGCGCGCGTAGTCGATCATGCGCATGCGCAGCAATCCCAGATTGATGAAATAGGTGTCCCAATAATAGAGGGCTTCCTGTTTGCCTTTGCCGGAGATGACGTAAGGGTAGGGCAGACCGATCAGGGTTTCGTTGTCCTGAGGTGTCTCGCGCACGCACTCTTCCTTGATGCGCGATTTGATTTCTGGGATCAATGCATGAAAATTCTGACTCATTCCCAACCTCACTTTTTTGAGTGCTTTTGCTCTAAAGATGCTGCCGGCGGAGCGCCGCAGCAGGCTTGCGGTGCTAATGCACCAGGATGCCGTTCACGTGATGGCACAGGATCCTGAAGGAATAGGATGCAGGTGAAGCGAAGGGATTTGGGGGTGTGTTTGGTCTCAGTCATTTTACTGTGTGGGATCGGCTCAAAGAGAGTGGATAAGCCTCTAATTGAAAGTAACGCCGTGGATGGATAAAAGCAAGCAATATTTCCGGGATAAGCGCAATATCATCAAGATATAATATCGGCCGGTCTATTTCAGCCGGCGCAGGATGTGCCGCATGGCAAAGAGGCGCAGCCGGGCAGCGAGGTAGCGGCCGGGCGCGAAGTAGCGCAGCAGGAGCATATAGCTTTCGATAAAAGCGTAGAGGTCGCCCCCCGCAGTGGGGCGGATCTCCAGGGTGATGGTGCCGGCATACCCGCTGCGGCGCATGGTCCGCAGCAGCTTTTTGATCGGCAGGCCGCCCCCACTGCCGAAGGGGAGGTGGCTGTCCTCCCGGCCGATGCAGTCGCTGAGATGAACGGAGCCGATCTCGTCGCTGAAGGCGATGAACTGCTCCACCGGATCATGGCCGCTGATCATGAAATGGGCGGCGTCGAAACACATGCCGGCATAAAGGTCGCCCAAACGTCTTTTGGCTTCGCCAAGGAAGTCGCGGATCTGTTCCGGAGAGGTCGTGATCACATTTTCGAAACAGGTGGGCCGAGGCAGCCGCGCCGTCGCGGCGAAGAGACTTTCCAGACCGGCCTGCCAGGCCGGGGAATCGGGAGCCGATTCGGGTGGATGGGCAATGAAGTGGGTCAGGCCGAGCTGGTGATGGTGGCTTTGCAGGTTGGCGATGAGCTGATCGATCTTCTCCTGCCTCTCCGTGCTGGCGAGATCCCAGCCGTCCTCGTCCGTGATCGGCAGATGAAAGGCGGTGCGCATCCCCCGCAGCTGGGGGAGAACGCGTTCCAGCTCGTCGACGACACGCAGGTTGAATTCAATAAAGTTGACCCCCAAGCGGCGCATGGCCGCAGTGATCGCCGCCGGGTGCCAGTCCTGATAGCCTTCTACAGTGAAGCCGATGAGCACGGTTCTCTCTCGAAAAGTGTTCCTGCGCCAGTCTTTCTTACAAAACCCCATTTGGCGGTTGTTTGTTCCCGTGTTGACGCAGCCCCGGACCCTCACATCGCAGCGAAGCGTTGTCCGAGCAGATAGGCCCAGTTGAGCAACAGTGCGGAGAAGAGTGCCTTGAGGAGAAGGGGGCGGGCGGTGCAGCTCCAGGTCACAGCCAGATTGCGGCCGAAAATAAGCCCGGCGAGGGCATTGGCGGCGGTGACGGCCATGCCAATATACAAGAGGGTGAAGAGGGGATTAAAGCGCAGGGCACTCCAGAGCTGGGCACGGCTGAGTGCGATGCCGGCATGGGTCGCTCCGCAGGAAGGGCAGGGCAAGCCCGTCCAGGCGCGGAAGAGACAGCGCGGCAGCCTTTCTGCAACCCCCGGCAGGAAGTGGCTGATCGCCATCCCTATCAGACCGAACAGGAGGAGAAGAAGCCCGATCTCGAGATCGGAATATTTTGTGGAACGAATTGAAATCTTCATGCGTATCAAAAGCAAAAGGATTGACAGGCGGAGTTGTCGGTGCCGGCCCGAGTGCAAATCCGCCGGCAGTGAAAAAAGATACACTGCCGCGCCGTCAAAAACAAGATAATTATTGGGTTATTCAATGGAGGACATATGAGACGATGGTATGAACAGGCGGGAATTGCCCTGCTGGCAGGAATTCTGCTGGCCGCAGGTGGTGTTACCGCCCAGCAGATCGAAACCAGGACAGTCGTCACGGGAGGCGCCTGGCTGGGTGTCTACCTCGGTGACGCCGGGGAGGAGAGCGGCTGGGATGAAAGTGAGGGCGCGATCGTGCGGGAGGTGGTAAAGGATGGACCAGCCGACAAGGCAGGGCTGCGCGAGAACGACATCATCATCAAACTGCAGGACCGCACCGTGCGCGACGCTGACGATGTGACCCGGGACATCCGCAAGTTGAAACCGGGCGATGAGGTGAAGCTGCTCGTCCTGCGCGACAAGAAAAAGCTCACCCTCACCGCCAAACTGCAGGAGCGCAAGCGCGTGCGCGAAGAGAGCCTGCCTCCAGCAGTTGATGAAGAGGCCAAGAAGGAGTTCGAACGGCAGCGGGATCTTCGCCCTCTGCAGGGGCTGTGGATGCAGAAGAACCGTCGCATGGGGGTGCAGCTGCAGGAACTGGACAGCGACCTCGCCGAGTATTTTCAGACCGGAGAGGGTGTGGGTGTGCTGGTGACCGGGGTGGAGAAGGAGAGCCCCGCGGCCGCGGCCGGACTCAAATCGGGTGATGTCATCACTGCCGTGAACGGTAAGAAGGTGCGCAAGGCCGGGGACGTGGTCAAAGCCCTGGAGGAGAACGAGAGCGGTGAACAGGAGGTCGCCTTCCTGCGCAAGGGGAGTACCCGGTCCGTGATCGTCAAGCTGCCCGAGCGCCCGGAGCGGAATTTCCGCATCCAGCTGGAGGGCAGCGGCTGGCCATTCAGCCGGGAGACGATGGAGGAACTGCGCGAGGATCTTGAGGAGCTGCGGCAGGAGCTCGACCAACTCAAGATCAAGCTCAACATCCAGGTGGATGAAAAATAGCGGAAGCCCCGGGGCTGCCGCTGCATCAAGGCCGGAGCTCTCTCCGGCCTTTGTTGTTTCCAGGCGGTCCGGCGCTGAGCTGTTGCATCCGCCCTTCAGCACCGGTTGCGATGACCCGGCTTCAGCGGCGGCTGCTTCATGCGGGTGGGCGGAGTATTCCGCCCTTGTTTTTCTCGCTCCCTTTATTTACATTTAATGAAAAATCCTTTCGGAAAGAGCCATGGACAAGATCCGCGTAGCTGTTCTCGGCGCCACCGGCATGGTGGGCCAGTATTTTCTTCATCTCCTCCATGACCACCCCTTTTTCCAGGTGGCGGCGGTCTGCGCCAGTGATGCCCGCATCGGCCAGCTCCTTGGGCAGGTCAGGCCCCTTCACCCGGCGGGGATCGCGCCGGAGTTGGCGGAAATGCGTTTTACCTCCATGGACGCCGACGCCATCGCCGCCCTCGAGGTCCAGGCCGCCTTTTCAGGACTGCCGGCCGAGATCGCCCGCACGATCGAGCCGGCCCTGGCCGGGTGCGGCATCCATATTTTTTCCAATGCCAGCGCCTTTCGCATGGATCCGGCTGTGCCCATTCTGATTCCGGAGATCAACCACCACCATCTCGCCCTCCTCCCCCGGCAGCAGCACAAGGGGAGGATCGTGACCAACGCCAACTGCACGAGCACGGGACTGGCGCTCTCCCTGGCTCCCCTGCGGGAACTCTCCATCCGCCGGCTCATCGTCGCCAGCTATCAGGCGGTTTCCGGGGCCGGCTATCCCGGCGTGCCGGCGCTGGACATCTCCGGCAACCTCATTCCCTGGATTGAAGGCGAGGAGGGCAAGGTGCGCCAGGAGTGCAACAAAATTTTCGGCTGTATCGGGGCCGGGGGCCTCGAACCGGCCGGCTGGGAGGTTCATGCCCATTGTGTGCGTGTGCCCACCCTGGTGGGCCATCTGGTCTCTACCCATATTGAACTCAACCGCGAGGTGACGGCGGCGGAGGTGGAGGAGTGTTACAGTTCCTTCCAAACGCCTGTGGAGGTGGCGGGCCTGCCCAGCGCGCCTGTCAGGCCGGTGCTGCTCACGCACGAAGCGGGCCGCCCACAGCCGGCGCGGGATATCGAGGCCGGGGAGCCCGGGCGCACGAGCGGCATGGCTGTGGTCGTGGGTCGCCTCGAGGTCAGCGGTTCCGTCATCCGTCAGGTCAACCTGGCCAACAATCTGGTCCGCGGCGCTGCCGGCGGCTCGGTGCTCAACGCCGAACTGGCCCTGCGCGCCGGCCTATTTTCGCACTAATGCTTATCGATCGGGTTTGATCATGATCGTTATGAAAATCGGCGGCTCTTCGCTGCGCAGCGTCGAGTCGCTCCGCCTGGCGGCAGGGGTGATTCACGGCCGGCCCGAACCGGAAAAGATCGTCGTTCTGTCCGCTGTCAGCGGCGTCACCAACCATCTGCTGCGCAGCGTCGGCGAGGCGATGCAGAGTGAGCGCAGGATCGGGGGGCTGCTCGATTATCTCAACCTGCTCCATCGCGAGCTCATCCTCGGGACCATCTCCGACAGCAGGATTCAGCACCGGGTACTCGATGAGGTGGCCTATCTCATCTCCCGTCTTGAAAAGCTTCTCTACGGCATCGCCTACACCGGGGAGTGCAGCCGGCGCATGCGCGATCTCATTATCTCGATGGGTGAGCGGATGGCGGTGCAGCTCCTGGCCGGGGCCCTGCAGCAGCAAGGCCTCGAGGCCCAGGCGCTGGATGCGGACAAGATCGATATCGTCGCCAGTGGCGAATTCGGCAACGGCAACGCCGAACTCGATACCACCGCCCGGATGCTGCCCCAACATCTGCACGACCTGCTCCGGCGCGGCGGCATTCCGGTCATTACCGGCTTTTTCGGCCGCACACCCGGGGGCCATACCATCACCTTCGGGCGCGGGGGCACCGATTACAGCGCCGCCATCATCGCCCATGCCATGGAGGCCGAGGAGCTGCAGATCTGGAAGGACGTCGACGGCTTCCTCACCGCCAATCCCGAAATCGTCCCCGAGGCACGACCGCTCGACTACCTCGCCTACGACGAGGCGGCGGAGCTGAGCTATTTCGGCGCGGCTATCCTCCATCCGCGCACCGTCGAACCCCTCTCGCGCAAGGGTATACCGGCGGTGATCCGCAACACCTACCGGCCCGATGCCCCGGGCACGCGCATCGGCGCCGAAAAACAGCAGCACCAGGAGATCATCAAGAGCGTTGTCACCAACTCCGACATCGGCATGCTGCGGCTGCACGGGGCCAGCCTCGGCCAGCAGGTCGGCTTTTTAAAGACCGCGGTCTCGGCCCTGAGCGATGCCGAGATCAACATCATCTCGGTCATCACCGCCCAGACAGCGGTAAATCTTCTGCTCGGGAAGGGTGATGTGGAGCGCAGTGCCCGCCTGGTCGAGGGGTTGCATATCGCCTATGTCGACCAGATCGAACCGGTGACGGATGTGGCCTTGATCGGTGTGGTGGGGGAGGGACTTGACACGACGCGGGGGCTGGCGGCGCGGGTCTTCAAGGCGGTGGCAGGCGCGGGCGCCAATGTGGAGATGATCGCCTCGGGGGCGTCGCGGGTGACGCAGTATTTCATCATCAAGGAGAGGGACAGGGACGCGACGGTGCGGGCGATCCACAGTGAATTCTTTGGCTCGCCCGCCCAGGCGGTGCGGCGGTAAAGGCTCAGCTCTTTTTCTTTTTGGCGGTCAGCTCCATGGCGGAAAAGGCCAGAACAATGCCGAAAAAGAGGGTCACTGATGCCCCGTAGAGAAAGCCCTCCACCCAGTCGGTTCCCTTGTTCATGGCGAAGTTGCGCCGGAACCAGATATCGGCTTCGACGATGTCGAATTTGGCGATGAGGCGGGGGGTATAGTCGCGAAAGTAGCTGTAGAGAAAGAAAAAAAAGGCGAGGAGGGAAAGCCGCCGCCCCAGCCGGAGGGCCGAAGAGGAGGAGCCCTTGAAGGCGAGCCAGGTCACAAAAGTGCCGAAGAGGGCCACGAGCTGAAAATGGTCCAGCAGTACTTTTTTTACTTCAGGTGGCATATTCGGGCTCCTTCACCGGGGCGGGCAGTCCCGCGCTTGCTCACTCCTGAATTGCCTCATCCCCGGCCTCATCCGTTCCCGAGCCAATGGCGGGATAGCGGAACTCCTCGAAATTGAGCTGCACTTCAATGTTGAAAAAGCGGTAGAGTTCAGCGAGCATGGCTGCGCCGTCCTCATCTTTGGTGCGGCAGACCAGGGTGAGCAGGACGAACTCTTGCTTGACGGTCTCCGCGGTGTCGCCCTTGCCGAGGGTGGTCTTTTTCTGCTTGATCGTGAAGGGGCGGATGGTAACCGCCGGGATCTGGTACTCTTCGCCAGTGAGGTTGTCCATGATGGAGAGGCGAACCAGGCCCCGGACCATGTTCTTGTAGAGTTCGCGAATCTGATCACTGTCATCGATTTCCGCCTCGACCTGCATCTGGACCTGGCGTACGATGAGATCGTCAGCGCCCTTGTCGTCCGCCGGCCAGTACTTCTTGATCACTGCTTTTTCAAAGATGAGCATTTCCACTCCCTTGGCTTGTTGGTTCCACGATAAAAAAGTAATGAAAAATCGGCTGCAATGCAAGCGCTTATTTGCCGTGGAATGGGGCGGCAACAGCGCCCGGCCGGGCCAAAATAAATCTTGACATAGAGAATAAAAATAGTTAACATTAACCGTATTTGGCCCTGGCTTTACGATTCAAAGGAGGTGGAGGCAATGCTGGTCCGAGCCAAGGTAGAACGTGTGACGCTCGACACGGCGACCAGCCGATTCGTGGTCATCCTCAAGGATGAAAAGCAGAGCCGGTGGCTGCCCATTGTGGTCGGTTCAACTGAGGCGCAAGCCATTGCGCTTCAGCTCGAGAATATCGCCCCACCCCGTCCCCTGACCCACGATCTCATCCGCAACCTGCTGGAGATGCTCACCATTACGGTGGAGAAGGTGGTGGTCAGTGATCTGCGCGACAACACCTATTTCGCGATCATCACCATGACCAACAACGGCAGGGCCAAGGAGATCGACGCGCGCCCGAGCGACGCCATCGCCATCGCACTGCGCATGAACGCTCCGATTTTCGTCGTCGAAGAGGTGATGCGCAAGGCGGCGATTATGGATGGCGTGCCCCCCTCCGAGGATGCGGACGATGAGCAGGCTCCCGGCGACCGCCTCGAGCAGCTTAATATCGATCTCATCAACGCCGTCCAGGAAGAGCGCTACGAAGAGGCGGCTCGCATCCGCGATGAGATCAAGAGAGTCAAGTCACACCTGCGTGAAAAGACCACCTGAGACGATTCCCTCTTTTCCCAAGAGCCTCATTGAATAATGAGGCTTTTTCATATCCACGAAAGTGAGTGCACGCATGAAGGAAAAAAGCAAGAAGGAGGGAGGCGCCGCCTCCCGCAGCCCCTGGTTCTGGATTCCTTCCCTCTATTTCGCCGAAGGCATCCCTTATGTGGTCATCATGACGGTATCGGTGATCATGTTCAAGCGGCTGGGCCTCTCCAATACCGACATCGCCCTCTACACCAGCTGGCTTTACCTCCCCTGGGTGATCAAGCCCCTCTGGAGCCCGGTGGTCGATATCCTCAAGACCAAGCGTTTCTGGATCATCGCCATGCAGCTGCTCATCGGCATCGGTTTTCTGGCGATCGCCATGGCCATCCCCCTGCCCAATTATCTCTTCTATACCCTCGCTGTGCTCTGGGTGCTCGCCTTCGCCTCCGCAACCCATGACATTGCAGCCGACGGCTTCTATATGCTCGGCCTTTCGGATGACCAGCAGGCCTGGTTTGTCGGCATCCGCAGCACCTTTTACCGTTTTGCGATGATCACGGGGCAGGGACTGCTTATCATCCTCGCCGGCTACATCGAGGGCCATTCCGGGCTCTCGCCGGTGACTTTGCCGGTGCAGGCCGGACCGCAAGCGGCGGCCGTGCAGATGCTTCATCCCGACTCCCTGGCGGCCGCCACGCCGGGCGGTGGTCTGCGAATGATCTGCGCGCCGGAACGGCTGATCATCAGCAGCGAGTTGCAGCCCAAGGCCAGGATCGATTCCCTCTTCCGTTTCACCCATGCCTGGAACCTTGAGCACGGCTTTTATCCCGCCGAGAGCACAGCGCTCAAGAAGGAGGAGGGGGGACCCTCCTGGTGGTCCCGCAGCGTTGCCCGGCCGCTGGAGGATTGTCTCCGCCGCCATTTCGGCGAAGAGCGCGAGTTGGCCGCCCTGGGCGAGGCCCGCGCGGGCAATGTCGGCGCCGTCTATTTCCGCCTCTCACAGCCGCCCGAACCCGGCAAGGAGGTGGTGGTCAATTTCAGTCGCGATGCGGGCGACAAATCGATCAATCTCGTCGAGGGGAGCCGCCTGGTCTTCACGGAATCCAACTGGAACAAGCCGGCCATCGCCCTCATCCAACTCGATCCCAAGCTGCAAAGTGAGGCCACAGGCAGCTATGTGGCCCGCGCCGGCAACATCCCCCTCTCCTGGTCGGTCACCTTTATCGTCCTCGGCATCCTCTTTCTCATCTTTTTCTTCTATCACGGCTTCGCCCTGCCCAGGCCGGCCAGCGACGTCGGGGTGCAGTCACGCAACTTTCTCAGGGAGTTCTTCAACACCTTCGTCTCCTTTTTCAGGCGCAAGCACATCGGCGCCATCCTCGCCTTCCTGCTCCTCTACCGCTTCGGCGAGGCGCAGCTGGTCAAGCTCATCCATCCCTTCATGCTCGACAGCCGTGAACTTGGGGGACTGGGCATGACCACCGGTGAGGTGGGGCTGGTCTACGGCACTATCGGCATCATCGCCCTCACCATTGGCGGACTGCTAGGCGGTTTTGTCGTGCCGAGGCGCGGACTCAAGTTCTGGCTTTTTCCCATGCTCTTCATTATCCATCTGCCCGATCTGGCCTTCATTTACCTCTCCCAGGCCCAGCCGGATAACCTCTGGGTGGTAAGCTTGTTTGTCGCCCTCGAGCAGTTCGGTTACGGATTCGGTTTCACCGCCTATATGCTCTACATGATCTACGTCGCCGGCGAGGGCGAGCACAAAACCGCCCATTACGCGATCTGCACCGGACTGATGGCGCTGGGCATGATGGTGCCGGGCATGTTCAGCGGCTGGCTGCAGGAGATCATCGGCTATCGCCACTTCTTCATCTGGGTGGTGCTGGCGACCATACCCTCCTTCATCGCCGCCTATTTCATCCCGCTCGAGCAGGGATTCGGTAAAAAAAAGTGAGGAAGTAATGAAAGAGCTGATCGTCTGCTGCTGCACTTTGCT
Organism: bacterium; assembly: GCA_029554865.1. Taxonomy (GTDB): domain Bacteria; phylum Zhuqueibacterota; class Zhuqueibacteria; order Residuimicrobiales; family Residuimicrobiaceae; genus JAKPUX01. The sequence continues at coordinate 61,098 of JAKPUX010000202.1, read as the reverse complement.
GCTTCTGACCGCGGCCTGTGGGGCCGGGACGCCGGCCTCCAAGCCGGTGAAGCTGGGCGTGGATGTGCTGGTGAGCGATCCGCCGCCCCTCATCCAGGGCAAACGGCTCGGCCTGATCACCAACGCCACCGGCCTGACCTCCGGCCATGAGTCGACCATCGATGCCCTGCGCCGGCTCCCCGGCATCCAGCTCGTCGCCCTCTTCGGCCCCGAGCACGGTGTACGCGGGGATGCCGAGGCCGGTGCAGCGGTTGAGGGATATGTCGATGCCAGAAGCGGAATAAGGGTCTTCAGCCTTTATGGACGCAACCACAAGCCCACCCCCGAGATGCTGGAGGGTGTGGATGTGCTCCTCTACGATATCCAGGACATCGGCTCACGCCCTTACACCTATATTTACACCATGGCACACGGCATGGAGGCGGCCAAGGAGAACGGGATCCCCTTTGTCGTGCTCGACCGCCCCGATCCCCTCGGGGGTATGCTGGTCGAGGGGCCGGTGCTCGATCCGCGCTTCCGCAGCGGCATCGGCCTCTATCCGATCCCCTACGTTTACGGCCTGACTGCGGGCGAACTGGCGCGGCTGTTCAATGAAGAATTCGGCATCCATTGCGATCTGAGTGTGGTGGCCATGGAGGGCTGGCGGCGGGGGATGGCTTTCGAGGAGACCGGGCTGATGTGGGTACCGACTTCGCCCCACATCCCGCAGGCCCAGTCAGTCCGCCACTGCGCGGCGGTGGGCTCGATCGGCGAGCTGCACCAGGTCGATGTCGGGGTCGGCATGCCGGGGCCCTTTGAGTATGCCGGCGCCCCCTGGATCACCGCCGAGGAACTGGCGGGGGAGCTTAATGGCCGGAACCTCCCCGGCGTCTTTTTTCGTCCGCTTCATTACACCCCCTTTTATGGTACTTTCAAGGGGGTCAAGCTGCAGGGGGTGCAGATCCATATTCTCGATCCCGTTCGCTTCCAGCCGGTGGCGGTACAGATTCACATCCTTTGCGCCCTGCAAAAGCTCTACCCGGAGCGGAACATCTACGACACCTCCCGAATCGACATGTTCAACAAGGCGATGGGGACCGATCGGGTCTGGAAACAGATCTGCGCCGGCGCCGGCGCGGAGGAGATCATCGCCTCCTGGCAGAACGGCCTGCAGCAGTTCGAACCCCTGCGGCAGAAATACCTGCTCTACCGCTGAGCCCGGGGCGGACCCAAGGGGGGAGAAATGGCTGGGCGGGAACATTTCCTCCCCTGATGCGTCTATTAACCGTTCCCCGGCTATTGCAGGCGGCCCTACCCTGGCGCCCGTCCCAGCCCTGCGCACCGATCCCAGCGCAGCGAAAACACATCCCTCAAAATTGCGGTCCAGCCGGGACCGCCCGTCATTCATTGGACAGGTATATTCATGCTCAAAAAGATCATGCAAAAACGCTGGTTCTGGCCTGCCTTCGCCGGCCTGCTTCTGCTCATCTGGCTGGTGAGTGCGCAGAACGGCGACGGGTCCAGGAGTGAACCCGTTTGGAGCGATCTGCGCCTGAGCGATTTCAGTATCGATGCCGTGGAGACCGGCGAGGTCGAGGCAGTCCATTCGGTCGATCTCTCTCCTCCCATGGAATGGCGCATGGACATGCAGATCATCGCCATGGTCCCTGAGGGGACAGTGGTGAAGGAGGGCGATTTCCTCGTCCAGTTCGACACCTCCGAACTCGAGGATCGTCTTGAGTTGGCGCAGAACACCCTGACCTCCCTGCTGGCCCAGCGCGACGGCCTGCGCGCCGAGCAGTCCGCGCGCATTTCCCAGCTTAAAGCCAATATTGCGGCCGCGACCTATTCGGAGGAAATCGCCGTCCTGCAGCGCGAACTGCTCAAGTACGAGGCGGCGGTGAAGCGGATGGATGCAGAACTCGAGGAGAAAAAGGCCCGGATCTCCCACATCGAGGCCCAGACCAATCTTGAGTCCCAGGAGGTCATCCATGCCTCGGCCTTGAGCACCCTGCGGGTGGAGATTGAGAAGAGCCGGGGGGAGGTGCGCGAACTCGAGGAGAAGATCGGCAATCTGACCCTGCGCGCTCCCATCGGTGGACTGGTGGTTTACCAGGAGATCGAATCCGGCGGCGAACGTAAAAAGATCGCTGTCGGCGACAAGCCCCGCCCCGGCGAGCCCGTGATCAGTATTCCCAACCTTGATACCATGCAGGTCAAGCTGCGCGTCAACGAGATGGATGCCGCCCGCCTGAGCATCGATCAGAGCGCCCGCATCAGCCTCGAGGCCTATCCCGGCCGATCCTTTGATGGCCAGGTGGCGCGGATCGCCAAACTGGCGCAAAAGCAGGATTTCGATTCCGAAATCAAGGATTTCGAGGTCATCGTGCGCATGAGCCAGGCCGATTCGGTGCTCAAACCCGGCATGACCGCCAGGGTCCAGATCGCTCTGGGGCTGGAGCAGAATGTCCTCACCGCACCTACAGGAGCCATCTTCGAGCGCGGGGGGGAGAGAGTGGTTTTTCCCAAAAAGGGCTATCCCGAGCCCCTGGCTGTCAAGACCGGGTCGCGCAGCGACCAGCGCATCGTGGTGGTTTCCACCGAACTAAAGCCCGGGGAGCTGCTCTCCCTGACCGCCCCGGACAGCGGCTGGCACCGCATGGGCTATGCCGCCTATGCGGCCGCATCCTTGCGGCGCGGGCAGAACCTGAGCGCGGCCTTTGCCGAGATGGAGAGGCGGGGGCTGACCTATGATTACGATGGCAACCGCAACCGCCGGGTCATCGCCCGGGCCCCCACCGGTGCGGCAGGGGATTTCGAGGGCGTGCAGGGCCGCATTCCGGGCATGCCGGGAAATGGCAGGCCGATGGAGATCGATCCCGCCAGGATGAAGCAGCTCGAGGAGGCGATGCGCGGCATGCAGCCCGGTCCGGGTGCCCCCACCGGCATCTCCCCCGGCGACACATCGATGGCGCGCCGCATGCGCCAGGGCAGAAGGCCCGGCGGCCAGGGATTCCCTGGCGGCTTTACGCCGGGCGACACCTCAGGCATGCGCCGCATGCGTTCGGGAAGATGGCCCGGCGGTCAGGGATTTCCGGCCGGTGCTGCTCCTGGTGACAGCAGCCGCGCCAGGAGAAGAATGACGCCCCCGACGGGCGCTGAGAACCGCCGGACCCCGGGGGGTGAAGGATTTATCCAGGGCGCTCCTGACGTGAGCCGGCCCGGTCGTTGAGGTAAATGCTGATCTATTGTTGTTGGCTTAACCACAAAAGGCGAACAGATGAAGAAATACCTTGAAGAGATAAAAAAAGCCTGGCGCTGGTTCGACGCTCATCTGCTGGTGCGCCTGGGCAAATGGCGCATTCCCGTGCTTGTGCTGGCGACCCTGCTCCTTGTCTTCGTGATCTACAAAAAGACCCTGGGCTCGGTCCCCGATGTGGCCACTACTGCCGCGCGCTTCGGCGACTTTGTCATCGACATCAACCAGAGCGGTGAGCTCTATGCAGTCAAATCGGTATCCGTGGGCGTCCCCGCCAAAGTCAGGGGCAGTCTCCGCGTTGTCGCCCTGGCTGAGGACGGCTCCCTGGTCCGGACGGGCGATTTCCTCGTCCAGTTCGACACCGCCGAAGCCAGTCAGGATCTCGAGGACCGTCGCAATGAATACGAATCGGCCCTTGCCGATCTGGCCAGTCTGCAGGCCTCGAACAGGTCGACCATGGCCCAGCTCAATACCGCCTATGAGACCGAACAATACTCTTTTGAGCAGGCCAAACTCCGCTACGAACAGATGAAATACGAGGCCCCCTCCAAACAGCGTGAGCAGGAACTCAGCCTCAAAAAGGCCACCCTCTCGCTGGAACAGGCCCAGCGCAAGATCGAATCCCAGGAGATCATCAACAAGGCGGACCTGACCAAAAGCAACCTCAAGCTGCGCCAGGCCCGGCTCCGTTATGAGCAGAAAGCCCAGGAGCTGAATGATCTCACCTTGCGCGCCCCCATCGACGGTATGGTGGTGCTGCAGGAGATCTGGGGCGCCAACGGCCGCGCCAAGGTCAAGGTCGGCGACAGTCCCTTCCGCGGCCAGACCCTGGTTGAGATCCCCGATCTCGCGACCATGATGGTCAAGGCCAAGGTCAACGAGGTTTTTATCAGCCAGGTGCACCCCGACCAGCAGGCGGTCCTCTCCGTCGACGCCCTCCCCGGCCAGCAGTTCTACGGCAAGGTGCTGCGTGTGGCCACCCTCGCCAGCCGTGAGAGCGACTCGGAAGTCAAGACCTTTGATGTTGAGATTCTTATCGACGGAGCCGACGGGCGCTTGCGCCCTGGCATGACCGCCCAGTGTCAGATCATCACCGACCGCATCAAGGACAAGCTTTTCGTGCCCCTCGAAAGCGTGGTCCACAAGGACGACACCACCATCGTTTACATCAAGAAGGGTGGTTTTAAACGCCGGGAGGTGCAGATCGGTCCCAAGAACAGCGATTTCATCGTCATCGAAAAGGGACTCAAGCAGGGTGATCTGGTGGCTCTGCGCGATCCCACCCTTCCGGTCGCCGCCGCGGGGGAAAAGAGCACGGCCGCGATCAAGGAGAAGCGGTCTGAACGCCGGGCGCCCGGCGGCCGCGGCGCCTTTATGATCATGCGCTGAACAGAAAGAGTCCACATGAATATACGTGAAAGTGTCGAGATCGGCCTGGAGGGCATTCGCAGCCACAAACTGCGCTCGATCCTCACCGCCCTCGGGATCATCTTTGGCGTGGCTGCAGTCATCGCCATGCTCTCCATCGGGGAGGGGGCCAAGCAGGAGGCCCTCGAGCAGATCCAGCTCATGGGCATGAACAACATCCTCATCAACGATATCCCGATTGAGGATGAAGAAAGTGGCGCCGGCCGCAGCAATCTCTCGCGCGGGCTTTTGCTCGAGGATGCCGCCGCCCTGCAGACGATCAATCCCCTGGTGGCCATGGCCATCCCGGAGCGTTCGGTCAAGGAGCAGATCTATTTCGGCCAGGAGAGTGTCGAGGCGACTGTGGTCGGTACCCTGCCTGATTATGAGCGAGTGATGGCCTTCACCCCACGCCTGGGCGCCTTTTTCAATTATCAGGATGTCACGGAGGCGCGCCGGGTTTGCGTCCTCGGCGCCGAGGTCCGCTACGCCCTCTTTCTCTTCCAGGATCCGGTCGGTGAGCGCATCAAGATCGGCAGCCAGTGGTATACCGTGCTCGGAGTGATGGAGGAGAAGCCCAGCGCGGGCGCCGGCTCGGGGATTTCCGACAATCTCAACAACAATATCTACATCCCCATCACCGCTGCGGTCAAGCGCTTCCCCCGCTCCGTGTTCGCCAGCGAGATCGACCGCATCATCATCCAGGTCAAGGACTCCGGCCGCATCGAGGAGGCGGCCGCGATTGTCCGCAACAGCCTCAGCCGCCGCCACAACCAGGTCAGTGATTTCACGATCACCATCCCCGAGGCGCTGCTGCGTCAAAAGCAGCAGACCCAGCGCATCTTCAACATCGTCATGGGGGCCATTGCCGGTATCTCCCTGCTGGTGGGGGGGATCGGCATCATGAACATCATGCTCGCTTCGGTGATGGAACGGACCCGGGAGATCGGGGTGCGGCGCGCGGTCGGGGCCCGGCAGCGCGACATCCTCGGCCAGTTTCTGGTCGAGGCCATGGTGCTCAGTTTTGCCGGGGGGCTGCTCGGAGTGCTGCTTGGCTTCATTCTGACCAAGGTTATCGCCCTCTATGCAGGCTGGCGCACCCTGGTCAGCTTAAGCGCCATCATTCTGGCTTTCACCGTCTCGGCCGCCGTCGGCATCGTATTCGGCATTTATCCAGCCCGGCAGGCGGCCAGGCTCGATCCGATCGTTTCCCTGCGTTATGAATAGCGGCTTGCCGCGTGCTAATTCTTGAGGAGCATATGGTTCAGATTCGCTTTTTCCCCGTACATGTCCTGATCTCCATCGCGCTTCTGACCGCCGGCGGGCGGGGTTGGTGCCAGGAGAGTTCTGCGCCGGCGCTTGGCGACTCTTCGTCCGTCGCTGCGCCGGAGCATCCCGCTCTCCAGGCTGCAGGAGCTGAAAAAGCCACCCTCACCCTCGACGAGGCGATTAAAATCGCCCTCGAGCAGAGTTATGAGATGAAATCCCTGCGCCTGAGTCTGAATCAGGCGGCGCAGAATCTGATCGCCGCCAAGGGGCGCTTCAAGACCAACGCCGATCTCAGCCTGGAGGCGCCGAACTGGAACGAGACCGTCTCCGAAATCCAGGTGCCGGGTGCCCTGCCGGTCTTTAATACCACCGGCTACACCCGCTTCCTCGGCACCCTCGATATCAACCAGCCCCTGCCGACCGACGGCGCCTTCACCCTGCGCGGCCAAAGCTACCACCGCGATGTCTCGACCTATCTCCAGGAGCAGGATGAGGACGTCTCGCGCAGCGAAATCTACAACTCGATCAGCCTCCGCTTCAAACAGCCCCTCTTCGCGATCAATCAGCTCAAACTTGGATTGAAGAACGCCAACCTCAGCTACGAGCGCACCTTTCAGCGCTTTCGGCGCAGCGAGCTGGATATCGTCTACAGCGTCACCCGCTCCTTCTTTGATTATTATCAGGCGACCCGACGGCATGAGATCACCAGTGAAAACCTCAACCAGCAGCAGGAACTCTACGACCTGGCGGCGAAAAAATATGCGGCCGGCCTCATCCCCGAGGTCGAGGCCCTGCAGATGGAGGTCGATCTGGCGGAAAGCCGGGCCGCCCTGCTCTCGGCTGAAGGAGCCCGGCAGCGCAGCGAGGACAATTTCAAGCAGCTGATCGGACTCCAGCTCTCCGATGCTGTGGCCGTGCGCACTGATTTCGAGCTCGAAAAGGTCAAGGTTGATCTGGAGCGAGCTACGGCACTGGCGATGAAATACCGCACCGAACTGCGCGAGGGGCAGATCGATATCGAAATGGCCCGGCTCGACGTCAAGCAGGCCGATGCGCGCAGCGAAATGCGCGGCGACATCGCCGCCTTTTACGACGTCACCGGGGTGAGCAATTCCAGTCTGCCCTATAAATCACCCTGGGACCGGCTGTGGGATTCGAGTATCGAGGATATGGACCGCCGTCCGCACAACCGCGGCGTCACCTTCACCCTGACCGTGCCACTCTGGGATTGGGGGGTCAACCACGCCGAGGTGCAGTCGGCGAGGGCGGCCCTTTCGACCAGCGAACTGAGCCTGGAGGAGCAGAAGAAAACCATCCAGCGCGAAGTGCGCGACGTGGTCATGCGATTGCGTGAGGCCGAAAACCGCGTCGAGGTGCTGAAAAAGAACCAGGAGGTGGCCCAGCGCGCCTTCGACATCACCCTCGAGCGCTTCAACAATGGCGATATCACCAGCCAGGACCTGGCCCTCGACCGCAACCGACTGACCACGGCCAAGACCTCCTATCTCGAGGCCTATGTCGATTTCAAACTCGCGGTAGCAGACCTCCAGCGCAAGACCATGTGGGATTTTGTCCTTGACCGCAGCCTGCTGGATACGGCGCCGGAAGCGGGGAAATAAGTTCTGACCGCATTTCCCTCTCTGCAAACCGGCCCTGCTGCGTGTAGAATAGGATGATTAAAGAAGCGTTTTCTTCGCGGACATTAACTTGATGGGACGGGTATGAAACTGACAGTCATCGGTTCCGGGTATGTGGGTTTGGTGGCGGGGGCGTGCTTTGCTGAAGCCGGCAATCAGGTCATCTGCATGGATGTGGACGAAAAAAAGATCGCCGGCCTCCGCAAGGGATTGATCCCGATCTATGAACCCGGTCTTGAGGGACTGGTCGAACGCAATCACAAACTGGAACGGCTCTCTTTCACCACCTCGATAAAGGATGCGGTCGAGCAGTCGGATATCCTCTTCATCGCGGTGGGCACTCCACCCGAGGAGGACGGCTCGGCGGATCTCAGCCACGTTCTGGCGGTCGCCCGCTCCATCGGCAAGCTCATGAACGGCTACAAGATCGTCGTCAACAAGAGCACGGTTCCGGTGGGCACGGCGGACAGGGTGCGCGAGGCCATCGCCGCGGAGACCGATCTCCCCTTCGACGTCGTCTCCAATCCGGAGTTTCTCAAGGAGGGGGCTGCCATCGATGATTTCATGTATCCTGACCGGGTCATCATCGGTACCCGCAATCCCAAGGTGGGGGAGATCATGCGCGAACTCTACCAGCCCTTTGTCCGCACCGGCAATCCGATCCTGGTCATGGATGAGCACAGCGCGGAGGTGACCAAATACGCCGCCAATTCCCTGCTGGCGACCAAGATCTCCTTCATCAACGAGATCGCCAATCTCTGTGACCGCGTCGGCGCCGATGTGGAGATGGTGCGCCGCGGCATCGGATCGGACAAGCGCATCGGCCACTCCTTTATTTTTCCGGGTATGGGTTACGGCGGCTCCTGTTTTCCCAAGGATGTCAAGGCGATCATCCATACCGGCAAGCAGTATGGCTGCCGCCTCAAGGTCCTGGAAGCGGTCGAGGCCGCCAATGAGGAACAGAAGACGATTCTGCTGCCCAAGATCCGGGAGCATTTTCAGGGCAAGCTGGCCGGCCTCACCCTCGCCCTCTGGGGGCTCAGCTTCAAGCCGCGCACCGATGACATGCGCGAAGCCCCGGCCATCCCCCTGATCAACGCCCTTGACGCCGAAGGGGTCAAGCTTCAGGCTCACGATCCCGCCGCCCTCCATGAGGCCCGGCGGTTGGGCCTCGACAAGAAAGTCAGGCTGTTCGAAAACAACTATGAAGCCCTGCAGGGCGCTGACGGTCTGGTGATTGTCACTGAATGGCTCGATTACCGGGAACCTGATTTCGAGCGCATTCGCAAGGCCCTCAATACTCCGGTCATCTTCGACGGCCGCAATATCTACAATCCGGTCAAGATCCGCGATCTCGGTTTCAGCTATTATGCCATCGGCCGCCCGCAAGCCTGACCCAGCCAGCACGCAGACAAAAAAGCCTCCCGGGGAATTCCCCGGGAGGCTTTTTTATTGGAGTTGGCTAAAAGCCCTGATGTTCCGTGCGGGCGATGATTTCATCCTGCAGGGCCTTGCTGAGGTCGAGGAAATAGTCGCTGTAGCCGGCGACGCGGACGATGAGATCGCGGTGCTCTTCGGGGTGAGCCTGGGCGTGGCGGAGGGTGGCGGCGTCCACCACATTGAACTGGATATGATGGCCGCCGAGGGTGAAATAGCCGCGCACAAGGTGGCTGAGGTGGTCGATTCCTTCCTCCCCCTTGAGCAGGGAGGGGGTGAACTTTTGGTTGAGCAGGGTGCCGCCGGTGCGGACGTGATCCATCTTGGCGGCCGATTTCAGCACCGCCGTCGGCCCCTTGCGGTCAGCCCCCTGGACCGGCGAGATCCCCTCGCTGAGGGGCGTACCCGACTTGCGCCCGTCCGGCATGGCGCCGGTGACCGAACCGAAATAGACATGACAGGTGGTCGGCAGCATGTTGATGCGGTAGACGCCCCCCTTGGTATTGGGGCGGCCGTTGACCAGGCTGTAATAGATCTCAAAAACCTCGCTCATGAGTTCGTCAGCAAAATCGTCATCATTGCCGTATTTAGGGCACTTGTTGACTAGCCACATCCGCTTCACCTCCTCGCCCGCAAAGTCCCCCTGCAGCAGGGCGAGGAATTCAGCCATGCCGAGCCGCTTCTGCTCAAAGACGTACTGCTTCAAGGCCGCCAGGCTGTCGGTGACCGTGCCGATGCCGACCCCCTGGATGTAGCTGGTGTTGTAGCGGGCTCCCCCGGCGTTGTAATCCATCCCCCGGGCGATGCAGTCGTCGATGAGGATGGAGAGAAAGGGCACCGGCATGTGCAGGGCGTAGAGGCGTTCGATGATGTTGTTGCCGGCCAGCTTGATCGCGACAAAGTGGGCCATCTGCTGCCGGAAGGCGGCCATGAGATCGGCAAAACTGTGCCATTTCGCGGGATCTCCGCTGTGCGGCCCGAGCTGGCGCCCGGTGCGGGGATCGAACCCGTCGTGCAGGGTCAGTTCGAGGAGCTTGGGAATGTTGAAATAGCCGGTGAGGATATAGGCCTCCTTGCCAAAGGCCCCGGTCTCGACGCAGCCCGAGGTGCCCCCCTGACGGGCATCCTCCACGGACTTGCCCTGGCGCAGCAGCTCCTCGACTACAGTTTCAGCGTTGAAGATCGAGGGTTGGCCCCAGCCCTTGCGCACCACCCTGAGGGCGTGCTTGAGAAAGGCATCGGGATTTTTGCGGCTGAGCTGGATGTTGGAGCTGGGCTGGACCAGCCGCATCTCATCGATGACCTCGAGGATGAGGTAGGAAAGCTCGTTGACCCCATCGCTGCCGTCGGGCTTGAGGCCGCCGCTGTTGATGTTGGCGAAATCTGTATAGGTCGAGCTCTCGGCGGCTGTGACGCCGACCTTGGGTGGGGCCGGCTGATTGTTGAACTTGACCCAGAAGCACTGCAGCAGCTCGCGCGCCGCTTCCCGGGTCAAACTGCCCTCATCGAGCTCCTTTTTATAAAAGGGGTAGAGGTGCTGGTCGAGGCGGCCGGGATTGAAGGCGTCCCATGGATTGATCTCGGTGATGACCCCGAGATGGATGAACCAGTAATACTGCAGGGCTTCGTGGAGGGTGCGCGGTTTCTCGGCCGGGACGCGGCGGCAGATCACAGCGATGGTTTTCAGCTCGGCCTTGCGGGCAGGATTCTTTTCGCTTTTAGCCAGGGCTGCCGCTTTGTCGGCATAGCGCCTGGCCAGAACGATGATCGATTGCGCGCAAAGACGCATGGCCTTGAGTTCCTCTGCGCGGTCATAAGCGGTGGCATCGTTGACGAAGTCGAGCTCAGCCAGCCGGGTCTCGATATCAGCGATAAAATCGTTCATCCCCTTGTTGTAGATCTTGTCGTCGAGCACGGTGTGGCCGGGTCCGCGCTGCTCCATGAACTCGGTGAAGATGCCCGCCTCATAAGCCTGCTTCCACTCCTCACTCATACTGGCGAGGATCATCTCCCGCATGCTTCGCCCCCTCCAGAAGGGAATGAACTCCTCCCGATAGAGGCGGCGGGTCCCCTCATCGACCCTGAAAAAGACCTTTTCGCGGCTGTCGAGGATCTCCAGGTCCTGGAGGGAGTGGCAGCAGAGTTCCGGAAAGGTGGAGGTGGCTTTGGGCGCGGGGCCGCGTTCGCCGACGATGAGCTCGCCGTCGTTGATACAGATTTCCTTTTCCTGCATGATGGCGGCAAAAACGCGGGCGCGCAGCATCGGAGCGGAGAGGAGGCCGGCTTGACGGTAGATGCGTGTGACAATTTCGGCGCGTTCGGTGGAAAGGGTGGGAACGGCTTGCAGGCTTTTCTCGCGTAAAAGGCGCACGCGTTCGGTCATCATGGCAGCTCCCTGTATTAGTAGGCGGCGATACGGCTTCGGGGTTCATGTTAGCCCCCGATGTGGACCTCTTCGATATGGTTGCGCAGGTCTTGCGCAATTCTTTCGATCGCTGCATGATCGGGCGGAACGGCCTGCTCGAGATGGAAAGCCCGTCCGAGACGGTGATATTTTTCCGCTCCACCTCCGTGGAAGGGGAGGAGATGCAGCCTCTTGGTATGGTGCAATCGCTGGAGTAGCTCGACCAGCCCCTTGATATCCTCCGGGCTGTCGTTGACACCCGGGATGATGGGCAGGCGCAGGCTGATGGCACAGCCCCTGGCGTCAAGTCGGGTCAGATTGTCAAGGATGCGGCGATTGGAGACGCCGGTCCAGCGACGGTGTTTTTCCGGATCGACGATCTTGATGTCAAAAAGGAATCGGCTGGTCAGGGGGGCGATGCGTTCAAAGACGCTCCAGGGGGCATAACCGCAGGTGTCGACGATGGTATGCAGTCCCTCATGCCGGGCGGCGGTGAGAAGGGCGTGCAGGAAATCGGGCTGGCGGGTTGGCTCGCCGCCGGAGAAAGTGACGCCCCCTCCGGACTGGTCGTAAAAGACGCGGTCGGCGAGAATCTCCAGCATCACCTCTGATACAGTCATCTCACGGCCGACGCGCACGCGGGCCTCGACGGGGCAGACCTGGGCGCAAATTCCGCAGGCGATGCATTTTTCCCGGTGAGTGACCAGCCCGGCTGCGGTGTTTTCAATCGCCCCCACCGGACAGGCGGCAATGCAGGCGCCGCACATCAGACAAATGTCCGTGCGCAGCATCATCTCCGGCTGCGGTGAAATTGATTCGGGATTGTGACACCAGGCGCACTGCAGGGGGCATCCCTTGACAAAAACTGTGGTGCGGATGCCCGGCCCGTCATGCACCGAAAAGCGCATGATGTTAAAGATCAAGCCCGTAATATTCTGGAAATCGGCCATCCTCTCCATTTCGCTGGGTTCGCGGCTATAATATAGCTCCGCCTTGCGAATCGCGCAAGAGATATTTCCAAAGCCCTCCAGTATTCAACGCCGCGCGGCCGGAAGGGGCTCTTTCTCCCTTCCGGCCGGGGCCAGCAAAGCCGCTCAGTCGATGAGGGTGAAGATCTGTTCGACGGGGGGATGCTGTTTGGGAACGGGCGTGCTTTCGGGAGTGCCTATGGCTATTGCGGTAACCAGCTCCCAGGGCTGCTCCAGCCCGAGCACTTTCTCCAGCTCGGGCCGCGCCACCATCAGGCCGGAGAGCCAGCACGCACCGAGCCCCAACTCAGTGGCAGAGAGCAGGATGTTCTGCACTGCCGCACCGACGCTCTGCAGATCAGGATGACGGCGCATCGCGTTGAGGGCGTCATGCCCGGTTTCGCCGCTGCCGATTTCATCGGCGATAGCCTGGTAGGGCCGCGCTGCGACGAAGAGGACGGCGGGCGCGTGCTCGAAGACGGTCGAAAAATGGTCAACCGTGCGAAGAATGTTCTCCTTCTCCGCCCCGGCGAAGAGCTGGCTCACGCGCTGATGGACGGCGGCGGCCATCTCCCGGATGACCTCCGCGCGGGTGACGGCGATGAATTTCCACGGCTGACTGTTGTTGATGCTGGGAGCGAGTCCGGCCCGGCGGGCCAACTCCTTGAGACTCTCCGCCGCAACAGGCGCGCTGGAGAATCGGCGTACAGTTCTTCTTTGCTCAATGGCCTTGACAAGTTCCATGTTTCCTCCTGAGATTGACTCACCTATATAATGCCACCGGGCGGCGATTAATTCCCGCGCCGGGAGGCGGGGCGCAGCTTCCGGCGTGCTGCTTTCCCCTCGATTGCTAACGGGGTGAGCATGGGCTGATTTTTCTCTTGAATCTTGCATAAACCGCTCCTATATTACGGGTACGGTCAAGGGCGCCCTCATCCTGGTGATTATCCTCGCTTTTGGTGATTCGGATGGCCTGCGAGGGCAAAACCTTGGGTTCTTAATCCTGCTCTCTTTCCGGCTGCGCTCCTGCTAACGCCAGCGAGGTCTTTCATGCTGAACGGCAAGTATCAACAGCTTTATAACCGGCTTTTAAAGCACATTCCCTCCAGCCGCATGTTTCACGACGATCTGCGCACCCTGGCCCTCGGCACCGACGCCAGCTTTTACCGGCTACTGCCCAAGCTGGCTATCCGCGCCAATGATGAAATTGAGATCTGCGCCATCCTGCGCGAATGCACTGCCTTGCAGCTGCCGCTCACCTTCCGCGCCGCCGGCACCAGCCTCTCCGGGCAGTCCATCTCCGATTCCGTCCTGGTGGTCATTGATCAGGGGTGGAAAAAGATCACCATCGAGGGGGAGGGGGGTGAGCTTGTGCGCTTGCAGCCCGGGGTGCTCGGCTGTGCTGCCAACAGAGCTCTCCTGCCTCTCGGCAAAAAAATCGGTCCCGATCCCGCCTCGATCGACGCCGCCATGATCGGCGGCATCGCCGCCAACAACGCCAGCGGCATGTGCTGCGGCACCGCCCAGAACAGTTATCGCACACTCGCCGGCTTGCGCCTCAGCCTCGCTGATGGCACCCTCTTCGACGGCCTCGATCCTGAAGCGGTCGCCCGTTTTCGCCGCGACGGCGCTGATCTGCTCAACCAGCTCCTCGAGCTGCGGCGGAAGCTTTTGGGAAATGCGGCTTTGACCGCCCGGGTGCGGGAAAAATTCAGGATGAAAAACACCTGCGGCTACAGCCTCAATGCCCTCGCCGATTACGAGGACCCGGTCGATATCCTCCAGCACCTCATGATCGGGTCGGAAGGGACCCTGGGCTTCCTCGCTGAGATCGGCTATCATACCGTGCCGGAATACCGGGACAAGGGCTCCAGCCTGATCCTCTTCCCGGACATCGAAACCGCCTGCCGGGCGGTCGCGATCCTCAAGAGCGCACCGGTCGCGGCTGTGGAGATCATGGACCGCGCCGCCTTGCGTTCGGTCGAGGATAAAAAGGGGATGCCCGACTATCTGGCCGGGCTTCCGGAGAGGGCCGCCTCCCTGCTGGTTGAGACCCGCGCCGCCACGCCCGATCTGCTGCAGAGCCAGATCGCCTCGATTCATGCCGCCCTGGCCGCCCTCCCCGTGCTCAGGCCCCTCAGCTTTACCCTCGATCCGGCGGAGTACAGCAAACTCTGGAATATCCGCAAGGGGCTCTTCCCCGCCGTCGGCGCCATGCGCCCCAAAGGCACCACGGTCATCATCGAGGATGTCGCCTTTCCGGTGCCGCGTCTGGCCGAGGCCACCCTCGATCTTCAGGGACTGTTCAGGAAACACGGCTATGACGATACCATCATCTTCGGCCACGCCCTGGAGGGCAACCTCCATTTCGTCTTCAACCAGAATTTCAATATCCCCGCCGAGGTGAAACGCTACCAGAACTTTATGGATGAGGTCTGCCACATGGTGGTGGAGAAATACGACGGGGCGCTCAAGGCCGAACACGGCACCGGCCGCAACATGGCCCCCTATGTGGGACTCGAGTGGGGCGAAGAGGCGGTGGAGATCATGCGCGAAATCAAGCGGATTTTCGATCCGGCGGGAATTCTCAATCCCGGGGTCATCCTCAACGCCGATCCGGAGATCCATCTCAAGAACCTCAAACCCCTGCCCGAGGCGCACGAACTCATTGACAAGTGCATTGAATGCGGCTTTTGCGAGCCCCACTGCGTGGCCAACCAGCTCACCCTGTCGGCGAGGCAGCGCATCATCGTTTATCGCGAAATCTCCCGGCTGGAGGCGGCGGGCGAGGAGCCGCACCGCCTGGCACAGCTCAGAGACGCCTACGACTATTTCGGGGATCAGACCTGTGCCACCGACGGTCTCTGCGCCCTCGCCTGTCCCGTCGACATCGACACCGGCAAGCTGATCAAGGAACTGCGCCGGGAAAAGGCCTCCCCGCGGGCCAAACGGGTGGCCGGTGCCCTGGCCCGGAACATGACGGGCGTCACTGCGGGCGCCCGCATCGGACTGTGCATCGTCCACATTTTCCATCTGCTTCTCGGCCCTGCACTGTTGGGCGGAGTCGCGCGCGGACTGCGCCGGCTCTCCGGCAACCGTATCCCCCTCTGGACGCCCCAGATGCCCGGACCTGGGCGACGAATCGCCACCGCCGGCCCCTCGGTCCAGGCTGCGCTGCGCAGGGGGGAGGCGCCCAAGGTGGTCTACTTTCCCTCCTGTATCACCCGCTCAATGGGTCCCGCACGGGGGGACAGCGCCGGAGAGGACCTCCCCCATTTGACCGAACGGCTGCTGCACAAGGCGGGTTTTGAGATCATCTATCCCGACCGGATGGACGAACTCTGCTGCGGCATGGCCTTCGCCAGCAAGGGCTTCAGGGAGGCGGGAGATGCCAAGGCCGCGGAGCTCAACGCCGCCCTGTGGCGGGCGAGCGCAGAGGGAAAATATCCGGTGCTCGCCGACATGAGCCCCTGCCTCTACCGGATGAAGGAGACTCTCGACGAGCGGCTGAGGCTCTATGAACCTATCGCCTTCACCCTTGAGCATCTGGCACCGCGCCTGGATTTCCATCCCGAACCGGAGACGGTGATGATCCACGCCGTCTGCAGTGCCAAAAAGATGGATCTGGAGGGTCCCTTTTTCACATTGGCGCGCATGTGCGCGGCGAGAGTGGTGGCGACAGAGGGCAACTGCTGCGGCTTCGCCGGCGATCGTGGTTTCACCTATCCCGAACTCAATGCCCACGGTCTGCGCCATCTGCATGAACAGGTGCCCGAGGGGTGTGCAGAGGGCTTTTCGACCAGCCGGACCTGCGAGATCGGTCTCTCCACCCACAGCGGCATCCCCTTCAAGTCGATACTTTATCTGGTCGACCGCTGCACCACGCCCAAACCGCTCTGAGCGTGTTGCCGGGGCGGATCCCGGTGCGCCAGCGGCCTGCTGCTGGCGAGCATTAATCTGCATCCGGGATGTAACATGGGCCATTTTCGATGGAGCGGGAGGGAAGCGCCCCGTTCCGCTGAAAACGATTTCGAAATCGTTATTCCTTGCGAAGATCGTAAAAACATAATTAACAACAATAAAAAACTTTCTGGTCTCACTGCCCGCCCCCAATCTTCGAAAATATTTAATAATTTCGAAAAAATGCTTGACTGAAAGCAAAAAAAGTGCTACTTTTTTTTAGGATAACGAAAACGATTTCGAAATAATCCACCGTCTCCCGCCCCTTCCCCCTTTCGCCAGAGGGTGATGACTACCATAAAAAACATCGCCAAGGCCGCCCACTGCTCGGCGGCCACCGTCTCCAAGGCCCTCAACGGCCGCCCCGATGTCGCCGAGGCCACCCGCCAGCGCATCCTCGCCATCGCCAGGGAACACGATTTTCATCCCAACGCCCTCGGCAAGGCCCTCAAGAAAAAAATCACCGAAAGCGTCGGGGTCATCTTCTGCCGCGAACAACTGCCCCTCTCCCTCAATCCTTTTTATTCACGCGTGCTTGAGGGCATCGAGGCCGAACTCGCCGTCAGCAACCACAGCCTCGTCCTCCATCTTCTCCCCGAGGGACACACCACCGCCATTCCCAAGATGATCCGTGAGCGTCAGGTCGACGGCCTCATTCTCATCGGGGTGCTGCAGCAGGCGTTTATCGACCAGCTCGCTTCACTCGAGATCGCCACTGTTCTGGTCGACCCCAAGATCACCAGCAACACCTTTTCCCAGGTGCTGATCGACAACGAACACGGCGCCTTTCAGGCCGTCCAGTTCCTTCTTGATCATGGCCATACCCGCATCGGTTTTATCTCCGGCGATCTCGACCGGCTCAGCTTCCGCCAGCGCCTTGACGGTTATTGCAAAGCCCTCGAATTCGCCCGACTCCCTCTCTGCGAGGAGCTGGTGCGCTGCGGCGGCCTGGAGAAGGGCTATGACCATCTCAGCGCCCTCCTCGACCTGCCCGAACCCCCGAGCGCCATCTTTGCTGCCAACGACATCAATGCCATTTATGGCTACAAGGCGGTCACTGACCACGGCCTCAGCGTTCCTGACGATATCTCCATCATCGGCTTCGATGACATCGAGCTGGGCAAGATGATCTCGCCGCCCCTCTCCACCATCCGCGTTTACAAGGAGCAGATGGGTTCCATCGCAGTGCGCACCCTCTTCAAGGTGCTGAACCATGAAATAGTGCAGCCGGTCACCACCCTCGTCCCGACCCGGCTGATCGAACGGGAATCCGTGGCCGCACGCGTATCGGCGTGAGCAGACCACCGCTCCGCCGGCAGGGCCACACAAGTTCCGGGATTCTATTGCACGAAAAGGAAGGAGGTGAGCCTCGGTTGCAGAGAGTGTGTTGATGCAACGAAGCAGTCCAATTTACTACAGTCGGTTTCATCCATCCAAAACGTATCAGGAGGCAAGCATGAAACTGTTTTTGAAAATGATGGTGGCAGTGCTCGCGGTTTTGCTGCTCAGCGGACTGGCTTTTTCTCAGGTCAAATTTGATTTTGAGAACGCCGCAGAAGGCACGCAAAACTGGGGCATCTGGTGGGGCAATGCCGGCACCGCTCTGGCGCAGGCTGCCGATCCCTCCGGACGCAGCACCGGCGTCCTGAAGCTCTCGTGCACCGCTGCCACTGGCGACGGCAAGGCCGCCATCGGCGTCGATCCCCTGCCCCTGGGCTGGACCGCCGCTGATGTGCAGGGTGCCAAATTCTTCACCATCGATGTCTATGTCCCCGAGGGTTTTCCCGATTCCGCCGTCGTCAAGCTCTGGGCCCAGATTGCAGAAGGCTCCTGGCAGTGGACCGACTATAAATGGTCCATCGCCGGCGAGGGCAACCATTTCAAGGCCGGCCAGTGGGTCACCCTCCACTATCCCGTTTCGGCGATGATGGAAGCCTATGCCAATTTCCAGCCCTGGCTCAAGATCAAGGGCGGCGTAGAAGTTTATTTCCCGAGTGATAAAAGTTCAAGTCCGACCTGGGCCGGAGATGTCCTCTTCGATAATTTCGCCCTGGCGGGTGTCGAGCCCGTCGTGGTGACCGATTTCACTGCCAATAATGGCAATTTCGGCAAATACTGGGGCGATGCCCTGCTCTCGGTTGCGGTCGAGGATGATCCCGCCGTCGCCGGCAACAAGGTGCTGGCCCTCAACTGTGATGCCGCCCAGGGCGATACCAAGGCCGCCATCGGCACCGATCCGGTCAATATGCTCTGGACCTCGGCCGAGGCCCCCGGCGCCTATTTCGCCACTTTCAAGGTCTGGGTCCCCGCCGATTTTCCGGCTACTGCGGTCCTGAAGGTCTGGATGCAGATCGCCGAAGGCGCCTGGCAGTGGACCGACTACAAGTTCTCTGTCGGCGGTGAAGGTGAGCGCATCAAGGCCGGCCAGTGGAACACCATTCACTACCCGATCAAACGCGCCATGGAGACCTGGCCCAACTTCCAGCCCTGGCTGAAGGTCAAGGGCGGCATCGAGATCTATTTCGGCGCCGGTCTGACCTGGACGGGCAAGGTCCTGATGGATGATTACACCCTGCACACCCTCGAAGTGGGCGACAAGTGGGTCGTCGCCAACTGGGAAAAGGCCTCGGCCGGCACCCAGAACTTCGTCAACAACAACTGGGGCGCCGGCCTCATCGGCGTCGCCCAGGGTGCTGATCCCTCCGGCCGCACCACCGGCGTGCTGGTGACCAACTGGGATTTCAGCAAGGCCCTCGCCGGTTCCAAGAAGGGCTCCTTCGACAATGCCAACATTAATCTCGGCTGGCCCACCAAGACTGACACTGGCGCCACCGCCATCACCATGGATGTCTGGGTTCCCGCCGACGCCCCGCTCGGCGCCCAGATCTCAATCTTCGTCATGGACCATGCCACCTGGACCTGGACCGAGAAATCCTTCTTCCTCAGCGACAGCACCTTCAAGCCGGGCACCTGGAACAAGATGACCTACGATGTGCTCCACTATGTCGGTACCGGCGAAGTCGATCCCACCGCAGTCCTCACCGTCGGCTGCCAGATCTATTATAACGTCGACAACGACTGGGCGGGCACGATCTACTTTGACAACTTTACCCTTCTCGGCGTCAAGGCCCCCGAGGGCAAGGTCTTCTCTCCGGACATCGCGGGCGAGATCGGCACTTTCAGCGCCAACGGGACCTATTTCGAGTACTTCAACGTCACCTGGGAAGACAATGAAATCGGCACCGAGACCTACAACGTTTACATGAGCAAGTCGCCGATTAACAACGTCTCCGATCCGGGCGTCATCCTCATTGGCAATGCTGTCCCTCACGGCACCCAGTACTACTCCTACCGCCCCTGGACGGCCCAGAGCGAACAGGTGACCTACTATTTCGCGGTCGCGGCGGTCGATGCCGAGGGAACTGAATATGATCTCGGTGACAAATCGCGGGTCGGCCCACTCACTTGCAACAGCAGCGTCACTGCCAAGGCCTTCTATGTCGAGAATTTTGCCAGCGTCTTCTCCCTGGACGGCCTGGACAATGAGTTCACCGACTATAAGCAGTATGGCCTCAAGGCCGAGCGTCACAACGGTTCGGACACCACCGGCTGGACCCCGGCTTCCACTGATATGAGCTGGAACGCCACCTTCATCATTGATGCCAATTATCTCTACATCTCCGCTGACGTCACTGATGATGACCTCAATGCTTCCGGCAGCGAGCCGATCGTCTCCGGCAGCCAGGCCTGGATGGGCGATGCCCTCGAGTTCTATCTCGGCTTTTACAATTCCGTGCTCGAACCGCCCCATCTCTACAAGGATGTCGATCTGGCTGGCACCGGCGATTGGCGCATCAGCTTCACCGCCTGGGGCACCACGCAGAAGAGCGGCTCCTCCGATTATGAGTTCCCGGGAGTGGAGCGCACCGTCTACCAGAAATTCACCGGCGATGGCTACATCATCGAAGTCCGCATCGCCCTCGATTCTCTGGCCAAGGGTGGCAATCTCGATGTCGTCGATGGCGCCATGCTGCCCCTGCGCATCGACGGCACCGATCTCGATCCCTCCAAGGGCGACACCGAGCGTACGCTCTGGACCGGTTGGGGCAACCAGGCCAATTCCGAGGATTGGAAGCGTCCCTCCACCTTCGGTTTCCTGCAGGTGGTCGGCGGCCCGACTGCTGTCGAGGCCGAAGCCCAGCAGCCCCTGGTTTTCGAGCTCAAGAACAACTATCCGAACCCCTTCAACCCGGTCACCACGATCAACTATCAGGTGGCCCGCAGCACCCAGGTCCGGATTGCGGTCTATGATCTGCTCGGCAAAGAGGTGGCGACCCTGGTCGACGGCCGCATGGCCGCCGGCGCGCATGTCATCACCTGGAATGGTCAGAACAACGCCGGTCAGGCCGTCAGCAGCGGCGTCTATTTCTGCCGCATGGTCACGCCGGAGTACACCCATATTCTCAAGATGACGCTTCTCAAGTAATTCCTCACCGGATGGGGTGGTCTTGTGATCACCCCATCCTTTTTTAACGTCAACCGGCAGCCCCCCGGCCGCGAGGAGAGGGGCTCTGCCGGAGGACAGCGGAAATCTTCATCACCCCTGTCTTCCGGCAGATCCTACTGTCCTTTTCTCACCCATGCAGTGCAATGCCCTAATTTGTTGGAGGCACTATGTCGTACCGCTCCGCTATCCTCCTGCTCGCCCTCCTGGCCTTGTGCGCCGGTCTGCTACCGGCGCCGCTTATGGCGGGGGAGACGGGAAAAATCTCCGGCCGGGTCACCGATGCCGCGAACGGGCAGCCCCTCATCGGCGCCAACGTGATGATCGTCGAACGCATCGAAAGCGGGCGGGTTATTCCGCTCAGCGGATCGGCCGTTCAGGGGGCTGTCACCGATCCCAACGGCGAGTATTACATCATCAACATCAAGCCCGGGGTCTACACCGTCCGCTTCGTCTATATCGGCTACCAGTCGGTCAACAAGACCCAGGTGGCGGTCAGCGTCGACCTCACCACCAAACTCGACACCCGTCTCTCCACCACGGTGCTCGAGAGCGGGGAATCGATCGACATCATCGCCGACCGGGTGCAGATTCAGAAGGATTTAACCTCCTCCCAGGTCTCCTTCGGGGCGGACAAGATCGACCAGCTGCCGGTGCGCAGCGTCGCCGAACTGGTCAATCTGCAGGCCGGCGTAGTCACCGATGATGGCGGCAACCTCCACATCCGCGGCGGTCGCACCAGCGAGATCACCTACATGGTCGACGGCGTCAAGGTGGTCGATCCCCTCAGCCGCTCGGCGGGCATCAGCATCGACGATCAGGCCATCCAGGAGCTCAAGACCATCACCGGCACCTTCAACGCCGAATATGGCCAGGCCCTCTCGGGCGTGGTCAACATCGTCACCAAGCAGGGCAGCGATGAATTCCGTATCAATGCCACCGGCTATTTCGGAGACCATCTCAGCTTCGATGATGGCACCTATTACGTCATGAACAACCCTGCCTGGGCCAACGCCGCCGCGCGTGCTCTCACCCGCGGGGGCAATTTTATCCTCTACGATTTCGGCGACGTCAATCCCTACACCTCCTCCGCCCAGGCGACCAAACCCTGGCTGACGAAGAAATCCTATCTCGACAGCTACAACCCGACCACCAACACCGATTTCCAGGTCAACATCTCGGGACCGATCCCTTTCACCCAGAAGCGGCTCACCTATTTCATCTCGGGGCGCGTGCAGGACAGTCCGAGCTTCACCCAGGGAGTGCGCTACTTCATGCCCTGGGGCTTCCAGTCCCCGGTCGGTGATACCGTCCACACCTTCGCCGCGGCCGACAACCAGATGGTGCCCCTGGGCTGGTACAAGGGCTATTCCTCCCAGGCCAAATTCTTCCTCGATGCTTCGAGCAAGCTCAAGCTCTCCTACGGCCTCTACTACAACTATGACCGCAGCTACGGGGTCGGCTGGAACTACAAATATGTGCCGGACGCCGGCAAGTTCTACAATACCCGCAGTCAGACCCATATCTTTTCGGCCAAGTATATCGCCTCCAAGAGCACCTTTATCGATTTCAAGGCCAACTATTACGACAAGGCCCACAAGAATTTTCTCTATGAGGACCCGTACGATCCTCGCTACATGCCGACTGAATCGGCGATGATTGAGCAGTATGTTTACGGCCGCAGGGCGGAGGACAACATCTCGGTCATCTCCCGCGTCAATGATTTCACCTATTATGGCAATTCGACCGATATCGGCAAGAACGATGTCGAATATTACAATTTCAGCCTCGATCTGACCAGCCAGATCAACAAGCGCCATCTCGTCAAGATTGGTGCCGCGACCACCTTGAATGATCTGCGCAACGACTGGTTCCAGCTCCAGTTCTCCGACGTCACCTTCCGTCCGATCGTCCCGGATGAGAGCTCGCCATTCCATGTCAAGTATGGCGTCAAGCCCAAGGAGTATTCGGCCTACATCCAGGACAAGATCGAGTTCAATGAATTGATCATCAATATCGGTTTGCGCTATGACCGCTTCGATCCGGACGGGCGCGTCCTGGCCGATCCGATGGATCCCCAGATCTACTCCCCCTTCAAGATGGACCATATTTACCGGAACTATACCCCCTCCACGCCCGACAGCGAGCTGGTCAAGTATACTGTCGCCGAACGGGAGGGCTTTTGGTGGAAAAAGGCCCAGGCCAAGTCGCAGCTCTCGCCGCGCTTCGGGCTCAGTTTTCCGATCACCGACAAGGGGGTCATCCATTTCAGCTACGGCTGGTTTTTCCAGAATCCCCAGCTCAGCTATCTCTACGACAATCCCAATTTTTGGATCACCGGAGCCGGCGCCAGCAATCTGGTCGGCAATGCCGATCTCAATGCCGAGCGCACGGTGATGTACGAACTCGGACTCCAGCAGCAGCTCTCGGAGAATCTCTATCTCCATCTCACCGGCTTTTATCGTGATATCCGCGATTGGCTGGGGACCGGGGAGCCCATTGACACCTATCAGGGCATGACCTATTACATGTATGTCAACAAGGATCATGCGGCGGCCAAGGGGGTCACGCTTTCGGCCAGCTACCGTCTCAGCAAGCTGGCGATCAATCTCGATTATACCTACATGACCGCCAAGGGGACCTCTTCGGATCCACAGGACGCTTATTATGACGCCCTCGCCAAGGAGGCACCGCGCGTCCAGATGATCGACCTCAACTGGGATCAGCGTCAGGCCCTCAATACGGTGATCAGCTACGCCAACCGCGGCTGGTCGACCAGTCTGGTCAGCACGATTAATTCGGGCCTGCCCTACACCCCCTCTTTTGCGCGCGGTGAGGTTTCGGGTTCCGGCACCTTTACGGGCCTGCGCGAGAACAGCGAGCGCAAGCCCCTCACCTATAATCTCGATCTTCGCGTCGGCCGCTTGGTCAATATCGGCACCTTCCGGGCCCAGATTTTTTGCAACATCACCAATCTGCTCGACACCCGCAACGCCACCGGCATCTATTCTGACACCGGCCAGCCCGATTACACCTTGCAGGGGATCAATCAGGTCGACCGCGTGGGGATGCCGGATGTCGAGATCTCCAACGTCGCTGAGTATTTCACCAGGCCCGGCAATTACTCCTCGCCGCGTTTTATTCAATTCGGGTTGCGACTGAGCAAGTAAGCAAAAAGAGGATGGTCATGATGAATAAAAGAGTAAAACTTCTGCAGCAGAGAACAAGCGCCGGGAATCTGTTGCTGGCTGCTGCTGTACTGCTGTTCCTGCTCGCCGGGACGGCCCCGCTCCTCGCCCAGAAGGTGAGCGGAGTGGGCACCAGCTCGGCCGCCTTTCTGAAAATCGGGGTCGGTGCCCGCGCCCTGGGCATGGGCGAAGCCGTCGCCACCCAGGCCGAAGATGCTACTGCGATGTTCTGGAATCCCGCCGGACTGGCCAAGATCGAGCGCATGCAAATCCTGCTCAACCACTACGACTATCTGGCGGATATGTCCTTCGAATTCGCCGGCATCGCCATCCCCGTGCGCAATGTGGGTTCCTTCGGTCTATTTTTCTCCTATCTCGGCATGCCCGATATCGAGCGCACCACCATCACCTATCCGGACGGCAACGGCGAAATGGTCTCCGCCAGCTCTTTCGCCGCCGGACTCAGCTATGCCCGCAGCCTGACCGACCGGTTTGCCATCGGCGGCTCGGCCAAGCTCATCCACGAATCAATCTGGCACAGCGATGCCAGCGGGCTGGCCATGGATGTCGGCATCCAGTACCGCACCTTTTTCAAGAACCTCAAAATCGGCATGTCGATCTCCAATTTCGGTTCGGACATGCAGATCGAAGGCCGCGACATGCTGGTCCAGCACGACATCGACCAGACCAGCGATGGCAACAATGGCAGCATCAACGCCCAGCTCTCGACCGATCAGTTCCCCCTGCCGATCCTCTTCCGGGTCGGCCTCTCCGCCAATCTGGCCGAGGATTTCTTCGGGATTCAGGAGCATGATTTCATCGTCGCCGTGGATGCCATCCATCCCAGTGACAACAAGGAGTATCTCAATGTCGGCGCCGAGTATACCTTCAAGCAGCTCTTGTCGCTGCGCGGCGGCTACCGGCAGCTTTTTCTCGCCGACACCCAGGGCGGCCTCACCCTCGGCATGGGGCTGCACGCCAGGGTGCTCCGCACCGAAGTTATGTTCGATTATGCCATGATCGATTATGGCCTCCTCGACAGGCAAAACAAGTTCTCGCTCATTTTAGCGCTGTAAGCAGAGCCGGAAGGAGAATTTCCATGAAAGTACGTCTTTTGATGATGCTGACGCTCTCCACACTTCTGGCCCAGGCGGGAGCGCAGACCACGCACGGCAGTTATCAGAACCGTGCCCGCAACATTCACGCGGGCAACCTGATTCGCGTCACCTTTTACAACCACGGCATGGTCGGCGGGATCAAGGGCGACAACAGCCTGATCTATGCCGGCGAATGGCCCATTAACTCCGGTCATATCCAGATGGGCAACGCCTCCATGTACGTCAGCTCCGCGCTGCGCACCTTCGCCGGCATCGATTCGGTCGGCGACTCCACCTATACGGTGATCACCCCCTGCGTCTTCTGCCAGGGGTGGGACCCCAATATTTTCTCGCACGATTCTCTGGGCGTCTTTCTCGGCTTCGAGCCCCTGCCCGGCTATTATGACCTGGCCAACAAGGAGGCCGATCCCTATCACGCCATCGCCATGAGCCACCAGGCCTACACCTGGCCCTCGATATGGCCGGACAAGATGGATGACGCCACCAAACCCGGCTGGGCCGGCAGCTGGAACGGCTATTTCGGCCGCGACCAGAAGAACTCCGATGAAGAGTCCTTTTATGCCATGGATGACTGGAGCTTCAAGAAGAAGGTCGACGGCCTGCCCCTGCCGCGTCCGATCGCCTCGGAGTCACAGCGCGGCGGCATCGGCCTGCGCCAGAACGTCCGCGGCCTGCAGTGGTCCAATCCCGATGCCCAGGACTGCATCTTCTGGATCTATGAGATCAAGAATATCGGTGAACTCTACCACACCAAGACCATCTTCGGCCTCAACGTCGGCGCCTCCATCGGCGCGACCATCAGCGACAACACCGATTATGACGACGACTGCGCCACCTTTTATCGCGAACTCGATCTGACCGTCAACTATGACTGGGATAATATCGGCACTGCCGGTTACAGCCCTGTGCCCTGGGTGGGCTACGCCTTTCTCGAAAGCCCGGGCAATGCCAGGGACGGCATCGACAATGATGGAGACGGCATCAACGGCGGCGGCCACCTCCTCACCACCGAGGACTTTCTGCGCAGCTATATGGTCGGGGATCCGGTCGTCCTCATCGACTATAGCAGTGACGAATATACCCGCACTGTCGGCTCCATGCCGGCCGAGGGGGTGACCATTCGCCAAAACGGCACGACCTATATCAAAAAGCCGGGCGCGCCCCTGATGGAGATCGAGCGCAATGGCATCGACGATAATCTCAACGGCTTCATCGACGAGTCCGACGGCGCTGTGGCCCCCGATTCAATGGCCTATTACCTCTACATCCGCGACGCCAAGTACAATAACCAGGACTATCTCGCCAAGGATTATCTCACCGGCGAGGGGCTGACCAACCTGCTCATCGACGAACGCCGCGATGACGGCATCGACAACGACGGAGACTGGGATATCAAGACCGATGACATGGGCATGGACGGCAAGAGCGGATCCGGCGACCCCGGCGAAGGGGACGGCCTGCCCACAGCCGGCATCGGCGATCTGCCCGGCGAGCCCAACGTCGACCACACCGACGTCGACGAATCGGACCAGATCGGCCTCACCAGCTTTGTCTTTTATGAATACGGCAACATCACCTACAGCAATGACGCCCAGATGTGGGACGAGTCGGCCCCCGGCTATTTCGACGGTCATCTCGAGAACGTCGATGCCGACTATATCTTCTCCTGCGGCTACTTCCCCCTCAATCCCGGCCAGCAAGAGTTCTTCTCGGTCGCCATGGTCTATGGTGATGATCAGCAGGATATTCTGCGCAACAAGGATATCGTGCAAAAGATCTATAATTCCAACTATAACTTCGCCGTCGCCCCGGAAAAACCCAAACTGCGCGCCGTCGCCGGCGACCGCAAGGTCACCCTCTTCTGGGACAGCCGTGCGGAGGAGAGCGTGGACCGCTACCTGCATGAGTACGACTTTGAGGGCTACAAGATCTACCGCGCCACCGATCCGGGCTTCAAGGATGCCGGCTCGATCAGCGATGGCTACGGCTACACCCGCTACGTCAAGCCCCTGGCCATTTACGACAAGGTCGACAGCGTCTTCGGCTTTTATCAGAACACCTTCGGCACCGGCGTCCAGTTCAACCTCGGCAACGAGACCGGGCTGGTGCATGTCTTTGTCGATTCCCCGCTCGTCAACGGCCGGCGCTATTTCTATGCCGTGAACGCCTACGACCGGGGCAGCATCGAAAAGAACATCGCCCCCTCGGAGACCAACATGTATGTTTCGGTCAACGCCTCGGGAGACATTACCACCGGCGATAATGTCGTCGTGGTGGTGCCCCAGGCGCCCTCGCTCGGCTACAGCGGCCCCGGCCTCTCCGAACAGCCGCGCCAGATCGGCACCGGCAAGACCTCGGGGGCGGTCAACCTCCGCTACCTTAAGCCGGATGAGATCCGCGACGGCGACCGCTACGAGGTGCAGTTCCTCGACCATTCGATGGACCACCGGGACAACGACAACGACGGCCTTATCGACGGAGAGGATGTCGATGAACTGATGCCCACAGTGACCTCCGGATTTGTCCTCCGCAACCTGACCCAAACCTCCCTGCCTGAGGATACGGTCATGATCATCCAGCGGGAGTACAGTGCCGGGGAATGGGTCGAAGTGAAAAACCTCTACGAGGATGCCGACAGCGACCCCCGCACCCTCACGACCGTCCTCCACGGCATGGAATTCAACATCTACAATCCCCCTGAGGGCATGATCAACCGGCCGGAGGAGCGCATCTACAACGGCGTACAGTGGAGTTCGAACATCAATTTCACCACCGCCTACAATATCCGCTTCTCCATCTTCAATCTGAGCGGATTCAAGGAGGGGACCTACTATCCCCGCCAGTACATGGTCGTCTTCTATGATGACATCGTCAAGAAATCCGAAACCCTCCAGGTGCCCCTGGCGACCAGCAACAAGACCATCCCCCTGCCTGCGACAGACGCCAACTTCCGCGTCTATGACAAGCAGACCATGGAGGAACTGCCCTTCGCCCTGGTCGACCAGACCCTGACCCCAAAGAAAATCAAGAGGGGAATGTTCTCGGCCAAGGACCGGATCGTCATGTTCGAAAAGCTGCCCAACGATTCGACCCTGATCACTTTCAACATCCTCAATAACGCCTCGGAGGACACGGTTTTCTGGAATACCTACGGCCGCGCCCTCGGCGCCGGGGATACCCTGAATGTCTATCCCGACTTTCCCTTTACCGGCAACGTGCGCTATCAGTTCGTCGTCAAGGGACAAAAGGTGGACAACGCCTTTGCAGCCAGAAATCTCGACAAGATCAAGGTCGTGCCCAATCCCTATGTCGTCGCCGCTGCCTGGGAGCCCACCAACCCCTATACCAGCGGGCGAGGGCCCCGTTCCGTCCAGTTCATCCATTTGCCGCAGAAATGCACCATCCGTATCTTCGCGGTCGACGGCACCCTGGTCAATACCATCGAACATGATTCGGAGATGACCGACGGCTCCGAGGAGTGGGACATGTTCACCAAGGACCGCATGGATATTGCATACGGCGTCTACATCTACCACATCGAGGCCCCGGGCATCGGCAACACCACGGGCCGGATGCTGATCATTAAATAATCAGTTTTGGCAGGGGATGGATTTTTTCACTGCCGCCAAACAAAACCATTATTCCCCGCTGGGAGGCAGAGTACGCAGAGAAGAGCAGTTTTCTCTGCGCCTCTGCGTCTTTGCGCGATTCCGCTTCGGGAGTCCTTATTGACAAGGTGTGCACTTATCGCTCTCTCTTTCGGTCTGCTCCTCCTCGCCTGCGGCAGGAAGGATCCCGCCGTTGCGCGTCTCGGCAGGGAGCGTATCACCCTCGAGGAGTTCAAGACCGCCTATCTGGAGATCATCAAGCAGCCCAACGCCTTTGATTCCCGGGAGCTGCGCGAACAGTTCCTCGACGAGATGATCGACCGGCGGCTGCTTGCGCGTGAGGCGCACGGGCTGGGCATGGCCGCTGACGAACGGCTGGCCTATCGCGTCGGCGCCAATCGCGACCGGAATCTGCGCGACGCCCATTTCCGCAAGGTGATCAAGCCGGGGATCAGCTACAATGAGGCCGATCTCGAGCGCACCTTCGCCTGGATGACCGAGGAGCGCCATATCCGCCATCTCTTCAGTCCGACCCGGGTGGGCATCGATTCCCTTTACCACCTCCTGCAGGAGGGTGCCGACTGGTTCGAACTGGCGCGCGGCCTCTTTGACGACCCGCGCCTCGCTGAAACCGGCGGCGACCTCGGCTGGGTCGCCTGGGAGCAGATGGAGTACGACCTGGGCTTCACCGCCTTCAGCCTCCCCCTCATGGTTTACTCCGAGCCGGTCGCCTCCAGCTATGGCTGGCACATCCTCCAGGTGGCGGACTGGCGCCGGACGCCCCTGCTCCCTGAGGGCCAGTACCAGCTCCAGCGCAATAATGCCCGGGCGGTGCTCGAACGCAAGCTCGGCGACAAGGCGGCCCTCGCCTATATCAGCGGGATGATGAAGGAGAAAAAGATCCAGGTCTATCCGCGCAGCCTGCGCGCCGTCGGCCAGAAGCTCGGCGTGGTGCTCAAACGCCAGCCCTCCACCGCCGATCAACTTCGCACTGAACAACTCAGCGATGCGGAGATGGGGGAGATCGAAGCCTCGCTCTGGGAGATGCGCAAGGAGCCCCTCGCCAGCATTGATGGCGAGATTCTCACCATCGGCGAATTCATCGCCGCGCTCAATTACGTGCCCTACCACGCCGTCCACAGGAGCATGAAGACGGCCCTCGACTTTGTCCTGCGCGACCGTGCCCTCAGCGCGGAGGCGCGGCGGATGGGACTCGAACGCGATGATCAGGTCCGCATCAAGACCGCCCAGTTCGAGCAAAACCGGCTGCAGATGGCCATACGCCAGCGCCTGCTCGCGGAGATCAGGGTGGAGGAGCGGGACCTGCAGCGCTATTTCAATGAGCACTATGGAAAAAAGTATCCCCATCTCGGACTGGAGGAGACGCGCGATCTCATCGCCCGGGACGCTCTCATCGCGAAACGGGCTGGCACGATGCAGGAGCACCTGCAAAAGCTGCGCAGCCAGCTCCGCATCGAGAGAAATCCGGCGCCGATCCATGCCTGGTACGAAGGGGTGTTGAACAGGCGATAAACTCATCTTCACAGGAGAGCATCATGATGATTTTGCCTAAAAGGTATGCAGCCGTTCTGCTCGCCGCGCTGTTTCTGGCCGGAGGAACACTTTCGGCCGCACCGGCCCCATCAACCTTTGTCCATTTTGTCACGGTTTCCGGCGATCGGCTGATGGATGGTCCCGATCCCCTGCGCTTTATCTCCTTCAATATTCCCAATCTTCACTGCATCGAAGACTATATGCTCTTCGAAGAGACCAATGTCTGGCGCATGCCGGATGCCTTTGAAATCCGCGACGCCCTCGAGTCGATCAGGGCGATGGGGGGGACGGTGACGCGGATGTATACCATCACCGTGCGGCGGGAGGATGACACCCCGGACATCCCGCGCTACGTGACCGGACCCGGGCAGTTCAATGAGGAGGCCTTCCGCGCCCTCGATCAGGTCATGGCCATCGCCAACCAGGTGGGGGTGAGGGTGATCATCCCCTTCGTCGACAACTGGCCCTGGATGGGGGGGAGGGCGGAATACGCCGCCTTCCGCGGCAAAAAGGCGGATGATTTCTGGACGGATCCCCAGATCAAGGAGGATTTCAAGCAGACCATCTTCTACATCATCAACCGCAAAAACTCCATCACCGGCACGACCTACCGCGACGACAAGGCGATCCTGGCCTGGGAGACCGGCAACGAACTCTACAGCCCCGATGCCTGGGTGGAGGAGATCGCGGCCTATATTAAATCTCAGGACAAGAACCACCTCGTCCTCGACGGAGTCGCTCCCAATCGTCTGCGCGATGAAACCCTCGCCAATCCTCATACCGATATCATCACCACCCATCATTACGAGAAGGATCCGCGCGATATGGTGCGCAACATCCGCGCCAGCGCTGCCAAGGCGAAGGGCAAAAAGCCCTACCTGATTGGGGAATTCGGTTTCCTCGGCCTCACCGGTGTTGAGGAAGTGCTGCGGGAGGTGGAATCCCATCCCGGCGTCTGCGGGGCGTTGATCTGGAGCCTGCGCTTCCACAGCCGCGACGGCGGCTTTTACTGGCATTCCGAGCCCGGCAACGGGGGCTATTTCTACAAGGCCTACCACTGGCCGGGTTTCGCGTCGGGTGAGAATTATGCCGAGCGCGAAGTGATGCAGCTGATGCGCGAACGGGGTTTTGCCATCCAGGGCAAATCGGTGCCCATCCTGACGGTGCCAAAGGCCCCGCAGCTGCTTCCCTTCGACGATCCGGCCCATATTTGCTGGCGGGGCTCCGTCGGCGCCTCGGGTTACGACGTTGAGCGCTCCGCCTCCCGCGGCGGCCCCTGGAAGCGGATCGGCTACAACATCTCCGACGCCGAGACCGCGGACCGGCCGCTCTTCCATGACCGCAGCGCTGCGATCGGATCGACCTGGTATTATCGCGTGCGCGCCCGGAACGCTGCCGGCCTCTCCAGCCCCTCCAATCTCGTCGGTCCTGTCACCACCCGGCACAAGACCCTGGTCGATGAGTGCTGGAACTTCGCCATCGCTTTCAGCCGGAAGGGCCATCTCTCCCTCGAGACCGCCGATTCCCGCCTCTTCAAGGAGGATGCCCACCGCATCGCCGGGGTGCCGGGGGCGGAGCTGGTCTATTATATCCCCGGTCCGCTGCAGACCCTCAAATTCTATACCTTCGCTGCCTCGGCGGCCAAGAGTATCGAGGTGAGCCTTTCGGCCGACGGGGAGGAGTACACCCCGCTTCAGGTCGAGGCACGGGATTTCTTCGCCGGTGCGGCCGATTACGAGTATCTGCGCCCGCTGCTGTTTGCGAGCAGCGGCCTGCCGGACGGCATTCACTATGTCCGCGTCGCCTTCCTCGGGGAGGCCCAATTGGGAAGGGCAGAGCTGATCTATGGCAAGTGAAACCTGCAGGCAGCTGGCGGCGAGAACCGAGCGGGAGCTACTGGATAATATTCTCCCCTTTTGGCTCGAGCAGGCGCCGGATCGGGAACAGGGCGGATTCTGGGCGCGCGTCTCACCGGATCTGCAAGTGCGCGAACGCTCGCCGCGGGGATTGATCCTCACCACCCGCATCCTCTGGACCTTCGCCGCCGCTTTCCACCAGTATAAAAATCCGGCCTATCTGGAGATGGCCCGCAAGGCCTATGAGGAGGTTTGTTCGGCCTTCATCGATCCCCGGTACGGCGGAGTCTTCTGGATGCTCGATGCCGAACGGCGGCCCATCGATGACAGTAAAAAGATCTACGGCCAGGCCTTTGCCATTTACAGCCTCGTCGAATACCATGCCGCCTCCGGCGATGCCGGGGCCCTCGAGCAGGCCCTGGCCATTTACGAACTGATCGAAAAACACAATTACGATCCGCTACATACCGGCTATCTCGAGAGCGCCAACCGCGATTGGTCACCCACTGAAGAACTGCGCCTCAGTGCGATCGATATGAACGAGAAAAAGTCGATGAACACCCATCTCCACCTGCTCGAAGCCTATACCCGGCTCTATCGAGAATGGCGGGATGACGGGCTGCGCGAACGGCTGGTCAGCCTCGTCAATAATTTTTTCGACCATATCATCGACAGCCGCAGCCATCACCTCATCCTTTTCTTTGATGAATCATGGCAACCTAAATCGGGCAAGGTCTCATATGGACATGATATTGAGACCAGTTGGCTGCTTGACGAGGCGACCCAGCTTCTCACCGATCCGATCCTGGCGCGCAAGTGCCAGAAGGTGTCGGTGGCCATGGCCGAGGCGGTGCTCGCCGAGGGAGTGGCCCCGGATGGCGGGCTCATCTATGAGCGGGACGAGAGTGGCCGCCCCGACCCCGATGTGCACTGGTGGGTGCAGGCGGAGTCTGTGGTTGGATTTGCAAACGCCTACCAGAACAGCGGTCGTCCGGAATTCCTCGCTGCCGCCGTCCGGGCCTGGGATTTCATCGCGGAGCATCTGATCGACCGCATCCACGGGGAGTGGTTCTACAAGGTGGACGGCGAACGGCGGGTAGACAGGCAGCTGCACAAGATATCCGAATGGAAATGCCCTTATCACAACAGCCGTACCTGCCTGGAACTGGCGCGGCGGGTGAAAAAATGCTGAGAGTAACACCGCTCGTTATATTGAAAGTATTATCGAGGAGAAAATGATGCAAGTGGAGTCCTTTGCTGAACGCCTGGCCAGGCTGACCCGGGAACACGAGGCCTATGTCACCCGCCGGAATATGCCGCTGCCCTGGCATAACGGCATCTACCAGCGCTATACCCATCCGGTGCTGACCGCCGGCCATGCCCCCCTCTTCTGGCGTTATGACCTCGATCCCCAGCGCAATCCCTTTCTCATGGAGCGGATGGGCATCAACGCCGCCTTCAACGCCGGCGCCATCGAGCTTGACGGGAAGATCCTGGTCATGGCTCGCGTCGAGGGCTGGGACCGCAAATCCTTCTTCGCTGTCGCCGAGAGCCCCAATGGCATCGATAATTTCCGCTTCCGGGACTTTCCGGTGGTGATGCCCGAAACCGAAGATCCGGACATCAACGTCTACGACATGCGCCTGGTCAGGCACGAGGATGGCTGGATCTACGGCATCTTCTGCACCGAGCGCAAGGACCCCAATGCCCCTCCCGGCGATCTCTCCTCGGCTGTGGCGCAGGCCGGCATCGCCCGCACCCGCGATTTGGTGAAATGGGAGCGGCTCCCCGACCTCAAGAGCCGCTCGCCGCAGCAGCGCAATGTCGTGCTTCATCCCGAGTTCATTGACGGCCAATATGCCTTTTACACCCGTCCCCAGGATGATTTCATCTCGGCTGGCAGCGGCGGCGGCATCGGCTGGGCCCTCTGCAAGGATGTCGCACACGCGGTCATCGAGGAGGAGGCCATCATCGACCAGCGCCTCTATCACACCATCAAGGAGTCGAAGAACGGCCTGGGCCCGGCCCCGATTAAAACCCCTCAGGGCTGGCTGCAGCTGGCCCACGGCGTACGCGGCTGTGCAGCGGGACTGCGTTACGTCCTCTATCTCTTCATGACCGACCTCGACCACCCGGAAAAGCCCATTTATACCCCCGGGGGCTATTTCATCGCACCGCAGGCCGAAGAACGCGTCGGCGACGTTTCCAACGTCGTCTTTTCCAACGGCTGGGTGGCGCGCGACAATGGCGACATCCTGATCTACTATGCCTCCTCTGATACCCGTCTCCATGTCGCCACCACTACGGTGGAGCGCCTGGTCGATTATGTGCGCAAAACCCCTCCCGATCCCCTGCGCTCGGCCGCCTGCGTCGCCCAGCGCAACGAACTGATCAACCGCAACCTTGCCCTGCTTCGCAGGGGATGATGGAAAGAGATATGAAAACACTGCGATGGACACTCCTGGTGATTGCGCTGATGGCCTCCACCGCTTTGACACAGGTCCTGACCCACGAGCTTCATTCCAACTGGTCTTTCAGTCCGGACGGCGACCAGACCTCCTGGCTGGATGCGGAAGTGCCGGGGTGCGTCCACACCGATCTCATGCGCCATCACCTCATTCCCGATCCCCATTACCGCATCAACGAAAAATTCATGCAGTGGATCGGCGAACGGGATTGGCTCTACCGCACCGGGTTCATACCTGCGGAGGAGCTGCTCGCGCGGGAGAAAATCGAGCTGGTCTGCGAAGGGCTCGATACCTACGCCCGTGTGTTCCTCAACGGCCACGAGATACTGCACGCCGATAATATGTTTCGTATCTGGCGAGCGGACGTCAAACCCTGGCTTGTCAGGGGTCCCAACCAGCTCGAGATTCGCTTCCGTTCCGTCTTTTCCGAAAACCTGCCCAAATGGGAGGCGGCCCCTTTCAGGCTGACCGCCTATCCCAACAACGACCAGGCCGACGTCAAGATCAACATGTACTCCCGCAAGGCGGGTTTTCACTACGGCTGGGACTGGGGTCCGCGTCTGATCACCTGCGGAATCTGGCGGCCGATCCGCCTCGAGGCCTGGGATGGCTGCCGGCTGGAGGATCTCCAGTTCCGCCAGAGGAGCCTCAGCGACCGCAAGGCCGAGCTGAGCGCTGAATTCACCCTTACGGCGGAGCGCGCTCAGCAGGCGGTGCTTTCGGTGGAGCATGAGGGCCGGCGTTTGGTGCGGCGTGCGGTGAGCCTGAAGCCCGGGCGCAGCACGGTGATACTCGACTTTATCATCAAAAACCCGAAACGCTGGTGGAGCAATGGTCTCGGGGAGCCCTTTCTTTACACCCTGACCGGGCGGGCTGAAACCGCCTCCGCTGGCCAAAGCCAGCCTGCAGCCCGGAAAGGCGTGCAGGAGAAAAGCCGGCGCATCGGATTGCGCACCCTGCGCATTGTGCGCGACAAGGATCAGTGGGGGCGCTCGTTCTACGTCGAACTCAACGGCACGCCCGTATTCATGAAGGGGGCCAATTACATCCCCCAGGATAACTTTCAGAACCGGGTCACCCGGGCGCGCTATGAGCACATTCTCGGTTCGGCCAAGGCGGCCAAGATGAACATGCTGCGCATCTGGGGCGGAGGCATCTGGGAGGAGGATCTCTTTTACGACCTCTGCGATGAATACGGCATCCTGGTCTGGCAGGACCTGATGTTCGCCTGCGCCATGTATCCTGCCGACGAATCCTTTCTCGACAACGTCCGCGCCGAGGTTCGTGACAACATCCGCCGCCTGCGCAACCACCCCTCTATCGCCCTCTGGTGCGGCAACAATGAAAACCAGATCTCCTGGTATGCCTGGGGCTGGCGGGATCAGTATCCCGCCGATGTGCGCGCCCGCTATGAAAGGGATATGCACCATCTCTTCGACGAGGTGCTTCCGGCCGAAATTGGTGCTGTCGATCCGGAACGCTACTACCATCCTGGCAGCCCTGCCACCGGCTATCTGGATATCCCCTATGCCGAGGGCGATGCCCACTACTGGGGGGTCTGGCACAACCGCCATCCCTTCAGCGATTACGACAAGAATGTCGGCCGGTTCATGAGCGAATACGGTTTTCAGTCCTACCCGGAACGCGCCACAGTCGAGGGCTTTTCCCTTCCCGGCGACCGGGAGCTGCACTCCCCGGTCATGTTGGCCCACCAGCGCTGCATGGCCGATGAACGCCGGGACAAGGAGTACGGCAACCGCCTGATCCGCCACTATATGGAGAACGACTACCGCCTGCCGAAGGATTTCAACAGTTACCTCTATCTCAGTCAGGTGCTGCAGGCCGAGGGAGTAAAGCGCGCCTTTCATGCCCACCGCGGCGCCATGCCCTATTGCATGGGCTCACTCTACTGGCAGATCGATGACTGCTGGCCGGTGGCCTCCTGGTCGAGCATCGATTACCACGGCCGCTGGAAGGCCCTGCACTACTTCATCCGCGAGGCCTGCAAGACCTTTCTGCTCGTCCCCGTCGAGGCGGAGGGCGTGCTGCAGGTGAAGGTGGTCTCGGACTCCTTGAGCAATACAGCCGCAGAGCTGGAATTGGTGGTGATGGATTTCTCGGGCCGGAAAGGCTTTACGCGCACGCTGCCGGTGGCCATCAGGGCCAACAGCAGTCAACTCTGCTGCAGTCTGCCCGCGGCGGAACTGCTGGCAGGGTTTGAACGCAGCAGCGCACTGCTTCGGCTGACACTGAGGGTGGGGGAGAGGCTGCTGGCCTCGGACATCCACTATTTCGCCCCGGTCAAATCCCTGACACTGCCGCCGTGCACACTCGATGCCGGGGTGACGGCAGCCCCTGGCGGCTGCGTGATCACCCTCCGCAGCAGCTCCCTGGCCAAAAACCTCTGCCTGGAGTGCAGCGATCCTGAGGGCTTTTTCTCCGATAACTATTTCGATCTCCTGCCCGGCGAGGGCAGAACCATCCATTACCGCACCCGGCTCACACCCGCAGAGGTGAAAGCCGGGCTGCGCTGGCAGACAATCCACGATACTTATCAGGAAGAGAAGGGAAAGGAGCAGGAATGAAGCTGACCTGGATCGATTTTGCCATCATCCTCCTTTACATGCTGGGTGTGACCGCCATCGGCCTGGCCTTCAAAAAACGCGCGAAGGAGGGGACCGGTTCCTATCTGCTCGGGGGCAACAAACTCCCATGGTATTTGCTCGGCCTCTCCAACGCCTCGGGCATGTTCGACATCTCCGGCACCATGTGGCTGGTGACCATCGGTTTCGTCTATGGTCTCAAGAGCATCTGGCTGCCCTGGCTCTGGCCGGTCTTCAACCAGATCTTCCTCATGGTTTTCCTCTCCGCCTGGCTGCGCCGCTCCAATGTCACTACCGGCGCGCAGTGGATTGGCACCCGCTTCGGCCATGACCGCGGCGCTACCCTCTCGCACACCATCGTGGTCGTCTTCGCCCTCATCGGCTGTCTCGGTTTTCTCGCCTATGGTTTTATCGGTCTCGGCAAGTTCATCATGATCTTCATCCCCTGGGAGATCGTTTCGCCCTATATCCCCTTCGATGTACCGGCGCAGTATGTGCCGCATGTCTACGGCATCGTTTTCACCCTGGTGGCGGTCTTTTACACCATCCTCGGCGGCATGACCAGCATCGTGCTGGCTGACCTGCTCCAGTACATCATCATGACCGTGGCGAGTATCGCCATCGCGGTGATTGCCATGTCCGCTCTCAGTGGCTCAACCCTCAATGTGCCGGATGGCTGGATGAGTCCCTTCTTCGGGTGGAAGCTTGACCTTGATTGGAGCAGCATCATCGCCCAGGTCAATGACAAGATCGCCAGCGACCAGTTCGGCCTCTTCACCATCATCGTCATGCTCATGGTCTTCAAGGGGATCCTCGCCAGCGCCGCCGGGCCGGCGCCCAATTATGACATGCAGAAGATTCTGGCGACCAAATCTCCCAAGGAAGCGGCCAAGATGAGCGGATTTGTCTCCCTCATCCTTCAGCCGATTCGTTACCTGATGATCGCCGGCTTTGTCGTGCTCGGTCTGCTCTACTACGACCGCCTCAACCTGATGGTGGGCGGCAAGATCGATTTCGAGCAGATTCTGCCTTCGGCGATCAGCGAATTCGTCCCGGTCGGTCTGCTCGGTCTGCTGCTTGCCGGCCTGCTTGCCGCCTTTACCTCGACCTTCAGCGGCACCCTCAACGCCGCCCAGGCCTATATCATCAACGATCTCTATCTCAAATACATCCGGCCCCATACCACGCAGAAACAAACCACGATGATCAACTATACCTCCGGCCTGATCGTGGTGGTGATCAGCATGGTGCTCGGTTTCTTCGCCCAGGATGTCAACAGCCTGCTGCAGTGGATTGTTTCGGGGCTCTACGGCAGTTACGTCGCCGCTAACGTGCTCAAATGGTACTGGTGGCGTTTTAACAGCTACGGCTACTTCTGGGGCATGCTCGCGGGTCTTATCCCGGCCCTGATCTTCCCGCTGGTCTTCAAGAGCACCCTCGACCTCTATTATTTCCCGGTTCTGCTCCTCATCTCCATCGCCGGCTGTTATCTCGGTTCCTGGCTCACCAAACCCACCGATGAAAAGACCCTGATGTCGTTCTACAAAACAGTGCGGCCATGGGGATTCTGGAAGCCGGTTTATGAAAAGGTCAAGGCTGCGGATCCCTCCTTCGAGCGCAACCGTAATTTCAGCCGCGATGCGGTCAATGTTCTGGTCGGCACCATCTGGCAGACGGCACTGGTGATCATCCCCTTCTATATTGTCTTGATGAAAAAGGGGCCCTTTTTCATCACCCTGGCCATCATTTTCGTCACCAGCTGGTTCCTCAAGAAGAACTGGCTCGATAAACTGACCGAAGAATAGTCTACTTCCATCCCGGGGCGGAGCGCCCGCCCCGGGATGCATCTCGTCCCTGTCAAGGAGTTCCTCATGCGCCGCCGCTTTGCCCTTGTCGCCCTCGCATTTCTGCTTCCTGCCGACCTCCTCGCCCAAGCCATCGCCCCCACCATCGCGCGCCGGAGTGAAAACGCGAACCGGATCGGCCTATATGAAAAATACGAGCTTCAGCTCGAACTGGGCAATGTGGTCTATGCCAATCCCTACAACCCCGAAGAGATCGACGTGCGCGCCCTCTTCACCTCTCCCGGCGGCAGGCAGTGGACCATTTACGGCTTTTATGACCACTATCAGAACCGTAATGAGTGGAAGGTGCGATTCGCCCCGAATGAGGCGGGCACCTGGAGCTATACCCTCATGGTGACCACTCCGGCGGGGAACGGCAGCAGCCCGGCCTACACCTTCGAGGCGGCCGCCTCTGCACACCACGGCTGGCTGCACACCGCGAAGGCGAATCCACATTACCTGGTCCATGACGACGGCACCCCCTTTTACGGCGTCGCTATCTTCTGGCCATGGGGGATTGCGGAACCGGGCCTGAACACCCTGCAGAGCCTGGGCTGCAACTGGGTGGGATTGTGGAACATCACCTACGACACCGGCAATACCCTGATCGAGTCGATGAGCTCCGGACTCGGACGCTATGACCAGAACAAGTGCAAGCGGATCGACGACATCCTCGAATGGCTGGAAAAGCGTGATATGGCCCTTTCGCTCTCGATCTGGCCGCATGACCTTTTCTGCAAGAGCCTCTCCGGCTGGGCGCAGCGCTGGAACGACAATCCCTACAAGCAGCTTTGCGATGTGCTCGAGATTTATGAGAACGAGACCGCCTGGCGCTACATGGAGAAGCAGTACCGCTATATCATCGCCCGCTGGGGCTACAGCCGCGCCATGGGTCCCTGGGAGATCATCAATGAGATCAGCGGCACCGACGCCTGGGCCGCGGGGCGAACTGCTGCAGCGGACGAGTGGACGCGCAAGTCCCTTACTTTTCTGCGGGCGCACGATCCTTTCGACCGGCCGGTGACGGCAAGCCAACACGGCGGCCTTTTCTGGACGGCCGGCTATGGCATCTTCGATCTACCCAACATGCATCTGTATGAGACCGACGGCGGCACCGCCCGGTACGCCAGCAACCCGGTGCGCAGCAGTGTCTGGGCCTATCATGAGGCAGCCCGGCGGATGTGGCAGGGTTATGCCAAGCCGGCGATTCTCGGCGAGGCCGGGGGGGGATCGAACAAGAATTTCGGCGGCTACTCCCCCGGCTCGGCCGAGTATACCCGCATGTTCCACAACGCCCTCTGGGCCAGCTGGTCGAGCGGACTGGCGGCCTCGCCGATGTGGTGGTCTTTCAACACCCATCAGTCGGACAGCCGCTTTCAGGAGCAGCTCAAGGCCTTCAGCCTGGTGGCTCCGGGCATCGATTACGCCCTTCGCCCTTTCCAGCCCGCGGAGGTGACCGTCGCCGGCGCCGACGCCTTTGCCATGGAGGACGGAGAGATGGCCTTCGGCTGGGCGCGCGAGGAGTGGGGCCGGGATCTCTCCATGCGCTCTCTGCAGATCGCCGGGCTGCCGGATTCGGTGTACAGTGTGGTCTATTATGATACCTGGAAGGGAACGGCGGTGGCGAGCCACATCCGGCCGGTGGTGGAGGGGCTGCTCATCGACGAGCTGCCACAGATCGCCGCTTCGGCCCCGGATCTCGCCTTCATCATCCGCCCGGCCCCGACCGGAAGCGTGCCCTTTCGCCTGGGGTTGATGGCTTCGCCGCGCCGGCTTTACAGCGACGGCGAGAGCTACGCCGAGGTGCGCTGCCTGATCTTCGATGTGGAGGGACGCTTTTGCAGTGAGGCCGGCAGCATCCTCACTTTCAACCTCAACGGTCTTGGGCGTCTGGTGGGCCCGGCCGTCGTCGCAGCGGAGAAGGGGCTGGCCATGATCACGGTGCAGTCGGATTCCGCCGGCAGCGGCGAGGCACAGATCATGGTCGCCTCTCCCGGTCTGATCGGCGATACCCTCTCCATCAGCATGACTGATCTTCAGCTGATCGATGATTTCGAGTCTTATGATCCGGCCAATCCGGTCGGCAATTTCTGGAAGACGACCACCGGCACCTTTGCCGCCCTCATGGTGGAGCCACGGCCGGGCATGGCGGGGGGACAGCGGTTGCGCGTCGACTATGGCATCGGCGGCGGCAAACCGCCCTATACAGGTTTTATTTATACCCTGCCAGCAGCCTTGAAGGGCGCCAAATTCCTGCGCTTCTATCTTCAGGGAGATGGCTCAGGGCGCGGACTGGCCGTGCGCATCAACCGCACCAGCAGCAGCTACTGGCAGTACGAGATGGCCCTGACATCGACGGAAGAGAGCATGGTCGAGCTGCCGCTGAGGGGTTTTTTGCCCAGCGACGGTTCCAGCCCGCTCGATCTCACTCGGGCACTGAGCCTCTCCTTCCACATCCTCAGGGGGAGTGGCGGCGACGGCTCCGGGACGATAGCCCTCGATGATATCCTCTTCGCCAACAGCTCCACTTCGGGAATCGCAGGTGAGAGGGGGGCGATTTTGCCCGAGGCCCTGCAGCTGCTGCAGAACTGGCCCAACCCCTTCAATGCTTCGACCGAATTCAGTTTTGTGCTGCCGCGGCGGATGCATCCGCAGCTGTCGGTTTATGATATACAGGGCAGGAGGGTGGCAACCCTGGCGGTGGGGGAGCGCCCGGCCGGCCGCCACCGTCTGGTCTGGCAGGCGGCGGGCCGGCCTTCAGGCGCCTATTTTCTGGTCCTGGAGGCGGAAGGTGAGCGGGCAATCCAGAAGTGCCTGCTGCTGCGCTAGGGGGCGTTTTGACCCTGGCAATGGCTGCGGGCCAGAAGCCCGCTGAGAGGCCGGCTGAGGCGCGGGGGATGTCAGGG
The DNA here is from genome assembly GCA_029554865.1 of bacterium. GTDB lineage: Bacteria > Zhuqueibacterota > Zhuqueibacteria > Residuimicrobiales > Residuimicrobiaceae > JAKPUX01. The sequence continues at coordinate 19,129 of JAKPUX010000202.1, read as the reverse complement.
TTTCCAGCCGCGCAGGAGCTGATCGCGGGTGTACCAGGCTGCAGCCTCCGCTGTGAGGCGCGGCCGGGCGGGCGAGGCTGGGGCGCCGGGGCCGCTGCTGCCGAACTCGAAAAAGCGCGAATCCGGTTCAATTTCGAAAGAAAGTTTTTTCCCGCTCGAGTCGGTTGAGCCGATGGCGGCATAGCCCTCCGGGCCGATATGGTCGTCCATCCAGCAGTTAAGGAATACCGCGCTGCCCGATACCGTGAGATCCCCCTGCGGATGCCAGGGGCGGCCGAGGCGGACCGATCCCGCCGTCACTCCGGGCCCCTGCTTGAGCAACCGGCAGGCGATGAAAAGAAAGCCATAGGGATAGGCTGCTGAAGTGCTTGGTGCGGTGATATATCCGCTTGGATTCTTGCCCGGGCGGTCGCGCGAGACGATCTCACACTGTTCAAAGAGCGCCTGCCCGGCCCCGAAGATAAAATCGACATGGCCGAGGATGCAGCATCTGCTGAACAGGGAGCGCCCGGCATCGGGGAAGAGGGTGTCCTGAAATCCGCTGATGACGCAGTCGGCAAAGCTGATCCTGTCACCACCGGCGCTGATCATCACCGCCACGGCCTGGGGGTGGGCGATTTTGGCGGGGTCGTTTTCGGCGCGCAGGGCATTGGCTGGATAGTCGAAGCAGTTCTCGATGGTGATGTGCTCCGCCGAGAAGCCGGGGGCCCGGATAGTGAGGGTGGCGCTCCCCCGGGTGCCCAGGGTGGAGCCACCCGGAGCGGGGGTGCCGCTGCAGTCATCGAAGGAGAGGATAGCCTCTTCCCGGTTCTCGCCGCGCAGATGCAGGTTGGCGCGGTCGATTGTCACCTTTTCATGATAGCGGCCTTTACGCATGAATATGCGCCAGGGGGTTTCACCTGGCGGCGCGGCGGCGAGCGCCTGGCTCAGAGAGGGGTAACAGGGCACGCCCGCCAATTTCGCCCCTGGTTTCCCCCGATAACCGGCGTCGACGACCGCATCCCACGAAGAGGCGGCCGGTCGGGTGCAGGCCGAAGCGAAAAGTAGGGGCAGCAGCAAACAAAGGCTCTTGTGCATCGTTGTCCTTTCTGATAAAAAAAAACTTGATTTACCTTACGAAAAATTTAAGTCGAAGTCAAACTTTTTTCATGGAGGGAGAAGCGCATGAAAAAAATCCTCTCCACCGTTCTGCTCGCAGCCCTTTGGGTGACGACACTTTCCGGCCAGGACCGGGTCATCCGCGTCGCCTGCATCGGCAACAGCATCACCATCGGCAGCGGCGGCTCTACCGCCTGGCCTCAGCAGCTCGGGCAGAGGCTGGGCGCGCACTATAATGTGCGCAATTTCGGGGTCAGCGGCACCACCCTGCTGCGGCATGGGGATTTCCCCTATTGGAACGAATCGGCTTTCCTGCAGGCCCAGGATTTTGATCCCCATATTGTCATCATCTGCCTGGGCACGAACGACAGCAAGCCCCAGAACCGGGTTCTTCTCGGTGAATTTTTCACTGACTATATGGATTTTATTAAGGTGCTGCGCAAGGATGGCCGCGATCCCCAGATCTATGTTGCCCGACCCTGTCCGGTCTTTGGCGATGGCGGTGGCAGCGGCATCAACGGTGCGGTGCTGCACGGGCAGATCGAACCGATCGTCGATTCCGTTCGCGTCGCCGCCGGCGGCTTTATGATCGATTTTTATCGCGCGATGCTCAGCCATGGTGACCTCTTCCCCGATGGCATCCATCCCAACACCACCGGTTATGCCATGATGGCTGATACTGCGGCCTGGTATCTCAACAACAGCCCCTCCGGCTTCATCCGCCTCTTCGCCGCTACCGACACCGAGGTGGAGGTGGGCGAGACCAGCCAGCTCTACTGGGAGGCCACGCCCGGCTCTCAGGTGACCCTCAACGGCGCGCCGGTCGGCGCCTCCGACTCCCTGGTCGTTGCTCCCGCCGCGAAGAGCATTTATACCCTGATCGCCAGCGGGGCGGTCGCCGACACCAAGCGGGTGGCCATCGACAATATTCCCCCCGGCCGCATCAAGTCCTTGAGCGCTTTCCCCCTCCAGCTTGATGAAGGGGCGGGCGACACCAGCCGCATCTCCTGGATGACCACCAACGGCTCCTCGGTCACCCTTGATGGCGCGGCTGTGGCGCAGAACGGCTCCGTGGCGGTGGTGCCCGCCCGGACGACCACCTACACCCTCGCCGCCGGCGGGGGGGATAGTCAAAGCGCCCGGATCACCATCGAGGTGCTCCCCGCGGCCGTCATCAATCGCGCCCTGCGCCATCCCCTGACGGCCTCCTCAACCCTGCGTGGCGGCAACGCCCAATGGGCGGTGGACGGCGATACCACCACCGCCTGGCAGAGCGCCGGCAAGATCACAGAATGGATTATGGTTGATCTTGGCCGGATGATCACGCTCAAGACCCTGCGGATCCACTGGGGAAACAGCTTTGCAGTCAGCTATACTGTTCATCTACTCAATGCCGATGGAACGGCCATCAAGGCCATAACCCAGAGAAATGGCGACGGCGGCCTGGACGAGATTATTGATATTGACACACAGGCGCGCTATGTGTGCCTGCTCTGTCAGAAAGTCAGCGGGACCAATTACTCTGTCACCGAATTCGAACTCTATGGCACGACCATGCCGGTCGGCGTGGACCGGCACGACGGAGTGCCCGCCCTCTTTGAACTCGAACAGAACTATCCCAACCCCTTCAACCCGGTCACGACCATCGCCTACAGGCTCACCCGGCCGGCCCCAATCCGGCTGGTGATTTATGACGTCAGCGGGCGCGCTGTCCGCACCCTTGATCCCGGGATACAGGCGGAAGGCCGGCACGAGATTATTGTGGATGCATCCGGCTTCAGTAGTGGCCTCTACTTTTATCAATTGACCGCTGGCCTGGAGAGACGGCAACGACGGATGATGTTGATCAAATGACTCTGATGCAAAAGTCACTAACACTCCACCGAATGCACGATCAATCTGCGGAGGCGGTGCAGCAGCCGGCATCAGTGGGGATATTCTCCTTTTTATCTGGCGCTGATGAAAAGAGGCGCAGTCTGCGGACAAATGGCAGGTTGCTCCAGATTTGATGATGACAGGAGGATAAGATGAGAAAGCTTGTACTGCTTACGACGCTTATGATTGCATTGATCGCACTTTTTCCAATGCATATCATTCTTTCTGGTCAGGTGAGTGTAAAAGGATCTATCCGGGAGATTCCCACTCGAAAAAAACCGCCTTTGCTGCCAGACGGGAAATGGCGGGAGGCGAAGAGTGCATATCCGCGGAGCAGCAATCTGCAGAGTGGTTTGATGAACAGCAGGCTGCAAAATGCTGTTGCAGGTACGGCGACCCTGGAATGGGCGAAGCACTATGGATCCGGAGCTAATGAATCCATCGATGAGGCGACTGCCATCGCTGTCGACAAGTCAGGCAATTTTTTTGTAACAGGCCGCAGCACCCAATTATCCTTTGGCGCGGATTACTGCACTGTTAAATATGATGCTTCAGGCACGGAAATCTGGGTTGCCCGATATGATAGTGGCTATGAGGACCATTCGGTTGCCGTTGCCGTGGATGGCACGGGGAATGTCTATGTGACCGGATACAGCGCGAGTCCATCCTCTTCCTGGGACTTTATTACGATCAAATACGATGCTGATGGAAGAGAAAAATGGGTGAGGCGTTACAACGGGCCGGGCGATTCTGATGATCAGCCCAGCGCTCTTTCAGTTGATTCCTCAGGATATGTCTATATTACCGGGTACAGCACAGGTTCAGACAGTTACAATGATTACGCAACAATCAAGTATACAGCCGATGGCGATCAGCTCTGGGTGGCGCGTTATAACGGCGCGCTTAATTCTTATGACGGCGCAAGTGCCCTCGTGGTCGATGGAACGGGGAATGTCTATGTAACAGGGTACAGCGGCGGCTCAGCGACTTCCAATGATTATACTACGATCAAGTACGATGCAGCAGGAGTGCAGGTTTGGGTTTCGCGCTACGACGGTCCACTCTCTTCTGACGATGAGGCTAATGCCCTGGCTGTTGATAAATCGGGAAATGTCTATGTGACAGGATCAAGCAACGGATTGGGCACATATAGTGATTATGCAACAGTCAAATATGATGCTGCTGGAGTTCAACAGTGGGTGGCGCGTTACAATGGGCCGGGTAACTCGCATGATGGGGGGTATGCCCTGGCGGTTGATGGATCAGGAAATGTTTTTGTGACCGGGTTTTGCGAAGATTCAACATCCTATCTGGATTTTGCTACAATCAAATACGATCAGGCAGGAAATGAGAAGTGGGCGGTGAGCTACGATGGTCCGGGCAATTCTGCTGATTACGCCAGCTTTATCTACCTGGATGGCTCGGGGAATGCCTACGTGGCCGGTTCCAGCATTGGTTTTCAAACGTCCAAGGACTACACCACGATCAAATACGATGCAGCAGGGAATGAACAATGGGTGGCGCGCTATAATGGACCGGGATATTCTGATGATCAGCCAGGTGCTTTCGCTGCTGATGAATCCGGCAATATCTATTTAACGGGGTACAGCACCGGTCTCGATACCTATTATGACTATGCCACGGTAAAATACAGCCCGGATGGAAATGAGCAGTTGGCGGTGCGCTATAATGGCCTGGGCAATTCTGATGATGAAGCCAGAGCACTTGCTGTGGATAATTCGGGAAATGTTATCGTAACCGGCCATAGTCTGAGCTCAGATACGTATAAGGATATTGTCACGGTGAAATATGATGCAGCAGGCTCTGAAAAGTGGATGATGCGCTTCGACGGATCCTCCTCTTCAGATGATGAGCCTAACGCCCTCGTTGTTGATGGATCGGGCAATGTTTATGTGGCAGGCTATAGCGTGGATTATGAGAATTCGAATGATTTTGCCACGATAAAATACAGTGAGAATGGAGATCAGGTGTGGCTCGCGCGTTATAACGGGCCGTTTAACTCTTATGATGGAGTCAACGCCCTTGCGCTGGATGGTTCGGGCAATGTCTATGTGACAGGATACAGCGTTGGCGCAGACACCTCCTATGATTATGCTACGATCAAATATGACGCGGCTGGAGCGGAACAATGGGTGGCACGCTATAACGGGCCTGGCAAGGACGACGATGTGGCTAACGCTATTGCCGTTGATGACCTGGGGTTTGTCTATGTGACCGGGCATGGAACAGGCTCAGACACCACCTTTGATATCACGACGATTAAATACAACTCTTCTGGTGTTGAGCAGTGGGTTGCCAGCTACAATGGGCCAGGCCATGCAGATGATGAGGCCTTTGATCTTGCTGTCGATACAGCAGGGAATATCTACATAACCGGTTATAGTACGGGTTCGGGTACATCTTATGATATAACAACGATCAAATATGATGCAGGGGGTAGTGAGCTATGGGTGATGCGCTATGACGGACCGCTCAGTTCTTATGATGCTGCCAATGCTCTTGCAGTAGATGCCTCAGGCAATGTGTATGTGACGGGATACAGTGGCGGCGCTTACACCTCCTATGATTATACTACGATTAAATACGACGCGGCTGGATATGAGCAATGGGTAGCGCGCTACAATGGGGCACGAAATTCCTACGATTACGCTAATGCACTCGTTGTGGATGACCTGGAAAATGTATATATCACAGGCACTTGCGTAGGGTCAAATAACTATTATGAATATGCTACGATCAAATATGATGCAGCAGGAAATGAGCAGTGGACGTTGCTTTTTGACCTCCCGGGATACAATGACTCCGGTTCTGATATTGCGGTGGATGCGACCGGAACCGTTTATGTTACCGGAACCAGCGATAACTCATTCGGAACCTCTGCATATACCACCCTTAAATACAAACAGAATCCCACCCTGGCAGAACAAAGCTTTACGTCAATGCCACAGGAATGTGCGCTAGATCAGAACCATCCAAATCCCTTCAATCCATCCACCCGGATCACCTATTATCTGGCCAGCCCTGTCATGGTTACTTTGACAGTGTACGATCTGCTGGGACGGGAGGTGGCCGTTCTGGTGAACAAACTGCAGCTGGCGGGAGAGCATACAGCTAATTTCAATCTACCCGAAGTGGGGCGCGAACTTGCCAGTGGCCTCTATTTTTACAGGCTTAAAGCCGGCAGATTCATTGAACAGAAAAAAATGTTGTTGGTCAAATAACGGTGATACCAGAAGTATCAATTTTGGCAGGACTTGTACTTGCCCATTCAGAAGCAAAGGAAGGATTATGAAGCGCTTTGTTGTGTTGATTTGGCTGGTGACGTTATCGGTTGCACTGCGGGCTCAGCCCGCCGATTTCGTCAAGGTTAAGGGGACCCAATTCTACCTGAAGGGTAAGGCCTACTATTTCCTTGGCACCAACCTCTGGTACGGCTGCATGCTCGGGCAGGAGGGGGAGGCGGGCGACCGCGCCCGGCTGCTGCGCGAACTGGATGAGCTGAGAAAACTCGGGATCGATAATCTGCGCGTGATGGGGGCCTCCGAGGGGCTCGGCTACGCGGGGCAGATCCAGCCCGCCATCCAGCCCGAAGCGGGGGTATACGATCAAAAACTGCTGGTGGGACTCGATTTTCTCCTCGCTGAGATGGCCAAACGCGGCATGTATGCGGTGATTTTTCTCAATAATTACTGGGAGTGGACCGGCGGGATGTCCCAGTATATGTCCTGGGTGACCGGGGAGAATTATCCGAGCCCTCAGGATCCCAAATTCGGCTACTGGGGTCTGATGCGGACAAGCGGGCGCTTTTACACCTGCGACCGGGCTAAGCCCATCTATCGGGACTATATCCGCATGCTGGTCAACCGTGTCAACTCGGTCAACGGCCGCTGGTACAAGGAGGATCCGACCATCATGGCCTGGCAGCTGGCCAATGAACCGCGCCCCTCTCCTGAGGAGGAGAACCGTGCACAGCATCTCGCCGATTTTGCGGTCTGGGTGGACGAGACTGCGGGCTATATCAAATCCCTCGACCCCAACCATTTGGTCACCACCGGCAACGAAGGACTGAAAGGAAGCCTGGAGTCGGAGAGCTGCTACCTGGAGTCACACCAGAGCCCCCATATTGATTACCTCACCTTCCACCTCTGGCTGCTCAACTGGTCCTGGTTCGATCCGCTCAAGCCCGGTGAGATCTGGCCCGATGCGGCACGTAAGGCCCTGGATTATGTCCGCCAACACATCGCCTACGCCGAAAAGCTGGGCAAGCCGGTCACCCTCGAGGAGTTCGGCCTTCCGCGCGACGGACATGCCTATGCAAGAACAGCTGGGGTAACCTGGCGGGATCGCTACTACAAACTGCTTTTTGAAGAGATGTACAAGAGCGCCAAAGCGGGCTCACCCATGGCCGGGAGCAACTTTTGGGGATGGGGCGGCGAAGGCAGAGCGGCTGATTCTGAAACCTATACCTGGCGCAAGGGCGATCCCTATACCGGCGATCCCCCCCAGGAGCCGCAGGGCCGCAATTCGGTTTTCAACAGCGACAAGAGCACGCTCAAGATCCTGCGCAAGTATGCCAAAAAAATGGCGGCTTTGGGCAAATAGGACCCGGGATTTGCACTAATCCAATGTCAAAGGGGCGCGCTTGAGTAACCGACGCGCCCTTTCAATGAGGCGCCGATGCAGCAGAACGACCGGCCAGTTTGTTGGTCTATCGGCAACGCTTGTTCGCCGGCCAGGCCTACACTCCCTTGAATTATCCAATGCCAATCTCTATAAACTGAGGCAAACATGCAAAAAAGTGCTTTCATCCTTGTGTTCTGTTTCATTCTTTTATCCGCTGCCCTGCTGCCCGCCCAGGTCACCGGCGTGCGGGAGGATTTCAACGACAATTTGCTCACCGGCTGGGAGGCCCCAAACAGCACCACCTTCACGCTTGCGGAGGTCAACGGCACCCTGCGTATCAGCTATAACCGTACGGCTTCTTCCTACGAATGGGACAATTTCAACTATACCCCGCCTGTTGTGGATGTCGGCGCCTTGCCCCGCATCACCTTCAAGGCGCGCGCCAGCCTCGACTGCGAACTGGTCTTCAAGCCGATCTACGGCGATGGCAGCGACAACTGGCTGGTCCTGCAGCTGCCGGGGGACAACAGCTGGCATGATTATGCCTTTGACTTGACTCCGCTCACCAACACCCTGCTCACCAGAATCTATCTCTATCTCGACGGCGGCACGACCCAGCCCAAAGCGGGCGTGGTCTATTTCGACGACCTTTTTATCGGGGATGCAGCGGGTGCCGCTGCTGCCGATGGTTCAGCCCTCGCCGCGGCCCTCTCCGCCGCGGTCCTCCTTTATGATGGCGCTGTCGAGGGCGCGGGCGAAGGCGAGTACCCCGCTGGCGCCAGAAGCTCGCTGCAGATGGCCATCGCCGTTGCACAGGCTGTCGCCGGCAGGCTGGATGCGAGCCAGTCCGAAATCGATCAGGCCGAATGGGATCTCCTCGACGCCTGCGTCAACCTCGAGAAACGGGCCAATATTCCCAATCCCGGCCTGATCGACCCTCTGGCCACGCCCCGGACCAAATATCTCTACATGAATCTTGAGCAGGGCTGCGGCCAGAGGCTTCTCTTCGGTATGCACGACGCCACCGGCTATGGTGTCGGCTGGAAGGGCGACGACGACCGCTCCGACGTCCGCGATGTCTGCGGTGATTATCCCGCCCTCTACAGCTGGGACATGAACGCTGTCGACCGCGGCTCGCCCCAGGAGATGGCGCGCTTTACCTACCGCATCAAATCTGCCTTCGCCCGCGGTGGGGTCAACACCCTCTGCTGGCACCAGTACGATCCCCTGGGGCGCAGCTTTTACGGCAGCAAGGTCAGCGACAACGTCGTCGCCACCCTGCTTCCCGGCGGTGCCTGGCACGACTTTTACAAAAAACGCCTTGCCCGCATCGCCCGCTTTCTCAAGGGGCTGCGTGGAGAGGACGGCCACTCCATCCCGATCATTTTTCGCCCTTACCATGAGCACGACAGCGGCGCCTTCTGGTGGGGCACCAATAACTGCACAACCGAAGAGTACAACCTGATCTGGCAGTTCACTGTCACCTACCTGCGCGATGTGCTCAATGTCCACAACCTGATCTATGCGATCTCACCGATCAGCTTCACTACGCGCAACAGCTATCTCAAGATCTATCCGGGCGACGATTATGTCGACATCCTGGGGATGGATTTCTACTACTGGTATCCCCTGGCCGACCGGCAGAAGAGCTTCATCAACAGCCTGCACATCCCCGCCCAGCTTGCGCTGGAGCGCGGCAAGGTGCCCGCCCTCACCGAGGTCGGCCTGGATACCCTGCTGGAGCCCTCCTGGTTTAACCGCTACCTGCTGCCGCCCTTCAAGAGCGACAGCCTGGCGATGAGAATGGCCTATACGGCGGTCTGGCGCAACGAGTCGGTGCACCACCATTTTGCGCCCTATCCGGGGCACCCCAGCGTGCCGGGATTTCTTGAATTCTATAATGATCCCTACACCGCCTTCGAAAGGGATCTGCCGCCAATGTACATTCACCCCGGCTCGGACCAGACCCCGCCCAGCTTCACAATCACGCCGGACACCTTTTTTATCGCTACCGATACTCTCTTTCCTCTTTATTTCGAAACCGATGAGCGCGCCCATCTGGGCTTTGCCTTTTCCGACATCCCCTATAACCTCATGTCCGGGGCTTTTCTATCCGGCCAGGGGGGATTCAAGCATTCCACCCTGCTGGCGCTGCAGCAGGGCGAGGAGCGCACCTTTTTTATCCGCGCCATCGACATCAGCGGCAACGAGACCCCCGAGGCCTTCCGGGTGACCGTCAGAGTCGATACCCTGCAGCGGCGCATTCCCTGGTATGACGATCGTTATCCGGCTGGCGGCTGGAAGAGCGGCGCAGCCCCCCTGGGCTACGGCGCCGCGGCCGGGAACGCCACCACGACCGCGGCCGTAAAAAGCCTTTATTTTGTCACGAATTTCAACCTGCCTCACCCTGTGACCCAGCTTGGCCTGCTGCTCAAGTGCCATGACGGTGCGGTTGTACGCATCAATGGCCGCGAACTGCTGCGCTACAATCTGCCCGAAGGAGAGGTCACCCCTGACACCCCGGCTGCCAGCGCTGTCAAGACCAATCAGATTTATGTTTTCACGGCGGAGGATTTGCAGTTGTTAAAGAACGGCGAAAACCTGCTCTCGGTGGAGCTCCACGCCGCCGGGCTCGCCGGCGCTGACCTCTCCCTCGATGCCCGGCTCTTCGACGCGACCGGTATCTATCTCAACCTTGGTGCAACCTGGCACTATTTTGACGGGGGAGAACCCCCTGCCTTCACCCTGGCCGACTATCTCAGCGACGTGCCGCCACCGCCTGCCAGTCTTCCCCGCGCTTTCGGGCTGGCCCAGAACTACCCCAATCCTTTCAATCCCGAGACCGCAATCCGCTTTCATCTGACCAGGCCGGGAGAAATACGGCTGGAGGTTTATGATATCACCGGCAGAATGGTGGTGCGGCTGATCGACGGCCGCAGGGAAGCCGGAGAACACGGCGTGGTTTTCAACGGTGCGGGTTTGCCGAGCGGGATCTACCTCTACCGCCTCACTGCGGAGGGAAAACACCAGGTGAAACGCATGCTGCTGCTGCGCTGAGCGGCTGAGCAGTGAATTAAAAAGCCCGGACTGAAAAGGATCAGCCGGGCTTTTTTATCATAGGTGAGCGGTCAGGCGTTGCGGTGCTTGCGACGGGGCCGGTACTTGAGGCTGTAAAAGAGGCCGATGGCCAACAGCAAGAGCCCCCACCACAGATCGGCATGCAGCTCCCAGAGGGCGACCCGCGTCCCGGCCGGTGGAAGGGAGACCCAGCCGAGAAATCCGGTCGCCGTGATCAGCGCTCCGTAGATCAGGACGATCGCCCCGATGAAGAACCAGATCGGGATTTGTTTTTCTCTCTCTTCCATAGTGACCTCACCAGAAAATGATGTTGATGACAATGAAAACAGCCATGACGACGGCCGCCCAGAAAAGGGGCTTGCGGTGCCATGGTGAGGCTTCCTCTTTGGGCAGGGGCGTCAGTCCCATCACCAGATTCTTCAGCTCGGCCTCGGGCTTGGGCCGGGTGAAAAGGCTGACCACGATGGTGACCAGCAGGCAGACCACCAGCGACCACCAGGCGCTGTACATGTTGACCGCCATCGGTTTGGCCTTGTCGGAGCGGGCGATGACCTTGACATGGTCGGGATTGAAGGCCGCCGGGTCGAAGCGGCGGGAGATGAAGGTCGAACGGACCTTGACGCCGGGACTGATGCGTGCCGGGACGGCGGAGAGGCCGAATTTCTGCTGCTCCCGGGTATCGGCAATCACCACCTCGGGGGCCAGGATCTGGATGGGCGCGGCGGTCTTGCGCAGCGGCGCGACCTCGCGCATGTAGAGGGGCTGATCCTGCACGGTGAATTCCCCGCCCTCTTCATGGCCGAAAAGGGGCACATTGACCAGATCGAGGGCGCCGCTTTCGATGCTGATGTAGGAGATGGCTCCCGGTTTAGCCGCATTGGCCCGGGTGAGGAGAACCTCGGCTCCGTGGCTGAGCGTCACCTTGGGCTGGGGCTGATAGCCGTGCGGAAAGGTATGGACAAAAGCCCACATACTGATTGAGAAGATAATAGCGACAAGAAAACCCCAGAATCCGCCGGCAGGGGTGGCTCGCTTCCAGAGCATGCCGAGGATCACCGTGCCGAACAGGGGCACGATGAAGAAAAAGACCAGCACCTGGAGATATTCGAGAATATTGGAGAAGAAAAAGAGGGTATAGGCAGTGGCGATGGAAAGCAGCACGCCGATCACCGAGCTCCAGCGGCCCATGTTGAGATAGTGGCGGTCGCTGCCCTTTCTGTTGATGAGCGGTTTGTAGACGTCGTGGGTCCAGACCGTGGCGAAGGCGCTGACATTGCCGGCCATCCCCGACATAAAGCCGGCGATCATCGCTGTCACTCCCAGGCCGAGCAGCCCAGGACCGAGATACTTGCCCATCAGCAGGGGGAGGACGTCATTGAAGGTGTTGTGGGTGATGCCGGCGCGCGGATCGCTTTCGGGCACCAGCACCATCGGCGAGCCGTCCGAATTCATCAGTACCGCCAGCCCGAGCAGGCCGGGGATGGTGACGATCAGGGGCACCATCATCTTCAGGGCCGCCCCGATGATGGTGCCGTTCTGGGCCGAGCGCAGGTCCTTGGCGACAATGACGCGCTGCACCTGGAGGAAATCGGTGCACCAGTAACCAAAGGCGACGGCGATCCCCTGGCCGAAGAGCATGCCGAACCAGTCGATCCCCATCGGGTTGCTGGCAAAGGAGCCGAGGTTCTGCCACAGACTGGTGAAATCGGCGTTTTGCACCGCGGGGTGGATCACCGCCACATTGCGCTGCACCGCCGCCATCATTTTGCCCCAGCCGCCCGCGTGGATGATGCCGAGGATGGGGATGAGCAGTGAGCCCAGCCAGATCAGGAAGAACTGCAGCACTTCGTTAAAGACCGCCGAGAGCAGTCCGCCCAGGGTGACGTAGACAGCCACGGTGAGAGAAGCCACCCAGATGCTGATATTCATGTCCCAGCCAAGGAGGAGATTGAGGATCTTGGCCATGGCGAACATGCTGGCGCCGCTCACCGCCACGGTCATGAATGAAAAGGAGATGCCGGCGACGGAGCGCGCGCCCTCACCGTAGCGCAGCTGCAGATAGCCCGGCACCGAGTGGGTGCGTGAGATGTAGTAAAAGGGCATCATCACAATGGCGAGGAAGAGGATAGCCGGGATGGCGCCGATGAGGTAGCCGTGGGCGCCGAGCATGCCGTACTGGTAGGCCATGGCACTCCAGCCCATGGTCTCCAGGGAGCTGAGGTTGGCGGAGATGAAGCTCAGCCCGGCGATCCAGGCGGTCATCTTGCGGCCGGCCATGAAAAAGTCGTCGCCGGTGCTGGCGAACTTTTTGAGATAAAAGCCGATGGCGAGGACGAAGAAAAAATAGATGATGATGATGAGCAGATCGACCGGCCGGAGGTGAAGCATGCTCGCGGAGCCGGACATAGCGGCGATCAGGGAGAGAAAGGCCATAGGCGCTCTTTCGGTTGATGGGTTGCAGCCTGCACAGGAAGGGCATCGCACTCTGCCCCCGGAAGCTGGAGGTGGAGCGGTTGACGTGCTGCAAATGTAACCAATGGAGGAGACAGATAAAAGGATTTTTTTTATCCCGTCTGCTGTAAAATTGCTTGTTAAAAAGCGACTCCGACCCTATATTGCGGGAGAGGAATTTGATGCGCTGATAACCGTAGATACGGGAGACCAGAACATGCCCATCGCGACCCGACGTGAGTTCGTCAAGAAAAGTACACAATGCTGCATCGGCGCCGGCCTGCTCGCTTCCGCCGGCGCTGTCATAACGGGCTGCTCGCGCCGGCCCTACGACCTGCTCATCGTCAACGGGAACCTCTATGACGGCAGCGGCGGCGCACCCGTTCGGGCGGATATCGGCATCCGCGGCGACCGCATCGCCGCTGTCGGCCGTCTCGACGATGAGGGATGCCCGCAGGTCATTGACGCCAAGGGCTTGGCCGTCAGCCCCGGCTTTGTCGATGTCCACACCCATACCGATCTGCACCTCCTGGCCGAGCCCCGGGCGGAGAGCAAGATCCACCAGGGGGTGACCCTGGAGATCGGCGGCAACTGCGGTGACTCAGTGTTTCCCCTTACTTCAACCGGAAGGAGGGAGGTTCAGGAGGAGTGGCGCCGGGAATATGGCATTGAAGCGGGGTGGAGCGATCTGGCCGGCTTTTTCGAGGTTCTTGGTAAAAAGGGGTCCGCCCTCAATTACGCTACCCTGATCGGCCACAGCACCATCCGCAGTGTGGCGATGGGGGCCGCAGATCGGCCTCCCGCCGGCGCTGAACTCGAGGCGATGAAGGGCCATCTGCTCTGCGCCCTGGAGCAGGGGGCCCTGGGGCTCTCCACCGGGCTCGAATACACCCCCGGGGCTTTCGCCGCCACCGATGAGATCATCGCTCTGTGCAGGGAGGTCGCCCGGCATGGCAAGGTTTATGCCACCCATATGCGCAACGAGGACCTCACCGTGGAGGAGGCTTTGGAGGAGACCCTGCGCATTGGCCGCGACTCCGGGGTGAGCGTGCAGATTTCCCATTTCAAGACCTGCCAGCAGCGCAACTGGCACAAGACCCCGAAACTGCTGGCCGCTGTCGAGGCCGCCCGCCGCGAGGGGATGAATGTGCACGCCGACCGCTATCCCTACACCGCCTACGCCACTTCGCTGAAGATGCTCTTTCCCCTGTGGGCGCGGGAAGGAGGCAATCCCGCTTTTGTCGCCCGTCTGAAAGACCCCAGGGGCTTTGCCGACATGGCCCCCTTTGTGCGCGACAAGATCGCCGCCACCGGCTCCTGGGCTTCGATCATGATTACGCAGGCCTGGCTCTCGGGAAGGCGGGACTATCAGGGCAAGACGGTCGAGGAACTCGCAACAGCAGCAGGAGAGGATCCCCTCGACTTTACCCGCCGTCTTCTCATCGAGGAGGAGGGCCAGGTGGGGATGTGCGGATTCAGCATGAGCGAGGAGGATACCCGGGCCACCTTCGCCGCCCCCTACACCATGGTCGGTTCGGACGGCAACGCCATCTCCCCCTCAGGCCTGCTCGGGAGAGGGACTCCCCATCCGCGCTACTATGGCACCTTCCCGCGCTACCTCGGATACTATGTGCACGAAAAAAAGGTGCTCCCCCTGGCAGAGGCGATCCACCGCATCACTGCGCTGCCCTGTGAAAAGTTTTCCATTCGTGAGAGGGGGTTGATCAGAGAAGGATGCTTCGCCGATATCGTCCTCTTTGATCCGGCGACGGTCATCGACCGGGCCACCTTTGTGCAACCGCACCAGTTCCCGACGGGCATAGATTGGGTCATCGTCAACGGCGAGATCGTTGTGGCGGAAGGGGAACAGACCGGAAAACTGCCCGGCCGTATTCTGCGCGGGTGAGGGGGCGGAAGACCCGCCCCCTCATGCATTGTTACATCAGCCTCTGTTCACGAATCAGGAGTACTTGATCCATTTCAGCACCTCCGGGAGATTGGGCTTTTTACCATACATCAAAATGCCGACCCGGAAAATCCGTCCAGTGAACCAGATCAGGGCGATGATCGAGGCGATCATCAGCACCACGCTGAGGAGCACCTGCCACATCGGCGCGGCGCCGACAGAGAGCCGTAAAAACATCAGCAGCGGAGTGAAGAAGGGGATGAGGGAGAGGATGACAGCCAGAGTGCTGTTGGGATTGTTGAGGACGAAGAACATGAAGAGAAAGCCGAGCACGATCAGCATGGTCACCGGCCACTGCAGGCTCTGGGCATCTGCCTCATCGTTGACCATGCTGCCGAGGGTGGCATAGAGGGTCGCATAGATAAAATAGCCGAGTAGAAAAAAAATGAAGAAGAAGAGATAGACCGAAAAGGAGATGGTGGGCAGGGGGAAATCACCCGCTCCTGGGGCGAAATAGTTCATCATCGTCATGCCATATGCCGAGGCCAGGGCGACAAAAAGCGCCCAGATCAGAAACTGCAGGAGTCCTGCTCCGCCGATGCCGATGATCTTTCCCGCCATGAGCTGATCGGCCCGGACCGAGGAGAGCACGACTTCCATAACCCGCGAGTTCTTATCCTCATAGACGCCGCGCATGACAAACTGGCCGTAAAAGATCAGGGCCATATAGAGGATAAACATCATGGCGTAGCTGATTCCCCAGGTGGCGAAACCGCTCTCCTCCTTGGTGCCGGCCTCGCTCACCTTGAAGGTCTTGAGATCCATTCTCTGCGTCAGCTTGCGCACCAGTTCCTGGTCGAGGCCGCTCTCGGCCAGCCGCAGGTCGGAGACCACCCGTGAGAGCGAACGCTCCAGGGCGGCATTGAACTCCATGTTGCTGATGTTGCGGGCGTGGAGTTCGAACTGGCTGGTCAGAAAGATATCGGCCGGCAGGATGATCAGCGCACTCAGTTTTTCCTGCTGCACGAGCAGGCTGTAACGGGCCGTCACTGCAGCCAGGCTCTCCGGGACGGTGGTGACCGTCTCAAAGGTGTAAAGCGGCACCTTGCGGTCGTCCCGGAAATTTTCATCCATGTAGGCTGTGTAGGCCGGACCGACTTCGCCCGTGAGGTCGATGAGGGCGAGCGTCTTTTTCTCACGGGCACCCATGGACTGAACTGCGATCTGGATGCCCATGATGACGACGATCAGTACGGGCAGAGCAAAGGTGCCGATGATGAATCCCTTGTTCTTGACCCGGATGAGAAATTCACGTTTGATCAGAACCCAGGTCTTATTCATGATCGCCTCCGGCGTTAGCGCCTCCTTTGACCACGGTGATAAAGATCTCGTTCAGAGAGGGCTCGGTGATGTTAAAGCTGCGTACCGTAACCTGGCTGACAGCCTGGGCCAGAATCGCCTGCGGCTGGACCCCCTCGGCGGGCTGGATTTCGACATACTGGCCATAATCGTCATACCTGCTCACCAGCGCGGTATCCTTGAGGAAGCGGGCCTCCCCGTCATAGCTGAGGCGGCAGCGGTTGCGGCCGAAACGGCCCTTGACCTCGGCCAGGCGGCCCTGGAGGACGCTGCGCCCCTTGTCGATCAGACAGAGAGCGTCGCACAGCTTCTCCGCCTGCTCCATCAGATGGGTGGAGAAGATGATGGTGGTGCCGTTTTTGACCAGATCGAGCATGACATCCTTGATGAGGTTGGTGTTGACCGGATCGAGTCCGCTGAAGGGCTCATCAAGGAAGATCAATCTGGGCTCATGCAGAATGGTGGTGATGAACTGCACCTTTTGCTGCATGCCCTTGGAGAGTTCCTCGACCTTTTTATCCCGCCAAGGCTTGAGTTCAAAACGCTCCAGCCAGATTTCCTCCAGTGGAGTGGCTTTCCGTGGGGGGATACCCTTGAGCTCAGCGAAGAACCGGATGATGTCAATGATCACCATACGCTTGAAGAGTCCGCGTTCTTCGGGGAGAAATCCCACCTGATTGGCCACCTCCCGGCAGCTTGATTTGCCGAGGATTTCGATCGTCCCCGAGTCCGGCATGAGAATGCCGAGCAGCATGCGGATGGTGGTGGTCTTGCCGGCTCCATTAGGTCCGATCAGGCCAAAGATCTCTCCCTGGGGTATCTCCAGGGAGAGATTGTCCACCGCCCGAACGGTGTCGAAACTTTTTATGACCTTGTTGAGTGTTACCGCACTTCTCACGGTTGCCTCCTGAAAGAGTGTTATGCAATGGCATCCGACGACTATATAAATATACGTTAAAATCAGATTCGAAAAAAGCATTTCTGTATACGCAGCCATAAGAGAGGGGTTTCCCCCAATCAGGACGCGGCCGGGGGGCTCTCGTTTTTCTGTTCCTCCCGATGAATGTCCTTGCGCGGTAAATATATTGATTTTTAATTGCATATTTGCTAACTTGCTGCGTTAATTGGACGATTCACCCCTTCTCAGGAGCATGAAATGCGTTGGCAAGGAAGAACTGAAAGTGAAAATGTTGAAGATCGCCGCGGCACAACCTCACGCAGAGTGATTGGCGGCGGCATCGGCACCCTGGTCATCCTTCTGCTGGTCTGGCTGCTGGGCGGCGACCCCATGCAGTTTTTGCAGGAGAATCCCGGAGTCTCGACCTCCACACCGGTCTCCACAGAGGAGCGTTCCGCGGAGGAAAATCAGCTGGCCTCCTTTGTCAAGGTGGTTCTGAAAGATACCGAGGATGTCTGGGGCAAGCTTTTCCAGAATGCGGGATCGCAGTACCGGATGCCCACCCTGGTACTCTACACTGATCAGGTCCAGTCCGCCTGCGGCTACGGCTCGGCTGCGACAGGGCCCTTTTACTGTCCGGGAGATGAGAAGGTCTACATCGATCTCGCCTTCTGTGCGGAGCTCCAGAACCAGTACGATGCTCCCGGTGATTTTGCCATCGCTTACGTTATCGCCCATGAGGTCGGCCATCATGTCCAGAACCTGCTCGGCATCACTGACCAGATCGCCAGCATGCAGGGGCGCGTCAGCCAGGAAGAGTACAACCAGTACTCCATCCGCCTCGAGCTGCAGGCCGACTTTTTCGCCGGCGTCTGGGCCCATCATGCCCAGAAGATGAACAACATCCTCGAGCCTGGGGACCTTGATGAGGCGATCAACGCCGCTTCCGCGGTCGGTGATGACCGCATCATGCGCCGCACCCAGGGCTATGTGGTCCCTGATGCCTTTACGCATGGCACCTCGGATCAGCGCCAACGCTGGTTCAAGAAGGGCTGGGATACCGGTGATCCCAACCAGGGCGATACCTTCGCGGCCAGAACACTCTGATCGACCCCTTTACGATAGCTGGAACCGGCTGGCGGCCGGACGGCAGGGGGCTCAGAATACCTCATCCCGGGCGGATGAGCGGATTGTAACCATCAGGAGCATGCAAATGAGGCTACTGAAAGGCGGATTCCTGTTTATGGCGGCGATTCTCTATGCAGCAGCAGCCGCAGCCCTCGAGCTGCCGGCGATTTTCGGGGACCATATGGTGCTGCAGCAGAGACAGCGCGTCGCTTTCTGGGGAAAGGCAGCGCCAGGAGAGAAGGTTGGCCTCGAGGCCTCCTGGGGCGCCCGCAGTGCTGCGATTGCGGACAACAACGGCCAGTGGCGAGCCTTCCTCAAGACTCCGGCGGCGGGAGGACCCTGGACGGTCACCGTGACCAGCCCCTCCGGCACCAAAAGTTTCATGGATATCCTCACCGGCGAGGTCTGGATTTGCTCCGGCCAGTCCAACATGGAGATGCCGCTGGCCGGCTGGCCGCCGGGCGACCCGATCGCCAATTCTGCGGCTGAAATCGCCGCCGCCGATTTCCCGCAGATGCGCCTCTTTACGGTGGAAAAGAGCATCGCAGCCGCTCCCATGGATGACTGTACCGGCCGCTGGCAGCCCTGCACCCCGCAGTCGGCGGCCACCTTCAGCGCGACGGCCTTCTTTTTCGGCCGCACCCTGCTCAAGGAGCTCAATATCCCCATCGGCCTCATCCATACCAGCTGGG